>NZ_CABVGP010000001.1:1200000-1500000 GCF_902497555.1 Amycolatopsis camponoti | reverse complement strand
AGCCGATCCGCTTCGGCCGCGTCGAGCCCCTCGATCGGCTCGTCGTCCCCGCCCGCGGGCAGCCAGATCACCGCGGCCGTGTGGTCGCCGGTCACGTCGACGTGGCCGGCCGCGAACCCGGCTTCGAGGAGCGCGCCGAAGAACGCCGGGTGCGAGACGGCACGGCGGCGTCCGGCGTCCGGGAAAACCCAGCGGCTCATCGGGTCGTCCTGGAACGCCTCGACGAGGACCTCGACCACGGTGTCCACTTCGGACGGATCCGCGGCGCGGACGTCGCTCACCGCGTCTCCGCGAGTTCGTCTTCGCGCAGCGGACCGCCGATCCCCGCGTAGACGTCCGGACGCCGGGTGCGCAGCGCCTCGGCCCGCAGGAAGCCGGCCAGGCCGGCCAGCGCCAGCAGCCCCGGCAGGCCCCAGCGCAGCGACGGGATCGAGCCCGCCGGACCGAGCAGGACGTCGAAGTGGACGATGATCAGCACGAGGATCGCGGTCAGCGTCACCGCCGCGATCGCGGGCGCGCCCGCGCGCCGCCACCACGTCTCGCTGCCCGGGCGACGGCGGAAGAACCCGATGACCGACAGCGAAACGGCGATCATGATGATCGTGACACCCGTCGAGGCGGTGACGCCGGTCCAGGTGAACAGGTCGGTGAACGGGTCGCGCCCGGCCAGCGCGAAGACCGAGACGACGACGATCCCGATCGAGGTCTGGACCAGCGAGCCGCCGATCGGCGCGCCGGTGCGCTTGCTGGTGCGGCTGAAGCCCTCCGGCAGGAGCCCTTCCCGGCCCAGCGCGAAGAAGTAGCGCGCCACGGCGTTGTGGAGGCTCAGCAGCGCGGCGCACTGGCTGGTCAGGAAGAGCAGGTACGCGGTGTCGGCGAAGGCCGTGCCGACGTACTGCCCGCCGAGCCCGAACAGCAGGCCCGGCCCCTCCGCGGTGGCGCGCTCGACGATGTGGTCCGGCCCGGTCGCGACCGCCATCCCGAGCGAAGTGACGATGTAGAGGACCGCGGTCAGGCCGATCGCGATGAAGGTCGCGCGGCCCACCGTCCGGCGCGGGTCGCGGCACTCCTCGCCGTAGGTGGCGGCCCCTTCGAAACCGACGAAAACCGCGATGGAGAAAGCGAAAACCGCGCCGACGCCCGCCGTGAAAAGACTCGACGGCTCCAGGGGGACGACCGAAACGGACCCGCCGGCCGGGTGGCCGAACATGGCGACGTTCAGCACGACGAGCACCGCGACCTCGAGGCCCAGCGCCACGCCGAGCACCTTCGCGTTGAGGTCGATCCGCAGCACGCCGGCGGCGCCGACGGCGAGCACCGTCAGCAGCGCGATCGGCCACCACGGCAGGTTCCAGCCGAACGTCGTGTTCAGCCAGGTGGAGACGGAAAGGCCGAACAGGCCGAAGACGCCGGTCTGGATGGAGCTGTAGGCGAGCACCGTCACGTAGGCGACGGCGGTGCCCGCGGAGCGCCCGATCCCGTGCGCCACATAGGGGTAGAACGCGCCGGCGTTCGTGATGTACCGGCTCATCGCGGCGTACCCGACGCCGAACAGCGCGAGCACCGGGGCGAGCAGGACGAACGACAGCGGCACGCCGACGCTGCCGGTCACCGCGTAGGTCGCCGAGACCCCGCCGGCGATCGCGTACAGCGGACCGGCCGCCGCGACGACGAAGAAGACGATCTGGGCGGCGCCGAGCCGCCTCCGCCCGAGGCCGGGCCCCGGTGATTGGGTACGCATGAACCTTCCCCCGCGCCGTAGGTGATCTTGGGCGCGGCGCCCCAGAGTAGGGGGTCCGCACCGGAGGGCGGTACGTCCGTTCGGGGTAAACCGTGATGGCGCCGAAACCGCGCGAAGCCGGACCGCTATCTTCGGCATCCTCACCGCGACCGCCCAGGGGGCCTTTTTCCGTCATGCGCCGGCTCACCTTGGTCGATTCCTTCTTCTTCCTCGGACACGACGAGTTCACCGGCCGCCCGACGCTCAGCCGGACGTCGCTGGGCATCGGCCTCGCCGGCGCGGCGTTGTGCGACCTGCTCTTCACCGACCGGATCACGGTCGAGAACCGGAAGGTCCGCGCGATCGCGGGACGGCCGCCGGGTATTCCGACGGCCGATCACGTGTTTTCCGAAATCGTTTCGGAAACGGGGACGCACAGCGTGCGCGAGTGGGTGGACCACCTGCGCGGGGAACTGCCGTCGATCGCGGCGGACAACCTGGTCGCGCTCGGCCTCGTCCGGCGGACGCCCGAGCGGGTGTTCCTCCGCCGCCACCGCTACCCACCGGCGGACTTGCTGGTGTCGACGGCGGCCCGCAGCAAGGCCCGGGCGGCGGTGTTCGGCGTCGACCGGCCCGACCCGCACGCGGCGTGCTTGGCGCTGCTGGCGTGGACGGCGGGGGTGGACGACCTGTGCGAGCCGGAACTCGGGCGGGCGCAGGTCCGGGGGTGGATGGAGGACACGCATCAGGGGCTGCCACGGCGGATCGCGGATGTGGTCGCCGGGGTGGCCGCGGTCGCGGCGGCGGTGGTTTACACCGGGGACCGGAAGTGACCGGCGGGGTGGTGGGAAGTGTCTTGCGGTCGCGGCGGCCCGGAGTTCCCGGTCACGGCTGCCGACTCCAGCGGCCGTTGGCAACCTGCGGGGGCAGCGGTCAACCGGGCGGGAGCGCGACCGGCCGCTGGGTCAGCGACCCGAAGTGACCCGCGGGTAACCTGAGCGCGTCCGCCGTCGACGTCCCCTGGAGGAGACATGCGCGCGTACGACGTGGTCCTGTTCGGCGCCACCGGGTTCACCGGGGGCCTCACCGCCGAATACCTGGCGCGCCACGCGCCCGCGGATCTGCGGTGGGCTCTGGCCGGGCGCAACCTCGGCAAGCTCGAAGCCGTCCGGGCGCGGCTCGCCGGGATCGACGACCGCTTCGGTTCGCTCGACCTGCTCGTCGCCGACTCCGGCGATCCCGCGTCGCTCGCGGCCGTCGCCGGGGCCGCCAAGGTCGTCATCACCACCGTCGGCCCCTACCTCACCCAGGGCGAGCCGCTGGTGGCCGCGTGCGCCGCGGCCGGGACCGACTACGTCGACCTGACCGGCGAGCCCGAGTTCGTCGACCGGATGTACCTGGCGCACGACCGCCGGGCCCGCGAGACCGGCGCGCGGCTGGTGCACGCCTGCGGCTTCGACTCGATCCCGCACGACCTCGGCGCGTACTTCACCGTCAAGCAGCTGCCCGCAGGCGTACCGCTGAAGATCGACGGTTACGTCCGGGCCAGCGGGATGCCCTCGGGCGGCACGTTCCTCAGCGCGCTGACCATCATGTCCCGGCTGCCGGCCGGGGCGCGGATCGCGAAAGAACGCGCGGCCGCCGAGCCGCGGCCGGCCGGGCGGTTCACCCACGCGCCGCTCGGACGGCCGCACCGCGTCGCCGATCCCGGCTGGTGGGCCGTGCCGCTGCCGACGATCGATCCCGAGGTCGTCCGCCGGTCGGCCGCCGCGTCCGAGCGCTACGGGCCGGACTTCACCTACCGGCACTTCGCCGCGGTCAAGCACCTGCCGGTGCTGGCGGGCGGCGCGCTCGGGGTCGGCGCACTGTTCGCCGCCGCCCAGGTGCCGCCCGCGCGGCGCGGACTCTCGCGCCTGCTGGCCCCCGGAAACGGTCCGAGCCCCGAACGCCGGGCCCGGTCGTGGTTTTCCGTGCGGTTCATCGGCGAAGGCGGCGGCGAGAGGGTCGTCACGGAGGTCTCCGGCGGCGATCCCGGCTACGACGAAACGGCGAAGATGCTCGCGGAATCGGCGTTGTGCCTCGCAACCGACGACCTCCCGGAAACGGCGGGCCAGGTGACCACGGCGACCGCGATGGGCGACGCGCTGATCGACCGGCTCACCAAAGCGGGGATGCGATTCGCGACGTTGTGACGCTTTCCCGGCGCCGAGCGTGAAACGCCCCGGACCTCACTCGCCGGATGCCGCGTGGACCCGCCCGATCTCGTAGTCCGCCTCGTCGAACGAGCCCACCGCCGACCGCAGCCGGCCCGTCGAAAACGGCCAGCTGAAACTGTTGCGCCCGTTGACATCCGTGTAGTAGCTCGAACAACCGCCCGACTGGTACACCGTTCCCGGCAGCGCCGCCTGGACCTCCGCGTTGAACGCGTCCTGGACCGACGGCCGCACCGACAGCGACGTCCAGCCCGAGCTCAGCGTCCGGGTCACCGCCGCCACCGTGTGGCGCAGCTGGGCCTCCATGATCATGAACGCCGACGAATGCCCGGTCCCCAGGCTCGGCCCCAGCAGCAGGTACAGGTTCGGGAACCCGGCCACCGTCGTCCCCGCGTACGCCTGTGGGCTGCCCTTCCAGTGGTCGTCGAGACTGCGGCCGTCGGCGTCGAAGAGCCGCGACGACACCGGCATGTCGAGGATGTGGAAGCCCGTGCCGAAGATGATCGCGTCGACCTCGGCCGACGATCCGTCCGCACCCAGGACGCGGTCGCCGACGACCGAACGCACCGCCGTCGGGTGAACGTCCACATGGGACAGTGTCAGTGCACGATAGTACGTGTTCGACATCAGGAGCCGCTTGCAACCGAGCGTGTAGTCCGGCGTCAACGCCTTGCGCAGCACCGGATCCCGCACCGACAGCCGCAGGTGGGCGAGCCCGATCTTCTGCACCTGCCGCAGCAGCCACGGGTGCCGGAACCCGAAGCCGAGCGTCTCCATCGCCGCGTACTCGGCGCTGCGCAACGCCCGCCGCAGCGCCGGGAACCGCCGCAGCAGGAACCGCTCGACGCCCGGGACGTGGTGGTCCGGCTTCGGCAGCACCCACTGCGCCGTGCGCTGGAACAGGTGCAGCCGGCCGACCTCCCCCGCGATGCGCGGGACGAACTGGACCGCCGACGCGCCGGTGCCGATCACCGCGACCCGCTTGCCCGCCAGGTCGTAACCGTGGTTCCAGCGCGCGGAGTGGAAGACCTCGCCCGGGAAGTCCGCGAGCCCCGGCAGGTCCGGGATCAGCGGCTCGTGCCACGGCCCGGTGCCCGCCACCAGGATCCGCGCGGTGTACGGACCCCGGGACGTCTCCAGTTCCCAGAGGGAGCCGGTCCACTGCGCGCGCGTCACCTCGACGCCGTAGCGGATCTTGTCCGTGACCCCGAACCGCGACGCGGTGTCCGCCAGGTACGCCCGGATCTCGGCCTGCCCGGCGAACGCCCGCGTCCACCCCGGGTTGGGCGCGAACGAGTAGGAGTACAGCGCGGACGGGACGTCGCAGGCGCAGCCGGGATAAGTGTTGTCGCGCCAGGTCCCGCCGAGCGAACCGGCCTTCTCCAGCACGGCGAGGTCGTCGACGCCGGCCTGGCCGAGCCGGATGGCCGCCCCCAGCCCGGACGCCCCGGCACCGACGACGAGGACAGCGAAGTGGCGTTGGTCCATTTTCGGAGACTAGCAGTATTCGAATACTGATGGTACCCCGATTCCCGGGCTGGCTAGAGTGGACGCATGGCCCGACTCACCCGCGCGGAAAGCCAGGCACGCACCCGCGAGCAGCTGATCGAGACCGCCAAGCTGCTCTTCCTGCGCGACGGGTACTCCGTGACGTCGCTGGAGAAGGTCGCGGACGAGGCCGGGTACTCGAAGGGCGCGGTGTACTCGAACTTCCGCAACAAGGACGAGCTGTGCCTCGCGGTGCTCGACCGGATCCACGACGAGCAGGTCACCCTGGTCGCCGAGGCGCTGGTCGGCGCCGACGGCGTGGACGGGCTGCTCGCCGCGTTCCAGACCTGGGCCGAGCGCAGCATCGGCGACGAGGCGTGGACCGCCCTCGAGGTCGAGTTCGCCACGAACGCCCGGCGCAACCCGCACGTGCGTGCCGAGCTGGCCGCGCGGGACAAGGCCATCCGCGACACCATCGCGGACCTGCTCGCCGGCTACGCCGAGCGGTTCGGGATCACGCTCCCGATGCCGGCCGCCGACGCCGCGACGGCGTTGCTCAGCCTCGGCATCGGCCTCGGCGTCCAGCGGGCGATCGACCCGACGATCCCGGTGAACGTGCTGCCGGACGTCATCCGCCTCTTCGCCGGCGCGCGCTGATGCCGCCGAAATAGCCTCTTTTCCGTTCGCGGATTTACCTATTTGCCGAATCCGAGTCCACTGAGGACGGAAACGCGCTGTTCAGGAACGTGAACATCTTCCGCCTCTTGTGAAGCCGTTCACCCTTCGCTACCGTGGCGCTACGCCGCAGCACCACCCGATGCCCCGAAGGCGACGGCTACGCAGGCCGCCGAATTCCGGGCTTCGTCCGCCATGCCCGAAAAAGCCGTGCTCCCCCACGGCAAGTTCCGCGGAAAGGGTTTTCCCCATGAGCAAGAAGTTGCGGCCGGTCTTCATCGGCGCGCTCGGCGCGGCCTCCGTCGCCGCCCTCGTGATCACCACCCCCGCCCTCTCCACGGCGGCCCCCGCCCCACTGGCCGCGACCA
Source organism: Amycolatopsis camponoti (assembly GCF_902497555.1). Classification (NCBI taxonomy): domain Bacteria; kingdom Bacillati; phylum Actinomycetota; class Actinomycetes; order Pseudonocardiales; family Pseudonocardiaceae; genus Amycolatopsis; species Amycolatopsis camponoti. The sequence goes on along the minus strand of NZ_CABVGP010000001.1, from coordinate 1,493,536 downwards.
GCGCGACCGCCCTCGCCACCGGCGACCTCTCCGCGCCGGCGAAGAAGGAGATCGCGATGAAGCTGGTCTCCAGCGCGGAAAACTCCTCGCTGGACTGGAAGGCGCAGTACAAGTACATCGAGGACATCGGTGACGGCCGCGGCTACACCGCGGGCATCATCGGGTTCTGCTCCGGCACCGGCGACATGCTCGAGCTCGTCGAGGCCTACACGGACGCCGTCCCGAACAACCCGCTCGCCAAGTACCTCCCCGCGCTGCGGAAGGTGAACGGCACCGACTCGCACAGCGGGCTCGGCTCGGCGTTCGAGAGCGCGTGGAAGCAGGCCGCGGCCACCACCGCGTTCCAGGACGCGCAGAACAGCGAACGCGACCGCGTGTACTTCAACCCGGCGGTGAGCCAGGGCAAGTCGGACGGCCTCAGCAACCTCGGCCAGTTCGCCTACTACGACGCCATCGTCATGCACGGCCCCGGCGACAGCTCCGACAGCTTCGGCGGCATCCGCAAGACCGCGATGAAGAAGGCGAAGACGCCGGCCCAGGGCGGCAACGAGACGACCTACCTCAAGGCCTTCTTCGACGCCCGCAAGGTCATCATGAAGCAGGAAGAAGCGCACGCCGACACCTCCCGCGTCGACACCGAGCAGCTGGTGTTCCTCAACGCGGGCAACTTCGACCTGCACACCCCGCTGAAGTGGAAGGTCTACGGGGACAGCTACACCATCAACTGACACCCGGCGCGGCCGGCGTGGCACCGGTACCCTCTCCCGCATGCGCAGGAGATCCCTCGGTGCCACGCTGGCCGCGGCCGCGCTGCTGACCGGTGCCGCCACACCCGCGACCGCCGCCGCGCCGCCCGCGGACGCGGGCCAGCTCATCACTGTCCGAGCCCGCTCGGCGGGCGACGCCACCGCCGTCCTCACGGCGTGGCAGCGCACCGGCGGCGAGTGGACTAAGGCGTACGGCCCGATCCCCGCCCACGTCGGGAAGAACGGCGTCGGGCAGGCGAGCGAGTCGACCTCCCACACCCCCGCCGGCGTCTGGCCGCTCACCGAAGCATTCGGCATCGAACCGGCGCGGACCCGGCTGCCCTACCGCGAGGTCACCACCTCGGACTGGTGGGTTTCCGACGTGGCTTCCCCTTACTACAACACGCATTTCACGTGCGCCCCCGGCAGCTGCCCCTTCGACGAGGCTGCCGGCGAGAACCTCGGAGAGGCCGGCCCGGTCTACGCCCAGGCCGTCGTCATCGACTACAACCGAGCGCCGGTCGTGCCCGGCGCGGGCTCGGCGTTCTTCCTGCACGTCACCGACGGGAAGCCGACCGCGGGCTGCGTCGCGATCCCCAAGCCCGACCTCGAAGCCCTCCTGCGCTGGCTCGATCCGGCGAAGCACCCCGTCATCGAGATCAGCTGAGCAGGTCCGCCGCCGTCCGGGTGTTGATGATCCGCTCCGGCCCGATGCCCACCTGGATCGCACGCTCGCAGCCGTAGCCCAGCCAGTCGAGCTGGCCCGGCGCGTGCGCGTCGCTGTCGATGGCGAACTCGCAGCCGATCTCGGCGGCCAGGCGCAGCAGCTTCATCGGCGGGTCGAGGCGTTCCGGGCGCGAGTTGATCTCCACCGCGACGCCGTTCTCGCGGCACGCGGTGAACACCGCCTTCGCGTCGAACTCCGACTCCGGACGCCCGCGGCCGGCGACCAGCCGTCCGGTGCAGTGCCCCAGCACCCGGGTGTGCGGGTTCCGGACCGCGGCGAGCATCCGCCGCGTCATGTCCTTCGCCGGCATCCGCAGCTTCGAGTGCACGCTCGCGACGACGAAGTCCAGCTGCCCCAGCAGATCCTCTTCCTGGTCGAGGGCGCCGTCGTCGAGGATGTCGACCTCGATGCCGTGCAGCAGCCGGAACGGCGCCATCAGCTCGTTGGCCTTCGCGACGATCTGCATCTGCGTCCGCAGCCGGTCCGGCGAGAGCCCGTTCGCGACGGTCAGCCGCGGCGAGTGGTCGGTCAGCACCATCCACTCGTGGCCCAGGTCCCGGCCCGCGACGGCCATCTCGCCGATCGAGCTGCCGCCGTCCGACCAGTCGGAGTGCGTGTGGCAGTCACCGCGCAACGCCGAGCGCAGCGGCTCGCCGTCCGGCAGCTTCTTCTCGACGATCTTCTCCCGGTAGGCCGGGTCGCGGCCGGCCAGCGCGTCCTCGATGACGCCGGCGGTGGCCTTGCCGATGCCGGGCAGCGAGGTGAGCGTGCCGTTCCCGGCCATCTGAGCCAGCTGCTCGGCGCCGATCTTGTCGGCGGTCGCGGCCGCGCTCCGGAACGCGCGGACGCGGTAGGTCGGTTCTCCCGCGCGTTCGAGCTGGAACGCGATCTCCCGCAACGCCCATGCCGGATCCATGGGACCTGTCTACCCTTTCCGGGGCAGTTCGTGCAGCTCGACGTCCGTCAGGGTGCCGCGCTCGATGCGGCAGGTCTGGTAGGTGCAGAACGGCTGACGGCGGCGATCCGTCGGTGAACCGGGGTTGAGCAGCCGCAGGCCCGCCGGGGTCGTCGTGTCCCAGGGGATGTGGCTGTGCCCGAAGACCAACACGTCGGTGTCCGGGAACTGCGCGTCGCACCGCTGCTCGCGGCCCTGCTTCGCGCCGGTCTCGTGGATCACGGCCAGGCGCACGCCGCCGAGGTCCGCCCGCGCGATCTCCGGGAGCCGCGCCCGCAGGCCGGCGCCGTCGTTGTTGCCGTAGACACCGATCAGGCGCTTGCTGCGGGCTTCCAGCTCGTCGAGCAGGTCCGCCTCGACCCAGTCGCCGGCGTGCACGACGACGTCGGCCGCCGTCACCTCGGCCCACACCTGCTCCGGCAGGGGGCGGGCGTGGGTGTCCGAGATGAGCAGCAGCTTCATCCGATGGCCTTGAGGACCCGTTCGAGGAAGCCGCCGATGTGGTCCTTGAGGAGCGCCGCGGCCCCTTCGGCGTCACCCTTCTTGGCCGCGGCGAGGACCGCCTTGTGCTCGGTCCACTCCTTCTTCCAGCTCGGGTTGGCTTCCCAGCCGACGACGCTGATCAGGGCCGCGCGGTCCTTGAGGTCGTCGAGGATCGAGACCAGCAGCGGGTTGCCGCAGCCGCGGTAGAGGGCGCGGTGGAAGCGGCGGTTGAGCAGGCTCAGCGCGGCCTGGTCCTTGTCGGCGATGGCCGTCGAGGCTTCCTTCAGCGCCTCCGCCGCGTCGTCGAGCAACGCGGCGTCACGCTGTTCGACGGTCCGGCGGACGGCTTCCGGTTCCAGGACCATCCGCACGTCGTAGACGGACTTCGCGAGCTCGGCGTCGACCGTGACCACCGACGCGCCCTTGTACGGGCTGAACGTCACCAAGCCCGAGTTGGAGAGCACCTTGAGCGCCTCGCGCACGGGCGTCTTCGACACGCCGAGCCGCGCGGCCAGCTCCGCTTCGACGAGCGGCTGGCCGGGCACCAGCTCGCGGGTGAGGATGCCGCGGCGGATCTCCTCCAGGACCACTTCGGTCCGGGAGGCGGGCAGGCTGAACGTCCCGGTCATGGCGCTCCCTCGGTCGTGTCGAAGCCCATTCAACCAGGCCCCCAGGATCATATATCAGATGCCATACTGGATCGCATGAAAGCACCCGAGGAGCTCCGCAGCCACCGGTGGTTCGGCGGCGACGAGCTGCGCAACTTCAGCCACCGCGCCCGCGGCCGTCAGCTCGGCTACAACCCGGAAGAGCACCTCGGGAAACCGGTGATCGGCATCCTCAACACGTGGTCGGACATCAACCCCTGCCACATGCACCTGCGTGAACGCGCCGAGCAGGTCAAGCGCGGCGTCTGGCAGGCGGGCGGCTTCCCGCTGGAGTTCCCGGTGGCCACGCTCTCGGAGACGTACCAGAAGCCGACGCCGATGCTCTACCGCAACCTGCTCGCGATGGAGACCGAGGAGATCCTGCGGTCCTACCCGATCGACGGCGCCGTCCTGATGGGCGGCTGCGACAAGACCACGCCGGCACTGCTGATGGGCGCGGCGAGCGCCGGGCTGCCCGCGATCTTCGTGCCGGCCGGGCCGATGCTGCGCGGGCACTGGCGCAACGAGGTCCTCGGCAGCGGCACCGACATGTGGAAGTACTGGGACGACAAGCGCGCCGGGCTGATCGGCGACGCCGAGATGTCCGAACTGGAGCGCGGGCTCGCGCGGTCGCCCGGGCACTGCATGACGATGGGGACGGCGTCCACGATGACGTCAGCCGCCGAGGTGCTCGGCATGACCCTGCCGGGCGCGGCGTCGATCCCCGCCGTCGACTCGGCGCACCACCGGATGGCCGCGGCGAGCGGCGCGCGGATCGTCGACATGGTGTGGGAGGACCTGACGATCACGCGGATCCTGGACAAGCGGGCCTACGCGGACGCGATCACCACCGTGCTGGCGCTCGGCGGGTCGACCAACGCCGTGATCCACCTGATCGCGATGGCCGGGCGCAGCGGGATCCCGCTGTCGCTGGCCGACTTCGACGCCATCGCGCGGCGCGTGCCGGTGCTGGCGAACATCCGGCCGGGCGGTGACTGGCTGATGGAGGACTTCTACTACGCGGGCGGCCTGCCCGGGCTGCTTTCGCGGCTGACCGACCTGCTGCACACCGACCGGGTGACGGTCACCGGCCGCACGCTCGAGGCCGACCTGGCGGCCGCGCGGGTGCACAACGACGACGTCATCCGCCCCCGGGACAACCCGGTGGCGGCCGAGGGCGGGGTGGCGGTGCTGCACGGCAACCTGGCGCCGTCGGGGGCGGTGATCAAGCACATCGCCGCCGAACCGCACCTGCTCACCCACACCGGGCCGGCCGTGGTCTTCGAGAACTACACCGACCTCAAGAAGCGCATCGAGGATCCGTCGATCACCGCGGACTCGGTGCTGGTGCTGCGCGGCTCCGGCCCGCTCGGCGGTCCGGGCATGCCCGAGTACGGGATGCTGCCGATCCCCGCGCACCTGCTCGCCGCCGGGGTGCGCGACATGGTCCGGCTCTCCGACGCGCGGATGAGCGGCACGAGCTACGGCGCGTGCGTCCTGCACGTGGCACCCGAATCCCACGTCGGCGGGCCGCTGGCGCTGGTCCGCGACGGCGACCTGATCACCCTGGACGTCCCCGCGCGGACGTTGCACCTGGACGTGTCCGACGAGGAGCTGGAGCGCCGGCGTGCCGAGTGGACCGCGCCCGCGCCCCGGTTCGAGCGCGGGTACGGCGCGCTCTACAGCGAACACATCACGCAGGCCGACGAAGGCTGCGACTTCGACTTCCTGGCGCGGGCGGGCCACAATCCGGAGCCCGACGCCGGCTGAGTTCGCGCCGATCGACCGTTCCGTGACCGGTTCATCCCCCGTTAGGGCGAGTCGTACGGCTTGTCCGGGTGCCCCGTACGCTGATCCCGTCACCGGCGCGATCCGGTGCCGCGTTGAAGGGGTGGAGAGTTGCCGTACGAACCGCGCTGGCCCGAGTCACACGGTGAGCAGACGGACGTCCTGCCGGTCGTCCGGCCCGAACCGGACCCGGCACCCTCTCCGGTGCAGAAGCTCGCCCAGCGGATCAACCTGCGCAAGACCGGCCTGATCGCCGGCGGCGCCTTCGCCGTGCTCGTCGCGATCTACGGCATCGACCTGCTGGTCAGCCAGGGCAGCGTCCCGCGCGGGGTGACCGTGGCCGGCGTCGACGTCGGCGGGATGGACCGCCAGGCCGCCGAGCAGGAGCTGCGCGGGCAGATCGAGCCGCGGCTGACGCGCCCCCTCGCCGTGACCGCGGGCGACGTCAAGGGTGAGCTGTCGCCGACGCTCGCCGGGCTGAAGCTCGACTGGCCGCAGACCCTCGACCAGGCCGGCGAGCAGCCGCTGAACCCGTTCACGCGCCTGGCGTCGCTGTTCTCCAGCCGCGAGGTCGGCGTCGTCAGCCACGCCGACGAAACCAAGCTCGCCGCCGCCCTCGACAGCCTCCGCGGCCAGGTCGACCGCGAGCCGGTCGAAGGCACCGTGAAGTTCGAGGGCACGAACCCGGTCGCCGTCGCGCCGAAGCCCGGGCAGAAGCTCGACGTCGAGGCCGCGAAGGCCGCCGTCGTCGAGAAGTGGGCGCGCGGGGAGACCCTGGCGCTGCCGGTCACCGGCACGCCGGTGCGCACCACGCCCGAAGGCGTCCAGGCCGCGCTGGAGCAGTTCGCGCGCCCCGCCGTCTCGGGCCCGCTGGTCGTCAAGGGCGACGGCAAGAACGCCACTGTCAAGCCGGACGCGATCGCCGCGGCGCTGAGCTTCGAGCCCGCCGAAGGCGGCGGGCTGAACCCCAAGATCGACAACGCCAAGATCGCCGAAGCCGCCGGGCCGCAGCTGAAGTCCACCGAGAAGGAGGGCAAGGAGGCGACCATCGTCTTCGAGGGCGGCAAGCCCACGGTCGACCCGTCCACCGACGGCCGGACCATCGACTGGGACCCGAGCCTCAAGCCGCTGCCCGACGTCCTCAAGAAGACCGACGGCCGCGAGGTCGCCGCGGTCTACAAGGACAGCCCGGCGAAGGTGACGACCGAGCAGGCGAACCAGCTGGGCGTCAAGGAGGTCGTCGGCGAATTCACCACCGGCGGCTTCGCGGCCGACTCCGGCACGAACATCCGCGTCGTCGCGCAGAAGGTCAACGGCGCGATCGTCAAGCCAGGGGAAACCTTCAGCCTCAACGGGTTCACCGGCCCGCGCGGCAAGCCGCAGGGTTACGTCGAGGCCGGCGTCATCGAGAACGGCGCCCCGGCGCGCGAAGTCGGCGGCGGCATCTCGCAGTTCGCGACGACGCTGTACAACGCGTCGTACTTCGCTGGCATGAAGGACGCGGGGCACAAGGAGCACAGCTACTACATCAGCCGCTACCCCGCCGCGCGCGAGGCGACGGTGTTCCAGAACCCCAACGGTGCCAGCGTCATCGACATCAAGTTCACGAACGACTCGGCCACCGGCATCGCGATCCAGACGATCTGGACGCCGTCGTCGATCACCGTGAAGCTGTGGGGCACCAAGCGCTACACCGTCGAGTCGATCCAGGGCGGCCGCTCCAACCCGACCGACCCGCCGACCAAGCCGGGGCCGGCGGAGAACTGCCACGCCTCCAACGGCGCGCCGGGCTTCACCACGAGCGACACCCGCGTGCTCAAGGACGCGGCGTCCGGTCGTGAGGTCAGCCGCTCGACCCGCAACGTCCGCTACAACCCGCAGCCGAAAATCACGTGCGGCGAAGGGCAGTGACCTCCTAACGGCCGTTCACGCACCGCGTCCGCGGCGGTACCGTGGGTGTCCATGGCGACGCGTGCGGTGGGATTCCGGGACGTCCTCGCGGTGGCCGAGTTCCGGGCGTTGTTCTCGGCGCAGCTGGTCTCGGTCACCGGTGACCAGCTCGCGCGGGTCGCGTTGTCGATCCTGGTCTACGACCGGACGAAGTCGCCCGGCTGGGCGGCGCTGGCGTACGCGCTGACGTTCCTGCCGGACCTCGTCGGCGGGCCGCTGCTGTCCGGGCTGGCCGACCGCCACCCGCCGCGCGCGGTGATGGTTCTGTCCGACGTGGTGCGAGCGCTGGCGGTCGCGGTGATGGCGTGGCCGGGGCTCCCGCTGCCGGCCGTCGCGGCCCTGCTGATCGGCGTCCAGCTGGTCAACCCGGTCTGGAACTCCGCGCGCGCCGCGCTGCTGCCGCAAGTGCTGCCTGGCGAGCGGTTCGTGCCCGGGATGGGCCTGCTGATGATGCTCGTGCAGGCGGGCCAGGTCGCCGGGTTCGCCCTCGGTGGGCTCCTGGTCGCGGCCGTCGGCACCGGCGGCGCACTCTTGGCGGACGCGGTGAGCTTCGCCGCGTCGGCACTGTTCTTGGTGACCGGCGTCCGGTCCCGGCCGCCGCGGGAGTCGTCCGGGGTCCGCTGGTGGCGGCACGTGCGCGCGGGCTGGACGGTGGTGGTCGGCGACCGGCGGCGGCTCGCGCTGGTCGCGCTCGGGTGCGTGTCGGGCATCTACATCGCGGGCGAGGCGATCGCGGCGCCGTACGCGGCCGAACTCGGCGGCGGCGCGGTGGTGGTCGGGCTGCTGCTCGGGGCGTACGCGCTGGGCAACGTCATCGGGATGGCCGCGTTGTCGCGGATCCCGGCTTCCCGGCGGAGCCGCTTGCTGGGGCCGTTGGCCGTCTTGGCGTGCGCGGCGTTGCTGGGGTGCGCGCTGCGGCCGGACCTCGAGGCGACGCTGGCGCTGCTGACGCTGTCCGGAGTGGCCAGTTCCTACAACCTCATCGCGAACACGACGTTCGTCCAGCTGACCCCGGACGCCCAGCGCGCGCAGGCGTTCGGGTTCGCGCTCACGGCGTTGCGGGTGTCGCAGGGCCTCGGCGTGGTGCTGGCCGGGCTGGCGGCCGAACGCGCGGCACCGCACGGGGTCGTCGCCGGAGCCGGGGCGATCGGTGTGGTGGCCGCCTGCGGGGCGGCGTCGCTGTGGCGGCGCGCGCAACCGGAACCCCGGTGACCGGCGGGGCCCGCCGGTCACCGGGCAGGAGTCAGGACCGGGTCCAGTCGGTCGGGATCTGCCGCGGGGTCCAGTCGGTCGGGCACTGCGGCAGCGGTGACGAGACGCCGGGGCGGGTCCAGTCCGTCGGCAGCTCGCGGACGGTCCAGTCGGTGGGCAGTTCGCGCGCGGTCCAGTCGGTCGGGATCTGCCGCGGGGTCCAGTCCGTCGGGATCGAGCGGGTCCAGTCGGTGGGGAGCTGCCGCGTCCAGTCGGTGGGCCGCTGCGCGCGTCGGCGGGACGGGACGATGTTGGCGTTGGGCAGGAAGTGCGACATGATTTCTCCTGTTCGGATCGGATATTGCACGGTGCGTGACCGGACGGTAGCCCGACCAGCCTAGTGACACACCGCGTTCATTCGATTACAGTGACGATTTCCGCGACGAAGTTCCGTCCTGAATAGAAGGGCGTTTCGTGGGATTGTCCGGGTCCCCAGGGCGAAAGCCCAGCTCAGAACGTCCACGATCAGGTATCCGTACGTGGGCGATGTGGAAGCTGGCCACTCCGGTGTTCGGCTACGTCCTCGTCGTCGACGCGCTGGCGCTGGTCGCGGTCCTCGCCACGGCCGCGCTCGTGCCGATCACCACCCAATCCCTGCTCTGGTGCGGCCTGATCCTGGCCGGCGAAATCGTGCACCTCGAAGCGGCGCAACGCATCGAGCGCATCCGCGAGCTCGCCGCCGACGGACGGCCGCACATGCACCTGCAGTCGATCTGGATCTTCGCCGGGCTGCTCCTGCTGCCGCCGCCGTTGGCCACGCTCGTCATCGTGGTCAGCTACGCCCATTCCTGGGTCCGCGTTTACCAACGCCGTGGCGTAATTCACCGGAAAGTGTTTTCCGGGGCGACCGTCATCCTCGCTTGTTTCGCCGCGGGCGCCGTTCTGTCGGCCGGCACCGGGCACCTGGCACCGTACGTGCCGTACCTGGACGGGTTCGGCGGGATGACCGCGCTGCTGCTGTCCGGGATCGTCTACTTCGGGCTCAACTACGTGCTGGTGATCCTCGCGATCGTGATGAGCAACCCGGGCAAGCCGCCGCGGCAGGCGTTCGGCAACCCGTCGGACGTGCTGATCGTGCTGGCCGCCGTCGGCGTCGGCTGCGGGATCGCGCTGGTGATGACGGTCCGGCCGTGGCTGCTGCCGGTGCTGATGGTGACGCCGGTGGCGCTGCACATCGGCCTGCTGCTGCCGCAGTTCCAGGCCGCCGCGCGCACGGACTCCAAGACCGCGCTGCTGGCGCCGGAGTTCTGGGTCCAGCTGGCGCGCGCCGAGCTGGTCCGCGCCGCGGAGCTGTCGTCGACCGCGGGCGTGCTGATGATCGACCTCGACCACTTCAAGGCCATCGACGACGGCAACGGCCACCTGGCGGGCGACGAGGTCCTGCGCGCGATCGCGGTGGCGATCCAGGGGTCGGTGCGCAGCGGCGACTACGTCGGCCGGTTCGGCGGCGACGAGTTCGTGGTGCTGCTCCCGGGCGCGACGAGCGCGGAGATCGTGTCCATCGCGGACCGCATCCGCGCGGCGATCGCCCGGATCGAGGTGCCGGTGCCGGTGATCCGCCCGGGCAAGCCGGAGGTGATCGACGGCCTGACGGCCTCGATCGGCGCGGCGGTGTACCCGGAAACGGCCACGGAGTACACGATCCTGCTCCAGGCCGCGGACGACGCGGTGTTCGCGGCGAAGGCGGCGGGCCGCGACCGCGTGGTCCTCGCGACGCCCCACACCGCACTCATCCGCCCCGAAGTCCCCGACGTCCTCTGAAGGTCCGTGAAATGGCCCGTTGAAGGACTCCGAGTCCTTCAACGGGCCATCTCACGGTTTACGGCAGGGTCGCGAGGGACGCTTCGAGAGCGGCCACGGACAGCTCGTCGTCCACCATGTCCCCGGCCAGGTAGGCGCCGTAGGCCGGCAGGTCCAGGTGCGCGTGGCCGCACAGTGCCGTGAGGATCACCTTCTCCTCGCCCGTTTCCTTGCACCGCAACGCTTCCTGGACGCACGCCGCCAGCGCGTGCGTCGGCTCCGGAGCCGGGATGATCCCTTCGGACCGCGCGAACCGCACGCCCGCCGCGAAGCACTCCTGCTGGCCGATCGCGATCGCCTCGATCAGGCCGAGCTCGTAGATGTGCGAGATCAGCGGCGACATCCCGTGGTAGCGCAGGCCGCCCGCGTGGATCGGGTCCGGGATGAAGTCGTGGCCGAGCGTGTGCATCTTCAGCAACGGCGTCAGCCCCGCGGTGTCGCCGAAGTCGTAGGCGTACTTGCCGCGTGTCAGCGACGGGCACGCGGCCGGCTCGACCGCGCGGATCACCGGGTCCATCCGGCCCGCCAGCTTCTCGCGCAGGAACGGGAAAGCGAGCCCGCCGAAGTTCGAGCCGCCGCCGGTGCAGCCGACCAGGAGGTCGGGGGTGTCGCCGGCCAGTTCGAACTGCTTCAGCGCCTCTTCGCCGATGATCGTCTGGTGCAGCAGCACGTGGTTGAGCACGCTGCCCAGCGCGTACCGCGCGTCCGGGTCCTGCGCCGCCTGCTCGACGGCCTCGCTGATCGCGATGCCGAGGCTGCCCGTCGAATCCGGGTGGTCCTTGAGGATCGCGCGGCCGGACTCGGTCAGCTCGGACGGGCTCGGGTGGACGGTCGCGCCGAACGTCTCCATCATCAGCTTGCGGTAGGGCTTCTGGTCGTAGGACGCGCGGACCTGCCAGACCTCGCACTCCAGGCCGTACTGGGCGCAAGCGAACGCGAGCGCGCTCCCCCACTGGCCGGCGCCGGTCTCGGTCGTCAGCCGGCTGACGCCTTCCTGCGCGTTGTAGAACGCCTGCGGCACAGCGGTGTTCGGCTTGTGCGACCCGACCGGGCTGACGCCTTCGTACTTGTAGTAGATCCGCGCGGGGGTGCCGAGCGCCTTCTCCAGCCGGCGCGCGCGGTACAGCGGCGACGGCCGCCACAGCCGGTAGACGTCCCGGACCTCCTCCGGGATGTCGACATAGCGATCAGTCGTCACTTCCTGGGCGATGAGCGCCTGCGGGAAGAGCGGTGCCAGGTCGTCCGGGCCGACGGGCTCGCGGGTGCCGGGGTGCAGCGGAGGCGGGGGCGGCTCGGGCAGGTCGGGGATGACGTTGTACCACCGGGTCGGCAGATCGTCTTCGTCCAGGATGAACTTCGTCTTCTCACCCATCGAGCCTCCTTGGTCGGCATCTCAACTTAGGACGCCTCCCGCCGCGGAGCCAGTACGGTGTGGACATCGACCTCCGGAAGGGGCATCGCGGTGGACGGCGTGCTGACGGACCTCCCGACGTGGTTGCCACCATCGGGCCGGGGCCCGGGCCTGGTGCTGGTCCAGGAGATCTTCGGGCTCGACGACTACCTGCGCTCGGTGGCGGCGGAGCTGGCCGCCGAGGGGTACGTGGTGGCGGTCCCCGAGCTGTTCCACCGGACGGCGCCCGGCTGGTCGTCTTCCCACGACGAAGCGGGCGTGGCGGCGTCGATGAAGGTGGCGTCCGCTTTCGACCCGGCGCTGGGGCTTTCGGACGTCCTGGCGACGGTGGCCCACCTCCGCGCCCAGCCGGCGGTTTCGGGCGGCGTCGGAGTGCTGGGGTTCTGCCTGGGCGGGTCGCTGGCCTTCGCGGCGGCCGCCGCGGGCGACCCGGACGTGGCGGTGTCGTTCTACGGCTCGACGGTGGCCGGGCAGATCGCGGACCTGGCGAAGATCACGTGCCCGATCCAGTTCCACTTCGGCGGGCAGGACCCGTACATCCCGCGCGCGGACGTCGCGGTGGTGGAGGCGGCGGTCGCCGCCCACCCGGGCGCGGAGATCCACGTCCAGGAGGACGCGGGACACGCGTTCCACAACAACGTGGCCCCGATGTTCCACCACCCGGCCGCGGCGGCCAGGGCGTGGGCGCTGACGACCGCCTTCCTGCGGCGCACCCTGCCGGCGTAACGGCTTCCGGCCCTCAGGCGGGATTCTTGCGCTGGTTGGCGTTGAAGCGCGCCTTCTTCTGCCGGTTCCCGCACGTGTTCATGTCGCACCACCGGCGGGTGCGGCTCTGGCTGGTGTCGAAGAAAGCGGCTCGGCAGGTCGGCGACGCGCACAAGGCCAGCCTTCCGTCCCGTTCGCCGGCGAGGATGCCGATCGCGTCGGCCGCGATCACGCCCAGCGCGTCTTCGACGCAGGAAGGCGAGCTGAGCCGCCATCGCCGAGCACCCTCGGCCGTCAGGACGGCCGCGGCGCGGCCCTGAACACTGCGGTCGTTGACGACCCGGACGGCGGACGCGGGGAGCGCGTCCTGGGTCGCGGCCGCCGTCGCGGCGGCGTGGATCGACTCCCGCAGTTCCCGGGCGAGATCGAGCTGGGCATCGGTGCACGAGTCCACGGCGAGGCCGCTCACCACCAGCCAGTCGACGAGCCGCCGCGGCGTGGGAATGCGCTCCACGGCGTCGCCACGGCGCTCCGTCAAGGTCGCCGTGAAGCTGGTCGCCAGCACGGTGCCGAGGCGGAAGTCGGGGAACTCAGCGGGCATGGAACCACCTTAGCCGGTTGCGTGTCGTCGCGACGCCGTGTTAGAACCAGCTAAGCCGGTTCCACGATGGCCAGGAGGTCTCATGCCCCGTCCCACCAGCGACGTCCGGGTGTTCGAAGCCCGCGCGACCGACGCCGACCTCGACGACCTGCGCGCGCGACTGGCCGCGGCGCGGCTGCCGGAAGCCGAGACGGTGCCTCCCGCCCGCCGGTGGGACCAGGGCGTTCCGCTCGCCGACCTCGTCGAGCTCGTGGACTACTGGCGCACCGGGTACGACTGGCGGTCGTTCGAAGAGCGCCTCGACCGCATCGGCCAGTTCCGCACGACCATCGACGACCTGGGCATCCACTTCCTGCACCGCCGGTCCCCGCGCGCGGACGCCACTCCGCTGCTCCTGACGCACGGCTGGCCGGGCAGCGTCGCCGAGTTCGTCGACGTCGTGGACGAGCTGGCGGATCCGGAAGACGCGGACGCGCCGGCGTTCCACGTCGTGGCCCCGTCGCTGCCCGGCTTCGGTCACAGCGACAAGCCGGCCACCACCGGGTGGGGAACCGAGAAGATCGCGGCCGCCTGGGTGGAATTGATGGGCCGGCTCGGCTACGACGAATTCGCGGCCCACGGCGGCGACTGGGGAGGCAACATCACCACGGTCCTCGGCGGCCGCTTCCCGGCGCACGTCCTCGGCATCCACACGACGTTCGCGGAGGGACCGCCCGGGCTGACGACGGACGGGCTGACGCCGGCCGAGCGCGAGTGGACCGAGGAAACCCGCGAGTTCTGGCACCACCGTGCGGCGTACGCGAAGCAGCAGGCGACCCGGCCGCAGACCATCGGCTACTCGCTCGTCGACTCGCCGGTCGGGCTGCTCGCCTGGATCCTCGACAAGTTCGCCGAATGGTCGGACACCGAAGACAGCCCGTTCGAGACGATTTCCCGCGACCGCGTTCTCGACGACGTGACCCTGTATTGGCTGACGCGAACCGGCGCGTCGGCGGCCCGCATCTACTACGAAAGCCACAATTCGCTCGACCCCGAACTCCGGGTCGACGTCCCGGCGGCGATCACCATGTATCCCCGCGACATCGAGAAGTGCCCGCGCCCCTGGGCCCAGGAACGCTACCGGCAGATCGTCCGGTGGCGGTCACCGGAAACCGGGGGACATTTCCCCTCGCTGGAGGTGCCGGGGTATTTCGTCCGGGATCTGCGGGAAGGCCTCGCGGCGGTATTGGCCGCCGGCCGGTGAACCCCGGCCCGCCGCCGGGTATCGGGGTTCAGGACGACTGGCGAGCCTGCTCCAGGTTCGCCTTGTGCGGCCCGGCGAGCCAGTCCTGCTCGAGGCGCGCGTCGACCGGTTCCTCTCCCCGTCGCAGCGCGTCGAGGTAGGCACGGTCGGCCGCGATGCGGGCCGCCACCTCCGGGCCCTCCGCGACGGCGCCGTGACCGGGGATCACGACCTCCACGGTCCGGGCCGCCTCGGCCAGCCGGGCGAGGGCCGCCTCGTACGCGTCCACCTGGCCGGGGCGGCGGGGGTCGAGGAGCGGGATCAGGACGTCGGAGAGCATGTCGCCGGCGATCAGGACGCCGCGGTCCGCGAGCAGGATCGCCGCGTGGCCGATGGCGTGCGCCTCGTGCTCGATGAGCTCGCCCGGCACCGGACCGCCGTCCGCGGGCAGCGGGGTGACGAGCCCGATCAGCTCGAGGGGAATGCCCGTCGCGCTCTCCGCCGCCATGGCTTGTGCCCGCTCCCGGACCGCGCCCGCGGCCTCGGCGCAGGCAGTGGTGGCGTAGCGCGGCACGTCGCCGAAGCGGGAATGCCAGAGCAGGTGGTCCCAGTGGAGGTGGGTGCAGAACCCGGCGACCACCGGGACACCGAGCCCGTCCACCTCGTCGGCGAGCTCGTCGAGATCGGCCCCGCTGATGCCGGGGTCGACCAGGACCACTCCGTCGTCTCCGCGCACCACGACGGCATTGCTCCGGACCCACTCGCTCTGCCGGACCCAGACCCCGTCGGCCACCTGCTTCAGCATCGGCCCACTCTGTCAGGTGTCTCCGTCCGACGCGAGCAGCGACACCGGATTCGGCGTGGTCGGCTAGGGTGGCCGCGTGAATCCGCCGCCGGACGGCCTCGCGCGCACCTGGGCACGGGCGCTCTTCCGGGGTATCGGCGGGCGACCCGCCGTGCTCGTCGAGCTGGTCTTCCTGCTGCTGTGGTTCCTGCTCTTCATCCGGATCGACGCCGCGGTGGGCACGGATCTCGCGGCCGCCGATGCGAACGCGCTGGCCCTGCGGTCCGCGGAACACGCGGTGCACATCGACATCGAGCGCAGCGTGAACGCCTGGCTGACCGGGAACCCGGTCCTCGCGCACGCGGCGGTGTACCTGTACCGGCTGTACTACGTGGTCGTCGCCGGGACCCTGCTGTGGGTGTTCGTCCGGCACGCCGAGGTCTACCGCAAGGTCCGCCGGACGATGGTCGCGATGACGGCCCTCGTCCTGCCGGTCTACTGGGCGGTGCCGATGGCGCCCCCGCGCACGGCTCTGCCGGGCGCGGTCGACATCGTTGCCCGGTACGACATCCTGGGTCAGGCCGGCCGCGAGAGCTGGACGCATCCCGGCCACTACACGGCCATGCCCAGCATGCACGTGGGCTGGTCGCTGTGGTGCGCGTACGCCGCGTGGACCGCGCTCCGGGGCACGCATCCACGCCTGGCACTCGCGTCGTGGTCGTTCCCGCTGCTGATGGCGGCCGACGTGCTCGCCACCGGAAACCACTACGTTCTCGACATCGCGGGCAGCGTCGCGCTGCTGGCCGTCTCCGTCGTCGTCGCCTCGCTGTGGGGCCGCCGCGACGGTTCGGGCAAGCTGCCGGAATGGACATGGACGACGTCGGTGCGCGGTTGGTCGCCCGGTTCGGACCGGCGGCCGAGGGGTGGCTCGCGGAGGTTCCGCGCGTCGCCGGACGGCTCGCCGCCCGATGGGGTCTCGCGCTCGGCGAGCTGTTCGAGAGCGGCGCCTCGTCCGTCGTCCTGCGGTGCCGGTGGCCGGACGGGACGCCCGCGGTTCTCAAGCTGAGTCCGGATCGGACACTGCTGACCGAGCAACGGGGAATGCTGAGCGTGTTCGCGCCGTCGGGCCGGGTGCCCGCCGTGCTGGCCGTCGACGCGGAAGCCGGGGCGATGGTGCTGGAAGAGGTCCGGCCCGGCACCGAAGCCGGCGACCTGCCGGCCGCGAAGTTGCCGCGGCAGTGGGGAGAGTTGCTGGCCGCACTGCACGCCGTGGAGCCGCCCGCGCACTGGCCGCGGGACCTGCGAGGCCGGTGCGACGAGGCCTTCCTGCGGATCGGACGGCGGTTGGCCGAACCGGCCATCCGGGCCCGGATCGGCCCCGGCACCTGGCAGCGCGCGATCCGCCGGTGCGACGCGCTGCTGGACACGCAGGCCGAAGTGGTGCTGCTGCACGGCGATCTGCACCTCGGCAACGTCCTCGACGGCGGCCCGTCGCGGGGCCTGGTCGCGATCGACCCGAAGGCGTGCGTCGGCGACCCGTGCTTCGACGCCGTCGACTTCGTGCTGGAGGGTGCCGGGCACGAGGGCGTCGAGACCCGGTGCCACCGGGTGGCCACCGCCTGCGGGCTCGACGGCGACCGGCTGTTCGCCTGGAGCCGGGTGATCGCCCCGATGTTCGCCATCGCGCACCTCAGCAACGGCGGGCCGGAGCCGGTGATCGGCGAGCTGCTCGCGATGAGCTCGAATACTTGACTGACTGAGTCAGTCAGGAAAGACTGCCCCCATGGCAGGACGAGCGCCCACCCGGTCACTGGCGGACATCGCCGAGGCCGCCGCGCAGGTGTTCACCGAGCACGGCTATCGGGAAACCGGCATCTCCGACGTGGCGAAAGCGCTCGGGCTCAGTCACGGCGCGCTCTACACCTACGTCCAGAGCAAGGAAGCACTGCTCTACGTCGCGCTGGCCTGGTCGATCGGGCCGGACCTGCTGGACGGCCTGGAAACTCCGGTGCGGCTGTCGTCCGAGGAGGAGATCGTCGCGCTGGCCCGCCGGTGGACCGACGCCGAGGGGTTCCCGAAACTGGCCGCCGCGCTGACCCGGCGGCGTGTCCCGTCGGGCCGCGAGGAGTTCGGCGAGATCGTCGACGAGCTCTACACGTTCATCGAGACCAACCGGGACGTCCTCGCGCTCGTCGCGCAGTGCGCCCGTGAGCTGCCGGAGATGTTCCAGTTCTGGTTCGTGCAGCGCCGCCGGGGTCATTTCGAGGCGCTGAGCGGCTACCTCACCAAGCGCATCCGGTCCGGTCACCTGCGGGAGGTGCCCGACGTCGCCACGGCCGCCCGCTTCATCGCCGAAACCGTGGCCTGGTTCGCGTGGCACCGGCTGGGTGACCCCGATTCCGCGATGCTGACCGACGAGCACTGCCGGACGACCGTCCACCACCTGCTGACCAGCGCGTTCCTGGGGGAATCGTGAGCGAGACCGAGGCACCGGCCACGACGTCGGATCCGGCCGAGCGGCGACCGGAACTCGCCTGGAGACCCGTGCTGGCCATCACCGCCGTGGCGATCGTGGTGCACCTCGCGGTCGCCACCCGGTACGGCTGGCACCGCGACGAGTTCTACTACGTGATCACCGGCCGGCACCCGGCCTGGGGCTACGTCGACCAGCCGCCCCTGACGCCGTTGCTGGCCCGGTGGGCCGCCGAGCTGCCCGGCGGCGTGCTGCCGCTGCGGGTGCTCGCGATCGCGTGCCAGGCCGGCTGCGTCGTGCTCGGCGCCAAGCTGGCCGCCGAGTTCGGCGGCGGCTCCCGCGCCCAGGCCATCGCGGCCGGCGCGACGGCGGCCAGCGTCGCGTTCGTCTCCGCGTCGGTGCTGTTCGGCACGACCGTGACCGACCAGCTGGTCTGGGCGGCGATGTTCGTGGCCGTCGCCCGGGCGCTGCGGCTGCGCACCACGTCGGCGTGGCTGGTGGCCGGCGTGATCGGTGGCATCGGCCTGGAGAACAAGGACACCGTGGTCGTCCTGCTGCTGGGCGTCGCGATCGGCCTGGCGGCGTGGCACCGGGACGCGCTGCGCACGCCCGGCCCGTGGCTCGCCGGCGCCGTAGCCGTGCTCATCGCCGTCCCGAACGTGGTGTGGGACGCGCGAAACGGCTGGCCGAACCTGGCGATGGCGCACGTGCTCGGCGACCGGACCGGCGGCCCGCTCGGCGCGCTGGCGCAGCTGCCCTTGCTGCCGTTGCTGGCCGGCCCGCCGCTCATCGTGCTGTGCGTGCTCGGGGTCCGCCGGCTGGGCTGGGGCCCGGGCCGCGACCTCCGGTGGGCGCTGGCGATCGCGGTCACCGCGGTCGTCGTGTTCACCCTCGGCGGCGGCAAGCCCTACTACCCCGCGCCCGCGCTGATCGCGGTGTTCGCGGCCGGCGCGGTGCGCGCCGAGGCGCTCGGCGGTTCGCGGCGCCGGTGGCCCGCCGTCATCGTCCTGTCCGGACTGATCGCGGTCCTGATCGGCTACCCGATCCTGCCGGCGCGCGCACAGAACGCGCTGCGGGCGCTCAACCCCACGGTCATCGAAACCTACGGCTGGCCCGCGTTCGCCGACCAGGTCAAGGCCGCGGCGGCCCGGCTGCCGCCCGGCACCCCGATCTTCACCAGCAACTACGGCGAAGCCGGCGCGCTCACCATCGTCGGCGGGCTGACCGGACCGGTCCTCAGTGGACAGAACAGCTACAGCGACTGGGGACCGCCGGCCGGTAGCCCGGACACCGTGCTGTGCGTCGGCGAGTTCAAAGTCCCCTACCTGCACCGGTTCTGGTCGGACGTGCGCGAGATCGCGCCGATCTCCTTCCCGGACGGCATCCGGAACCAGGAGACCGACCAGCACGCCGCGATCTACGAGTGCGGCCACCCGCACGGGACCTGGGCCCAGCTCTGGCCGTCCCTACGGCACTACGACTGAAGGCCCGAGGCGGCCGGTGGACGCGCCGACCGGCCGTGAGTTCCGCGGTCGTCTACAGTCGCCACCAGCGCATACGCCGACCTCGGAGGGACTCGCCATGTCGTACGCCGTGGACTTCACCACCGTCTCGACGACCGGGCTGGAGTCGTCGCCGGTCGCGGACGCCCTCGCCGGCCTGCGAGCGAACGAGGCCCGGTACTTCAAGAACAAGTACGACCACGTCTTCACGGTCGAGCCCGCGAGCGACGCCGCGGCGACCGTCGGCTGGGTGAGCCGCATCCTCGAGGAGGAACGCGGCATCGTCATCTCCGCTCCCGCGCTGGAAGCCACCGAGTTCGAGGTCGAGGGCATCCGGATGGCGTACGTGTTCTACGAGAGCGGCCTGTCGATCAACGTGATGTACGCCCTCGACGAGGCCGGCAAGCGGGCGGTCGGGTTCAAGCTCTCCGACGGGATGGACGTCCCCGAGGAGCTCGGGGCGTTCAAGTTCGCCCGGCAGAAGTCGAAGCTGGCCGGCACCATCCGCGGCTCCTACTTCGTGATCAAGAACGAGTACTGATCAGGAATCGAGAAGCGCTGGTCATCGCCTCGCACCTAGCGTTACCGGCATGACGAACATCGACTCCATCACCCTCGAAGTGGCCGACACCACCGCCGCCGAGCGCTTCTACTCGGCCGCCTTCGGCCTGACCACCCAGCTCCGGTTCCGGACCGCCGAGAGCCCGTCCACCGGCTTCCGCGGCTACACGCTCTCCCTCACCGTTCAGCAGCCCGCCGACGTCGACTCGCTGCTCGGGACCGCGGTCGAAGCCGGAGCCACCACGCTCAAGCCCGCCACGAAGTCCATGTGGGGCTACGGCGGCGTCGTCCAAGCGCCCGACGGCGCCATCTGGAAGGTCGCCACGTCCGCGAAGAAGAACACCGGCCCGGCGACCCGCGCGTTCGACGCCGTCGTGCTCCTCCTCGGCGTCAAGGACATAGCCGCCAGTAAGAAGTTCTACACCGAGCACGGCCTCACCGTCGGCAAGGCGTTCGGCCGCATGTACGTCGAGTTCGACGCCGGGTCGAACCCCGTCAAGCTCGCGCTGTACCGGCACAAGGCCCTCGCCAAGGACGCCGGCGTCGCTCCCGAAGGCACCGGTGCGCACCGGATCGCCGTCAACGCCACCGCGCCGTTCACCGACCCGGACGGGTTCGCCTGGGAAGTCGCCGCGACGCGGTCACTCGACGCCTGACAAGAGGTCCCCGACGGCGGCGATCCCCGCTTCGATCGAGCGTTGCGGCGTGTCGCCGAACCCCAGGACGAGCCGCGGGGCCGTCGCGCGCTCCGTGCTGTGCATCCGGGCGAGGCCGTAAAGCCCGACGCCACGCTCGGCCGCCCGGGCGATCACCTGCTCCTCGTCGGCCCCCGGGGGCAGGTGCAGGATCGCGTGGAACCCGGCCGCCAGCCCGGTGACGCGGAGGCCGGGCGCGTGGGCGGCCAGCGCCGCGACGAGCGTCTCGCGCCGGGCCGCGTACTCGGTGCGGGCGCGGCGCAGGTGCCGGTCGTAGCGCCCGGACTCGATGAGCAGGGCCAGGGCCAGCTGGTCGAGGCCCGGGCTCCCGCGGTCGGTGACGTGCTTGCCGCGCGCCAGCGCGGCGAGCAGCCGGGCGGGCGCGACCAGCCAGCCCAGGCGCAACGCCGGCGCCAGCGACTTGCTGACCGTGCCGAGGGACACGACGCGGTCGGGGTCGAGTCCCTGCAGCGAGCCGACCGGGTCGCGGTCGTAGCGGAACTCCGCGTCGTAGTCGTCCTCGATGACGACGCCGTCGCACCGCCGCGCCCACTCCAGCAGCTCCTGACGGCGGTGCCCGGCGAGCACCACGCCGGTCGGCCACTGGTGGGCCGGGGTCACCAGCACAGCCCGCGCGCCGCTGCGTTCGAGCGCGGCGACGTCCACGCCGTCGTCGTCGACCGGGACGGGCACGGCGGCCAGCCCGGCGGCGTTCGCCTGCTCGGTCGTCGACCGCACGATGCCGGGGTCCTCGACGGCGATCGTGGCGACGCCGTCGGCGGCGAGCGCCCGCAGCACCAGCCCGAGCGCCTGGGCCATGCCGCTGCAGACGACGACCTGGTCGGCGGTCGCCGCGACCGCCCGCACGCGGCGCAGGTAGGCCGCAAGTACCTCTCGCAGCCGCCGGTCGCCGATCGGGTCGCCGTAGTCGAACGCGCTGTTCGGCGCGGTGCGGCAGACCTCGCGCACGGCCCACGCCCAGTCTTCGCGCGGCGCGAGGCGCAGGTCGGGGACGCCGTGGCGGAAGTCGGCGACCTCGTACCGGGGCCGCTCCGGCGGGCGCGCCTCGGGTGTCTCGGCCGGCCGGGCGACCGACGCCACGCGCGTCGCCGAGCCCGGTCGGCTGGTCAGGTAGCCCTCGGCCTGCAGCTGGGCGTAGCAGTCCTGCACCAGCCCCCGTGACAGGCCGAGGGCGCGCCCCAGCTCGCGGGACGACGGCAGCCGCTCCCCGCCGGCCAGACGGCCGCCGCGGATCGCGTCGCGCAGCTGGTCCTCGAGCTGCGAACGGAGGCCCGCACCGCTCTCGCGGTCGATCGTGAACAACAGCTCCGGTCCCAAACCGGCCCACTCCACAGCCATGGAACTGGACCTTACCGGTGACCCAGTTCGGTTCTAACGTTCTTGTCATGACCGCTGACCTGCAAATCCGGCCGAGGCTGGTATCCCGCGCCCTGCTCATCCGCTTCGTCTCGATCTTCGGGTCGTCGATCGGCTTCTACCTGCCGCTTTCGGTGGTGCCGCTGTTCGCGAAGCAGACCGGCTCGGACAGCGGTGCGGGGCTCGCGACGGTCGCGCTGCTGCTCGCCACCGTGGCCGCCGAGCTGGTGACGCCGCGGCTGGTCACCCGGGTCGGCTACCGGTGGGCGCTGGCCACCGGCCTGGTGCTGCTCGGCGCGCCGACGCTGCTGCTCACGGTCAGCTCCAACGTGTGGGTGATCATCGGGGTCAGCATCATTCGCGGGATCGGGTTCGCGATCGCCGTCGTGGCCGGTGGCGCGGTGACCGCGCTGCTGATCCCGGCGGACCGGCGCGGCGAAGGCCTCGCGCTCGTCGGGATCGTCGGCGGGATCCCGGGCCTGCTGGCGCTGCCGGCCGGTGTGTGGGCGGCGGCGCACTGGGGCTTCACCCCGGTGTTCGTGGCGACGACCGTGGCCACCCTGCTCGCGCTGCTGTCGGTGCCCGGGCTGCCGCGCTACGACGCGACCCCGAAGGAAGACGGCGGCCACGGCGTTCTGGCCGGCCTGCGCAACCCCGTGCTGACCCGCCCGGCGACGGTCTTCGCGGTCTCGGCCGCCGCGGTCGGCGTCCTGGTCACCTTCCTCCCGCTCGCCGCGTCGGACCAGCCGGCCTGGGTCGCCGCGAGCGCCTTGCTCGCCCAGCCCGCGGCGGCGACCGCGGCCCGCTGGGTCGCCGGCCGGGTCGGCGACCGCCACGGCCCGGGCCTGCTGCTGGTGCCCGGTGTGGTGCTGTCGGCGGTGGGCATGGCGGCCATCGCGTTCACCGGCACGCCGTCGCTGGTGATCGGCGGGGCGGTCGTGCTGGGCGCCGGGTTCGGCGCGCTGCAGAACGCGACGCTCACGCTGATGTACGCCCGGGTGCCGGCCGGCGGCGAGAGCGCGGTGAGCGCGATCTGGAACGCGGCGTACGACCTCGGCATGGCCGCGGGCGCGCTGGGCGCCGGACTGCTCATCGGCTCGGTGGGCTACCCGGTGACGTTCGTCCTCGCCGCCGTGGTGATCGTCCCGGCGCTGGCCCTGGTCCGCCGCGACCGGCGCCCCTGACCGGCGGCCGCCGCGCCGGTCCCACCACGTCGCGGCGGCCGTCCTCCACCCGCTTGATCGGCGGTCCGGCACCGGAACCGCCAGACTGGTTCCCGTGCCGGAACTGCCCGAGGTCGAGCTCGCCCGCCAGGTCCTCGCCGACGCGCTCGGCCGCGAGATCCAGGACGTCGACGACCACGACGACTGGGTCTGCCGGCCGCACGCGCCCGGCGAAATCGCCGCCGCGTTGCGGGGCGGGCGGCTCACGCGAGCGCACCGGCGGGGCAAGACACTCTGGTGCGAAACGGAAAACGGCGACGGGAAGCCCGGCCCGAACCTCGGCCTGCACCTCGGGATGGCCGGGCAGCTGCGGTTCGGCGGCCGGAGCGGGCCGCCCGGGTACTCGCGAAACCGCGTCGAGAAGCCCGAGTGGTTCCGGTTCGGGATCACCTTCGCCGACGGCGAACAGCTGCGGTTGTTCGACACGCGCCGGCTCGGCCGGGTGCGGCTCGACCCGGACCTCGACGCGCTCGGCCCGGACGCGGGCGAGGTGTCGCGCAAGGACTTCCGCTCGCGCGTCGGGCGGGGGCGGGCGCCGGTGAAGGCGCGCCTGCTGGACCAGTCCGTGCTGGCCGGGATCGGGAACCTGCTGGCCGACGAAACGCTGTGGCAGGCGGCGGTGAGCCCGGCCCGCCCGGTGGACGAACTGGGCGACGACGACCTCACGAACCTCCACAAGGCACTCCGGAAGGCGTTGCGCGCGGCGATCGAGCACGGCGGCGTCCACACGGGCGAGATCATCGGCCACCGCCGCGCGGGCGGGCACTGCCCCCGCTGCGGCGCGGAGATGGCGCACGGCACCGTCGGCGGCCGGTCGACCTGGTGGTGCGCGAAGGAACAGGCCTAGCGCGGCCCGAGCCCGGTGCGCCCGTCGATCAGTTCGCGGGCGGCGTCCAGGTGGCCGGCGTGCCGGGCCGTCTCCTCGATCATGTGCAGGACCACGCCGCGCAGGTCGGCGATCTCGTCCGCGAGCGCCGTGGGGTGGCGCCCCGCCGGCACCGCGGACAACGGCGTCGCAGCGAAGATCTCGTCGGACCGGCGGCACTGTTCGCGGTAGAAGGCGAAGACGACGTCCGGAGACCGGGGCGTGGTCAGCGGCTCGTGGTCGTCCGGCCACGCGACCGGGTCCGCGGTTCCCGTGACGATCTCCTGGAACCAGTGCCGTTCGGCGTACCCGAGGTGCTCGACCATGCCGAGCGGGGTCCAGCCGGACGGCAGGACCGGGGTCGCCAGCGCGTCCTCGCCGAGTCCGTCGAGGATCGCCAAGACGCTTTCGCGCTGGGCTCGCAGGAACGACAGCAAGGTGAGCTTCTCGTCGCCGGCCACGATCGCGCACCTTAGCGGGCGGTTTTTGTCGGTGGTGTTCGGTAGCGTCGGAGACATGGCAACACTGGTCACCTTCCACGCCCACCCGGACGACGAATGCCTGCGCACCGCCGGGGTGATGGCCAAGGCCGTCGCCGAGGGGCACCGCGTCGTGCTCGTCGTCGCCACCCGGGGCGAGGTCGGCGAGGTCCCCGAAGGCTTTCTCGCCGAGGGCGAACAACTGTGGGAGCGGCGCGTGCAGGAGTCCCGCGCGGCCGCGGAGATCCTCGGGGTCGCCCGCGTCGAGTTCCTCGGCTACCGCGACTCCGGGATGATGGGCGAGTCCACGAACGACGACCCGGAGTGCTTCTGGCAGGCGGACGTCGAGAAGGCGGCCGAGCAGCTGGCGGCGATCCTGCGCGACGAGTCGGCGGACGTCCTGACGGTCTACGACGACAACGGCGACTACGGCCACCCGGACCACATCCAGGTCCACCGCGTCGGCCTGCGCGCGGCCGAGCTGGCCGGCACGGCCCGCGTGTTCCAGGCGACGTTCAACCGCGAGTTCATGCAGCGCGGCTTCGAATCGGCGGTGGAGCAGGGACTGATGCCCCCGGAGGCGGCCCCGAAGCCCCCGGAGAACGTCGAGTTCGGCAAACCGGAGGCCGAGATCACGGCGGCGGTCGACGTGTCGAAGTACGTGGGCGTCAAGCGCGCGGCGATGCGGGCGCATCCGAGTCAGATCAGCGAGGACATGTTCATGCTGGCCATGCCGGACGACGCTTTCGCTTTCGCGTTCGGGACGGAGTGGTTCATCCGGGCGGGACAGGGGCCGGGGATCACGGAGACGGATTTGCTGGCTGGGTTGTAGGGGGCCGGGGCCTGGAGCCGGGGGGCCGGGGGGCCGGGGGGCCGGGAAGAGGTTGGCGGCGTGGGCCGGGGCCGGGGCCGGGGCCGGGGCCGGGGCCGGGGCCGGGGCCGGGGCCGGGGCCGGGGCCGGGAAGAGGTTGGCGGCCTGGGCGAGCTGGGCGGCCTGGGCGAGCTGGGCGGCCTGGGCGGATACGGGCTCGCGGTGGCGGCGTGGGCGAGCTGGGTGGATGCGGGCTCGCGGTGGCGGCCTGGGTGAGCCGGGCGCTGCCCGTCGCGGGCCGTGTTCTGCCCGGCCGAGCGCGGTTCTGGCCGGGCATGCCCGGCCGATCTTCCCGCCCTCAGTCGAGCGCCGCTGTCACGTCCAGTTCCACCAGCTGGCGCGGGTACCCCAGCTGGGCCACCCCCAGCAACGTGCTCGCCGACGCGAACGCCGCCCCGATCTCCGATTCCGTCAACCGGTCCCACACCGCCGACAGCTCCTCGCGGTCCGAAGTCACCACGTAGATCACCGTCCGGACCACCTCCGCCGGCGTCGCGCCCGCGAAGGTCAGCGCTGCCGCAGTGTTGGCCACCACCTGGTCCACCTGCGGCAACAGCCCGTCGACCACCGATCCGTCCGGCGTCAGCGGGCACTGGCCGGCCAGGTACACCGTGCGGCTCGACACGGCCACCGTCACGTGGTGGTAGCCCGGCGGGGTGTGCAAGCCGGGCGG
This sequence comes from Amycolatopsis camponoti, assembly GCF_902497555.1. Lineage (NCBI taxonomy): Bacteria > Bacillati > Actinomycetota > Actinomycetes > Pseudonocardiales > Pseudonocardiaceae > Amycolatopsis > Amycolatopsis camponoti. Next base: position 1,467,747 of record NZ_CABVGP010000001.1, on the reverse strand, counting down.
GTTCTGGCGTTCAATGGTCACCGTCGCATCATCACCGGGCACGCAACCGAAAAACGCGGGGAGGGCACGTGCGCAGGACCATCGACTGGGCCGACGGCTCGATCGTCGTCATCGACCAGACCGCGCTGCCCGCCGAATACCGGCTGCTGCACCTGCGGACCGTCGGCGAGCTCGTCGACGCCATCAAGCGGCTCGCCGTCCGCGGGGCGCCCGCTCTCGGGGCCGCCGGGGCTCTCGGGGTCGCCCTCGCCGCCCGGACCAGCGACGACGTCCACGCCGACGCCGAGCTCATCGCCACCGCCCGCCCCACCGCCGTGAACCTCGCCTGGGGCGTCGAGCGCGCCATGAAGAAACTCCGTCAAGGCGCGGACGCCGTCCTCGACGAAGCCCTCGCGCTGCTCGCCGAAGACGAAGAGCTCAACAAAACCGCGTCGAAGCACGCCGCCGGCATCGTGCTCGAAGAATGCGGGACACGGCCGCTGCGGCTGCTCAGCCACTGCAACGCCGGGCAACTCGCGACGGTCGGCTGGGGCAGCGCCCTCGGCGTCGTCTGGCACCTGCACGCACGCGGGCTCGTCGAAGAAGTCCTCGTCGACGAGACGCGCCCGCTCCTCCAAGGTGCCCGGCTGACGGCGTGGGAGCTCGCGCAGGCGAACGTCCCCTACCGCGTCCAGCCCGATTCGGCGGCCGCCGCCGCGATGGCGCGCGGGATGGTCGACTGCGTGCTCGTCGGCGCCGACCGGATCGCCGCCAACGGCGACGTCGCCAACAAGATCGGCACCTACGCCCTGGCGATCGCCGCGAAGCACCACGGCGTGCCGTTCGTCGTCGTCGCGCCTTCGTCCACTGTGGACTCGACGCTCGCCGATGGTGCGGGCGTCGCCATCGAGGAGCGCGACGCCCGCGAACTCACCGCGTTCGCCGGGGTGCCGATCACGCCGCCGGACGCGACGGTCTTCAACCCCGCGTTCGACGTGACACCCCACGACCTCATCACGGCCGTGGTCACCGAGCACGGCCGCTTCGAGCCCTAGGGACGCGGGCCGATCTCGCGACCGCCGTCGGTCACGGTGATCGCCATCGCCGGGCACGAGTCCGCCGCGTCCAGCACCGTTTCGTCGCCGTCCACGTCCGAAACCACCGTCTCCGCGACCGCGCCGTCCAGCTTGAACACCTCCGGCATCAGCGCGGCGCACATCCCCGAACCGATGCAGGTGTGTTCATCGACTTCCACGTGCCAGCTCATGGCCACCTTCCGAGTCACCAGGCGATCGGCATCGACCGCGGTCCGCGGACGAGCATCTGCGTCTTCCACACGATATCGCCGGCCAGGTGCAGCCCCGGCAGCTCGGTGACCAACGCGCGCAGCGCCTCCTGCAGCTCGAGCCGGGCGAGCGGCGCGCCCAGGCAGTGGTGGACGCCGTGGCCGAAGCCGAGGTGGTGCTGGTCCTCGCGGTCGAACCGCAGGCCCTCCGCGTCGTCGAACTGCAGGCGGTCGCGGTTGGCCGCCCCGATGGCCACCAGCACCGGCTCCCCCGCTCGCACGAGCACGCCGCCGACCTCGACGTCTTCGGTGGCGTAGCGCGCGAACCCGGCGCCCGCGCCCAGCGGCACGAACCGCAGCAGCTCCTCGACGGCCGCCGGGATCAGGTCCGGGTCGTCGACCAGCCGCTGCCACTGCCCGGGCTGGTCGAGCAGCGCGTAGACGAAGTTGGGGATCTGGCTCGCGGTGGTCTCGTGGCCGGCGACGAGGATGCCGACGCACAGGTCGACCAGCTCCAGCTCGGTCAGCCGGTCGCGGGTGTCGCGCGCCTCGATCAGCGCCGTCATCAGGTCGTCCTGGGGCCGCGCCCGGTGCTCCGCGATCAGCCCGCGCATGTAGTCGCGCAGCTCTTCGCGGTTGCGCTCGAACTCCTCGGGCGTCAGGCCACTGGTGGACAGCGCGGCGTCGCTCCAGACGCGGAACTTCGGCCGGTCGCCGACCGGGACGCCGAGCAGCTCGCAGATCACCGCGACCGGGATCGGCAGTGCGTACCGGTCGACGAGGTCGGCGGGCGGGCCCGCCGCCTTCATCTCCGCGATCAGCCCGGTCGCCAGCGAGACGACCCGGGGACGCAGCAGCTCGACGCGCCGCATGGTGAACGCCTTCGCCACCAGCGTCCGCAGCCGGGTGTGGTCCGGCGGGTCCATCTGCAGGATGCCGCCGTCACGCTGCACCGGCGAGCGGCGCGGCGCGTCCTTCCCCTTCTCCATCGCCCGCGAGAAGCGGCGGTCGCCCAGCACCAGCCGGGCGTCGGCGTAGCGGGTGGCCAGCCACGCGGGCTCCCCGTAGGTCATCTTGACGCGGACCATGCCCTCGGCTTCGCGGGCGGCCGCGTAGGCCTCGTTGAGGTCGAGTCCCGCCTCCTCGTTGAAGGGGTACGAGAGCGGCTCGGTGTGGGTGGCGGTCATGCGGAAACCCCTCGCTCCGGTTGTAAGCGGCTGCTTACAAAGCTACACAGTTTCTTCCCACCTGTCACGGTCCGCCATTGCTCGGTCACGGTCTACTAGGTTACGGTGACCTAGGTGTGGATCGAGATCCTCTTGCTGTCGAAGCTGGCCCGCGAGCCGATGCACGGCTACGAACTGCGCAAAGCCGTGGAGGCGTCGACGGGCCACACCTTGTCGAACAACTCGCTCTACCCGACGCTGCGGCGCTTCGTCGACGCCGCCGCGGTGAGCCGCAGCGCGGAGGAGCAGGAGACGAAACCGCCGCGGCACGTCTACACGATCACCGACGTCGGACGCGAACTGCTGCACGACATGCTCGCGGACTTCCCGGCCGAGCTAGCGCTCAGCGAGGAGGAGTTCCTCGCGCGCGTCGGCAGCTTCAGCCGGCTGGACCGGGACGAACGCGCCCGCGTGCTCGACGTGCGGAAACAGGCGCTGACCGCCGAGCACGCCCGGCTCACCGGGCTCGCCGCCGGCCAGGCCGACCCGTGGGGCCGCGCGGCGCTGCGCCACGTGCTCGGGAAGTTCGACGCCGAGCTGCGCTGGCTCGCCGACCTCGAAACCGAACTGAGGAGAGACGCATGACCACCACCGAACAGACGCCTCGCCTCCCCTTCACGCGGGCTAACGCGCTCGCCATCGCGCCGGACTACGAAGCCCTCCGCCGTCAGTCGCCGATCAGCCGGGTGCTCACCCCGGCCGGCGACCCGGCGTGGCTCGTGACGTCGTACGAAGAGGCCAAGGAAGTCTTCCGCGACAAGCGTTTCGGCCGTTCGCACCCCGCGCCGGAGCAGGCGTCGCGGATCTCGAACGCCGCGATCCAGGACGGCCCGAGCGGCGACTTCGAGACCGAGGAAGCCGAGCACAAGCGGATGCGCCGGATGCTCGCGCCCGCGTTCTCCGCGCCGCGCATGCGCGCCCTCGGCGACCGGATCGCCGAGCTGACCGACCGCTGCCTCGACGACCTGCAGGCCGCGCACGACGCCGCCCCGGGTGAGCCGGTCGACCTGACCGACTTCCTCGCGTTCCCCTTGCCGGTGCTGGTGATCTGCGAGCTGCTCGGCGTGCCGTACGCCGACCGCGAGAAGTTCCGCGGCCTGTCCGAGCGCATCGCGAGGATGGACGGCGGCGCAGACGCGCAGGCGGCCATGACCGAGTTCAAGGCCTACATGACGGAATTGGCCGACGCGAAGCGCGCGGACCCGCGGCCCGACGTCATCTCCGACATGGTCGCGGTCCAGGCCGACGACCCCACGTTCACCGACGACGACCTCGCCCGGATGGGCGCCGGCCTGCTGTTCGCCGGCCACGAGACGACGTCGACCCGGATCGCGATGGGCACGCTGTTCCTGCTCAGCGACACCGCCCGCCGCGACCGCTTCGCCGCCGACCCCGATGGCGAGGTGAACCAGACGATCGAGGAGATCCTGCGGCTGACCGCGACCAGCGGCACCGGCCTGCTGCGCTACGCCCACGAAGACGTCGAGGTCGCCGGGACGCGCATCATGCGCGGCGACGCCGTGCTCATCTCGAGCGACGCGGCCAACCGCGACGCGGCGGTGTTCGCCGACCCGGACGAGTTCGACCCCACCCGCACGCCGAACGTCCACCTCGCCTTCGGCACCGGCGCGCACGTCTGCATCGGCGCCAACCTCGCGCGCACCGAGCTGCGCACGGTGTTCCCCAAGCTGTTCTCGCGCTTCCCCGGCCTGCGGCTCGCGGCCGGGATCGACGAGATCCCGGTGCGCGTCAACCGCGTCGCCGGCGGGGTCGACGCCGTTCCCGTGACGTGGTGAGCCCGGTGAAGATCACGGTGGACACCGACAGCTGCGTCTCCTCCGGACAGTGCGTCCTGCTGGCGCCGGGGACGTTCGACCAGGACGAGGAGTCCGGCACCGTCGTCGTCCTGTCGGAGGAACCGGCGGACGGCGAGGAGGAGGCGGTCCGGCAGGCGGAGCTGACCTGCCCGGCCGCCGCGATCCGGCTCACCGGGTAGGAGCGCGCGCGTCCGGTTTGCCGGTTAACCTGCTCCCGTGACGGAACAGGCCGGCCGGCGCCGGGACTCGGCCGCGACGCAGCGCGCGTTGCTGGACGCCGCCGCCAAGCTGTTCGCCGAGCGTGGCTTCGACCGGACCACCGTGCGCGAGATCGCCGGCGAGGCCGGGGTCAACCAGGCGCTGCTGTTCCGCTACTTCGGCAGCAAGGAAGCGCTTTTCGAGGCGGTGGTGGCCCGCAACGGCCGTGAGCAGCTGGCCACCACCCCGCCCGAACGGCTCTTCAGCGCCTCTCTGCGCAGCATGCTGGCGCCCGAGGGCCCGCGGAACCGGACGCTGGAGACGTACCTGCGCTCGTCGGGCAGCGACGGCGTCGCGGCCGCGATCCGGCAGGAAATCGGCGAGGAGTACGCGCAGGTGCTCGCCACGCTGACCGACGAGCCGGACGCCGGACTGCGCGCCGATCTGGCACTCGCCTGGCTCATGGGCATCGCGCTGGTCCGCGAGGTCTCCCGCAAGGAACCGCTGGCCAGCGCCGATCCCGACGACATCTGCCGGCTCGTCCTCACCGCGACGAAGACACTTCTGGAGCGCACGGAATAACCGCTCGACACCCGCCCTACGGTCGGGAGCATGGCGACCTTCCCGTCCGCGACGACCGAGGCGGAGTTTCGCACGCTCACCCGCGCGGCGCTGCTCCCCGCGGTCACGACGCTGCTGGGGCGGTCGGACGTCGTCCCGTTCGCCGAGGGTTCGCTGCCGGTGTACGCCGTCGGCGACGACCTCGTGCTCAAGCTGTACCCGCCGGTGTACCTCGCCGAGAGCACTACTGAGCGCACCGTCCTCGAAGCACTGCGTGGCACCCTGCCGACGCCGGCGGTGAAGGACGCGGGCGAGCGCGACGGCTGGGGCTGGCTGCTCATGGAACGCCTGCCCGGGCGGACACTCGCCGAGGCGTGGCCGGCACTGTCCACGGAGGACAGGCAGCGGCTGGTGCGCGAGCTGGGCGAGCTGCTGGCCACTCTGCACGCGGTCGACGACTCGAGGCTGGCCGCCCTGGCGCCCGCGGACTGGGCGGAGTTCGTGGCGGCACAACGCGAGAAGGTCGTCGAGCACCACCGGAAGACCGGATTGGACGAGACGTGGATCGAGCAGGTCCCGGCGTTCCTCGACGCCGTCGACTTCGGGACACCTTCGGTCGTGCCGCTGCACACGGAGTTCATGCGCGAGCACGTCATGGTCACCGAAGGCCGCATCACGGGCTTGTTCGACTTCGAGCCCGCGATGCGCGGCGCGGCGGAATACGACTTCGTCGCGGTGGGCCTGTTCGTGTCGAAAGGCGACGGCGACCTGCTGCGCCACTTCCTCGACGGTTACGGGCAGCCGATCGACCCGCGCCGGTGCCTGGCGTACGCGTTGCTGCACGTCTACAGCAACTTCACCTGGTACTTCGAGGAACTGCCGGCGCCGCCGGAGCCGACCCTCGACGCGCTCGCGGCCGCCTGGTGGGGCTCAGGGCAACGCGCGACGCAGTAGTTCCGCCAGGTGCACCGGGCGGCGGCCGGACTCCTGCTCGATCTGCGTGCGGCAGCTGAACCCGTCCGACACCACCACCGTCTCGTCCGAAGCCGCGCGGATCGCCGGCAGCATCCGGTCCTCCGCGACCGCCTTCGACACCTCGTAGTGCCCGCGCTCGAAGCCGAAGTTGCCCGCGAGGCCGCAGCAGCCCGAGTCGAGCGTCGTGTTGCGGACCCCGGCCGCGGCGAGCGCCGACTCGTCGGCGCCGAAGCCGAGTACCGCGTGCTGGTGGCAGTGCACCTGCGTGATCGCGTCGACGTCCAGCGCCGCGAACGGGATCGGGGCCCGCTCCAGCAGTTCCGCGAACGTGAACGTCCGGGACGCCAGCAGCGACGCCCGCGGGTCGCCCGGCAGCAGCGCCGGCAGGTCGCCGCGGAACAGGGCCGTGCAGCTCGGTTCCAGCCCGGCCACCTCGTAGCCGTCTTCGAGGTACGGCGCGAGCACCGAAAGCGTCCGGTCCAGGACGCGGCGCGCGACGCCGAGCTGGCCCGTCGAGACCCACGTCAGTCCACAACAGACTCCACGGTCCGGCAGGACGACATCGTAGCCCGCCGCGGTCAGGACCTCCCAAGCCGCGTCGAGCACCGAGGGCGTCAGGTAGTTGTTGAACGAATCCGGCCACAGGACGACCCGGCGCTCCCCCGACGCCCGCCGCCGCAGGTCCGCCCGCGACTTCGTGAACGGCGCGGGAGCGAACGACGGCAGATCTCGTTCCGGTGCGATCCCGCCGAGCCGTTTCACCAGACCCGCCACCCGGGAGCGTCCCACGGAGTTGGCGAGACGAGGCATCCGGGCACTGAGCCGCAGCCACAGCGGCAGCCAGCCCATCGAATAGTGCGACGCCGGCCGCAGCCGCCGCCGGTAGTGCTGGTGGAGGAACTCCGCCTTGTACGTCGCCATGTCGACGTCCACCGGGCAGTCCGACAGGCATCCCTTGCAGGACAGGCACAAGTCGAGAGCATCGTGGACCTCCGGCGATCGCCAGCCGTCCGTGATCACCTCGCCGTTGATCATCTCGGCGAGCAGGTGCGCCCGCCCGCGCGTCGAGTGCCGCTCCTCGCGGGTGGCCCGGTAGCTCGGGCACATCACGCCGCCGCCGCTGGTGTTGCGGCACTTGCCCACGCCGACGCAGCGCCGCATCGCCTGCCCGAAACTCCCCCGGTCTTCCGGGTAGCCGAGGAACACACTGCCCTCGAAGGCGGCTGACGTGGGCCGCACGCGCAGGTTCGCGTCGACCGGCCGCGGCGCCACCAGGATGCCGGGGTTCATCCGCCCGGCCGGGTCGAAGATCGCCTTGAAGCGCCCGAAGAGGTCCATCATCTCCGGGCTGTACATCCGGGACAGCAGCTCGGACCGCGCCTGGCCGTCACCGTGCTCGCCGGACAGCGAACCGCCGTGCGCGGCCACGAGGTCCGCGGCCTCCTCCAGGAACCGCCGGAAGCCCGCGACGCCGGAAGCCGACAGCAGGTCGAAGTCCAGCCGCAGGTGCAGGCAGCCCTCGCCGTAGTGCCCGTAGACGACGCTGCGCCGCCCGTGCGCCCGCATCAGCTCCTTGAACTCGCGCAGGTACGCGCCGAGCCGCTCGGGCGGGACGGCCGCGTCCTCCCAGCCCGGCCAGGCCTCCGAGCCGTCCGCGAGCCGCGTCGCGAGCCCCGCGCCCTCCTCGCGGATGCGCCAGAGCCCGCGTTGCGCGGCCGGGTCGTCCACGATCGCGAACCCGGTGAGGTCGAGCGACGCCGCCAACGCGCGGGCCCGCGAAACCGGGTCGTCGCCCGCCAGCTCGACGAACAGCCACGCGCCGCCCGGCGGCAGGTCGCCGGCCCGGCCCGGCAGCATCGCGACCAGCTCGGCGTCGACGCCTTCGACGGTCAGCGGCGACCACGGCAGGATCGCCGGAACCGCGTCCGCCGCCGCGATGTCGGACGGGAACCCCAGCACCGCCAGCACCTTCCGGTCCGGCAGCCGGGCGAGGGAGACGGTCGCCTCCAGGATCGTCACGCAGGTGCCTTCGCTACCGACTAGCGCCTTCGCGACGTCGAAGCCGTTCTCCGGCAACAGGTGTTCGAGCCCGTAGCCGGACACGCGCCGCGGCCACGTCGAAAGTTCCTTGCGCAGCAACGCCAGGTTGTCCCGCACCAGCGCCCGCAGCTCGTCGAAGATCCGGCCCTCGGTGGGTTCGTCCGGCCCGACCCGCAGCCGCGTGCCGTCGTAGAGCAGGACGTCGAGCGAGCGGACGACGTCGACCGTGCGCCCCCACGCCACCGAGTGCGAGCCGCACGCGTTGTTGCCGATCATCCCGCCGAGCGTGCAGCGGCTGTGCGTGGACGGGTCCGGCCCGAACCGCAGCCCGTGCGGCGCGGCGGCCGCCTGCAGGTCGTCGAGCACCGTGCCGGGCAGCACCCGCGCGAGCCGGGTCTCCGGGTCCAGCGAGAGCACCCCGCCGACGTGGCGCGAGGTGTCGATGACCAGGCCCGGGCCGCACGCGTTCCCCGCGACGCTCGTACCACCCCCGCGGGCGATCACCGGCAGGTCACGTTCGCGGGCGGCGGCCACCGCGGCGACGACGTCGTCGACCGTCTCCGGCAGGACCACCCCCCGCGGGACGTGGCGGTAGTTGGACGCGTCGGTGGTGTACAGCGCGAGCGTGGCGGCGTCGGTGAGGATCTCCACGCCCCCATTCAAGTCGACCGGCGGCGTCCGTACCTCTCCAGCCGGGTATGTCCGAAACCACAGTCCGTGTGCCATCGTGATCGCGTGACGGCAAAGGAGCACGTCGCCGAGTACAGCGCGGTGCTGGGCGAGCTGCTGCGCGAGCGCGAAAAGCTGCTCGGCACCCTCGACCGCGTCGCCGCGCTGCACGGGACCGCGCGCCTGGTCCGGGAGACGGTCGGCGCGAAGGCCGGGTTCGTCGCCGAGCTCGACCGGCCCGGGCTCGCCGTGATCCGCTGGATGTCCGGCACCCGGACGGACTCGCTGCAGGACCTCGAAGTGCCCGTCGGCCAGGGCATCGGCGGGCGCGTGCTGGCGCTGGGGCGCCCGGTCCGGGTCGCCGACTACGTCAGCTCGCCCGCGATCACCCACCAGTTCGACGCCCAGGTGCGCGGCGAAGGCCTGGCCGCGATGCTCGCCGTCCCGGTCGTCGCGCGCGGCGAGACCGTCGCCATCGCCTACGCCGCCATGCGCGAGCCCGCCGACTTCGGCGACGACGCCGTCCGGCGGATGGAAGAGGTCGCCCGCCAGGCCGGGACGGCCCTGCAGCTGGCGAAGGTCGCCGAAACCGACCGCACGGCCGCGGTGGCCGGCGAACGCCTGCGGATGCAAAGCGCGCTGCACGACTCGGTCGGCGCGCTGCTGTTCTCCATCGGCGTCCAGGTGCGCGACCTGCACGACGACGTCCGCGAACACCCCGGCCTGGAAGCGCGGCTGCGCCGGCTGGAAGGCGACGTCTCGGCGGCGGCCGGGGCACTGCGGGAGTCGCTGCTGGCGCTTTCGGAGTCGAGCCCGGAGCGAGCGCTGCCGGTCGAGCTGGCCGAGCACTGCCGCTCGTTCCAGGCGCGCTGCGGCGTCCCGGCCCGGTTCGTGCAGCTCGCGGCGGTGCCGCCGCTGGACGCCGAACGGACCGCGCTGCTCGTGGCCGCGGTCCGCGAAGGCCTGCTGAACGTCGAGAAGCACGCCAAGGCGTCGTCGGTGATCGTCAGCCTGCTGCCCAGCGACGACGGCGTCCAGGTGGTCGTCGCGGACGACGGCACCGGCGCGGCGGCCGTCCCCGGCACGGGCGTCGGCCTGCGGACGCTCAGCGGACGCGCCTTGCGGCTGGGCGGCCGGGTCAGCCTGGTCCGCGACGAGGACGACGGCTGCACGCTGCGCGCGTGGGTGCCGCTGGTGCGGCCGTGACCCCCGCCGGCGTCTTCGTCGTCGACGACCACCCGGTGGTCCGCGACGGCGTGACACTGCTGCTGCGCTCGGACCCGTGCCTGACCGTGATCGGCTCGGCGGAGTCCGGGCGGCTGGCGATCGAGCGGGTGGCATCGCTGGCCCCCGATCTGATCCTGCTCGACCTGCGGCTGCCGGACATGCTCGCGCCGGAGGTCGTCACCGAGCTGCGCCGGGTGCATCCCGAGGGCAAGATCGTGGTGTTCACCGCGCACGGCGACCACCAGGGCGTGCTGGCCGCGCTGGAGTCGGGCGCGCACGGCTGCCTGCTCAAGGACGCCGCGGGCGCACAGCTGGTCACCGAGCTGCGGCGGGTACTGCGCGGCGAACGCGTCGTCGACCCGCGGATCCTCCCGGACGCCGGGCAGCGCTCGGACGCACTGGCCCGCAGCGGCCTGACTCGCCGCGAGTACGAGGTGCTGCGACTGGCCGCCCAGGGCCAGACGAACCCGGAGATCGCGGAGTCGACGGGCCTGGCGCGGAACACGGTGAAGACGTACCTGCAGTCGGCGCTGCACAAGCTGGGCGCCCGCAACCGCGTCGAGGCCATCGGCAAGGCCAGCGAGGCCGGCTTGCTCTGACTGTCCACTGAGGACGGACACCTCTCCCCGCATGCGAAACGCACCTCCGGCACGTGCGCCATCGACTGGTGGCCGGGTGCGCGCCCGCAGGACGATGCCAGTTCGGGATCGGTCCGGCGAGGGAGGGCGTTCTGAGATGACGACGCAGGAAGACCTTTCCGCCGGGGAGATCATGGCGTGGGGACGGGACCTGGTGACGCCGGCGCTGCGCGTCGCCGTGAAGCGCTTGCCGACGGAGATGGCCGACCTGGCCGCGCACCACTTCGGCTGGAGCACCGGCGGGGACGGCGGCAAGGCGGTCCGGGCGACCCTGGCGCTGCTGGCCGCGGAAGCGGTCGGCGCGCGGCCGGCCGACGCGCTGGACGCGGCCGTCGCCGTCGAGCTCGTGCACAACTTTTCCCTGCTGCACGACGACATCATGGACGGCGACCGGACGCGGCGGCACCGGCCCACCGCCTGGGTGGCCTTCGGGGTCCCGGCGGCGATCCTCGCCGGGGACGCGCTGCTGGCGCTGGCCGGGCAGGTGCTCGCCGAAAGCGACGGCCCGCTGGCCGGGCCCGGGCCCGGGTGGCTGGCCGAAGCGCTGCTCGCCCTCGTCGAGGGGCAGAACGCGGACCTGAACCTGGCCGGGCGTGAACGGGCGGGGCTGGCGGAGTGCGTCGAAATGGCCGCGGGCAAGACCGCGGCGCTGCTGGCCGCCTCCTGCGCGCTCGGCGCCTGCGCGGGCGGCGCCGACCCCGCGCGTACCGCCGCGCTGAAGGAGTTCGGCGGTCACCTGGGGCTCGCCTTCCAGCTGGTCGACGACCTGCTCGGGATCTGGGGCGACCCGGCGGTCACCGGGAAGCCGGTCCGCGCCGACCTCGCGGCCCGCAAGAAGTCCCTGCCGGTGGTGGCCGCGTTGAACGCCGGCGGGCCGGCCGCGCGCGAGCTGGCCGAGCGCTACGCCTCCCCGGAGCCGTTCGGCGAAGCGGAGGAGATCGCGGTGGCCGCGCTCGTCGAGCGGGCGGGTGGCCGGGAGTGGGCCCGAGCCGAGTCCCGGCGCCGCCTCGCGGCCGCACTGGCGGCGCTGGCCGAAGCCCGCCCGGTGCCCCGCGCCGCCGACCGGCTGACCCGCATCGCGCGGCTCGTCGTCGACCGGGACCGCTGAGACCGTGCGAGGAGAGAGCATGTCCCCGGTCCACGAACTGCTCGACAGCCTGCTCACCGAGCCGGCGGGCCAGGTCTCGCCCTCGGTGTACGCGACCGGGCGGCTGGTGACCTCGGCGCCCTGGCTCACCGGCCACCACGACCGCCGGGAGTACCTGCTGGCCACGCAACGTCCCGACGGCACCTGGGGTGAGGTCGACGGCTACCGGCTGGTCCCCACGCTCAGCGCCACCGAGGCACTGCTGACCGCGCTGCGCCGGGACCGGCTCGATCCGGGTCCGCGCGCGCGGCTGCTCGGCGCCACCGAATCCGGCCTGGCCGCCCTGGTCCGGCTGCTGGGGACCGGCGAGCCCGTCGCCTTGCCCGACACCGTCGCCGTCGAGCTGCTCGTGCCCGACCTGATCGAGCAGGTGAACGCGCACGGGTTCGCCCGGCTGCCCGTCCCGCGCAACGTCGACGCCGCCAAGCCGGCGCAGATCCGGGCCGCCGTGGCCGCCGGGGTGCCGGTCCCGACGAAGCTCGCGCATTCGCTCGAACTGGCCGGCCCCGCCGCCGCGGGCGCGGCGACCGTGACCGCGTACGCCGGGGCGGTCGGCTGCTCACCGCCGTCCACGGCCGTGTGGCTGGCCGACGCCGGCTTCCGCGAGCGCCGGGGAGACAGCGTGCGCTTCCTGGAAGGCCTGGTCGCGCGGCACCGCGGGCCGGTGCCCGCCGTGGTGCCCATCACCGAATTCGAACGGGCGTGGGTCGTCGCCGACGTCGTGCGCGGGTTCCCCGGGACCGGGGTGCCCGCGGAGCTCGTGCGCGCCCTGGGCTCCGCGGTGGCCGCGGGGCCGGCCGGGGGCGGCCCCGGGCTGCCGCCCGACGCGGACACGACCAGCGCCACGTTCTTCGCCCTGTCCCGGCTGGGCAGGCACCGCGCTCCCGAGTGCCTCTTCGAGTTCGAGCTGGCCGACCACTTCTGCTGCTGGCACGGCGAACGGACGGCGTCGCCGACCGCCAACGCCCACGTCCTGGAGGCCTTCGACGCGCACTTGGCGCACCGCCCGGCCGACGCCGCCCGGTACCGCGCGGCGAGCGCGAAGATCGTCCGGTTCCTCGGCGAGACGCAGGAAGCGGACGGCAGCTGGGCCGACAAGTGGCACGCCTCCCCGTACTACGCGACCGCCTGCTGCGTGCAGGGCCTGACCGTGCCGGCGGCGGCCGGCCCCGGCGCGGCCGCGGCGATCCGGCACGCGGTGGCCTGGGTGCTCGCCACCCAGCGCCCGGACGGCTCCTGGGGCCGGTGGGCCGCCACCGCCGAGGAGACCGCGTACGCCCTGCGCGTCCTGCTCGCCGCCGAGTCCCCCGAAGCCGGCCGGGCGATCGCGGCGGGCGAGGCGTGGCTGCGTGGCCTCGGCGGCCGGTACGACCTGGTCCCCCTGTGGCACGACAAGGACCTCTACACCCCGGTCGCGGTGGTCCGTGCGGCGATCCTCGCCACCGGCAACCAGCTGCGGTACCGCTCAGCGGTCCGCGGGATCGCGAGCTGAGGCCGGCCATGACCACGGAAGACCTCACCACCGCCACCGCGCTGGACAAGAGCTACGTCGACGATCTGTTCGGGGTGTCGGCGCGGCTGCGGGCCGCCGGTCCGGTGCACCGGGTCGTCACCCCGGAGGGGGAACCCGCCTGGCTCGTCACGCGGTACGCCGACGTCCGGGCGGCGCTCACCGACCCCGCCCTGTCCCTGGACAACGCGAACGCCCGGGCCGGCTACCGCGGCTCGGCGCTGCCCCCGGCGCTGGCGCGGCACCTGCTCAACACCGACCCGCCCGACCACACGCGGCTGCGCCGGCTCGTGGGCCAGGCCTTCACCGCGCGCCGGGTCGACGGTCTGGCCGGCGGGATCCGAACCGCCGCCGACGCGCTGCTCGACGGGCTCGCCGGGCAGGCGGGCGCGGACCTGGTGACCGCCTACGCCGCCCCGTTGCCGATGACCGTCATCTGTGACCTGCTCGGCGTCCCCGCGGCGGACCAGGGCCAGTTCCGCGAGTGGACGCACATCCTGGTCGACTCGGCGCCGGACCGCGGACGGCGGCTGCGGGCCGCGGTGACGGGCATCGACGGCTACACCCGCGACCTGATCCGGCGCAAGCGCGCGGAGCCCGGCGACGACCTGCTCTCGGCCCTCATCGAGGCCCGTGACGTCGGCGACCGGCTGTCCGAGGACGAGCTGACGTCGTTCACGTTCGTCCTGTTCGCCGCCGGCTACGAGACGTCGATGGGGCTGATCTCCGTCGGCCTGCTCGAACTGCTGCGCCGGCCGGCGCTGTGCGCGGCCGTCCGCGCCGACCCGGCCCGGCTGCCCGGGCTCGTGGAGGAACTGCTGCGGTTCTGCGTGCCCGCCGCGCTGGCCACCCGGCGGTTCGCGCTCGGCCGGGTCGAGATCGGCGGTGTCCGGATCCCACCCGGTGACCTGGTGCTGCTGTCGCTGGCCTCGGCCAACCGGGACCCGGAACGGTTCGACCACGCCGATGAGCTCCGGCCGTCCCGCGGGCCCGGGCACCTCGCCTTCGGCCACGGGATCCACCACTGCCTCGGCGCGCCGCTGGCCCGGCTCGAAGCCCGCATCGCCCTCGACCGGCTGCTGGCCCGCTTCCCCGGCCTCGCGCCGGCCGACCCGGCCGCACCGCCGCGGTGGCGGCCCTCCACCCGCACGCACGGGCTGCTGGAGCTGCCCGTCACCTTCGGAAAGGACCCCGGATCGTGAGCGAAGAAACCCGCGGCGACGTCGCGGAACAGACCCGGGCGCTGGCCGGCCGCTACGAACGCAACGCGGCCCTGCTGGGCGCCGGCGACGTCGTGGTCGCCACGGTGCCCGGCTCGGGCTCGTCCCTCTTCGGCACGCTGATCCTGGAGCTCGGCTTCCAGCACCTGGACCAGTACTTCAACATCCTGCACGAGGACGGCTCGATCGACACGGACCCGGCCTTCGCGGCGATCCGGACCCGCATGTCGGGGTACGCCGCGCTCGACGACGGCACGAGGTCCGCGCCGGACGACGGCCGCGCCCGGTTCTACCGCTGCCAGGTCCCGCCGGCGGGCTTCGACCTCGGCGCCCTGCACGGCGCGGTCGTGCTGGTGCGCGACCCGCGCGACGCCGTGCACTCGCTCTACCAGTTCCTCGGCAAGTACGCCGCCCGCCAGGGACTCGCCGAACCGGGCACCTTCCGGGACTTCCTGGCGAGCACCGGGTTCAACGGCTCGCCGCCGGTACGCGCGTGGACCGACGTCTACGCCGGCTGGCTCGCCGCGCGGCCGGAGCTGAAGCGGTTCGCCGTCGTGCACTTCGCCGATCTCAAGCGGCGGCCGGTCGAAGCCGTCACCGAGCTGCTCGCCACGCTCGAACTGGACGTGGCGCCCGAGGTCGTCGCGCGGGCGGTGGAGCGTTCGTCGTTCGAGTCCATGCGCAAGCACGAGGACAAGGCCGTCACCACACTGTCCGAAAAGGACGCTCCGGACCTGCGCATGATGCGGCGCGGCAAGGTCGACGAGTGGCAGGAGTGGTTCACGCCGGAAATGGCACCGTATTTCGCCGACCCCGGGCTGCGGGCCGTCGCCGCCGAGCTCGGGTACCGCTGGGAAGGAACCGATCGATGACTCAGGTCGAGTACGAATACGCCGACTTCACCGCCTACGCCTCGACGTACGAACAGCGCCCGGACTACGCGCCGCGAGCGATCGAGGCGGCGCTGCGCACCACCGGCGTCCGCCCGGGCGACCCGGTCTGCGACGTCGGCTCGGGTTCGGCGCACCTGGCGATTCCCCTGCTGGAGTACGGGCTCCGCGTCGACGCCGTGGAACCGACGGCCGCCATGCGGGAGATCGGGCAGCGCCGCACCGCGGGCTTCGACACCGTCTCGTGGTCCGAGGGCGTCGGCGAACGCACCGGGCGCCCGGACCACGCCTACGAGCTGGTGACCTTCGGCAGCTCGTTCGACCGGACCGACCAGCCGGCCGCGCTGCGCGAGACCGCGCGGCTGCTGCGGCCCGGCGGGCACTTCCTGTGCTGCTGGAACCACCGCGACTTCGACGACCCGCTGCAGGCGGCGATCCAGGAGCTGATCGCGAGCGAGGTCCCCGGCTTCCGCTACGGCCTGCGCCGCGAGGACCCGACGCGGGTGATCGTGGACAGCGGCCGGTTCACCGAGCCGGTGCACATCGCGAGCACGGTCGTGCACGAGCTCGACAGCGCGGCCTGGTGCGCGGCCTGGAGCTCGCACATGACGCTCGGCGACCAGGCGGGCGAGCGGTTCGAAGCGGTCTTGGACGGCATCTCCGCGCTGGTCCGCGAACGCGCCGGCGACCGGATCCGCGTCCCGTACACGACCCGGATGTGGGTCGCGAAGCTGCGGGAGGACGCCGGGGATGCGCGGTGACCCGATCCCCCTCGGTACGAAGGCCCGCACGCTGGCCCGGCTGACCGGCCGGATCCGGACGGCCGGGATCCTCCCGCTCGACTTCGTCGACCACGCCACCTGGCAGGCGTCCCGCCGGGACGCCCTGCGCCGGCTGTACGCGCACCCGTGGGCCGGCGGCGCGCTGATCGTGCGCAGCAGCGCGCTGGGCGAGGACTCCGCGACGGCGTCCGGGGCCGGCCAGTACCTCACGCTCACCCGGGTGCACGGCGCGCACGAGCTGGAAGTCGCGGTGGAGAAGGTGTTCGCGTCCTACGGTGACCCGCGGCCGGGCGACGAGGTGCTGATCCAGCCGGAGCTGCTCGACGTCGTCCGGTCCGGGGTCGCGTGCACGCACGAGACGACCAGTGGCGCGCCCTACACCGTGATCAGCTGGAGCGAGGAAGCCGACACCGACGTCGTGACCGGCGGGCGGGAAGGCGACGTGCGAACGTGGTACGGCGCGGCGTACTCGGGCGCGACCGGCCCCGGCCCGGTGCCGGAAGTGCTGGCGCTGCTGGCGGAACTGCGCGGGCTCACCGGGCAGCGGCGGCTGGACGTCGAGTTCGCCGTCGCCACCGGCGGCCGCTTGGTCCTGCTCCAGGTGCGCCCGCTCGCCTGCGTGTCCGACGCGGTCCCCGAGCCGGCGCACGACGCCCTGCTGACCCGGGTCGAGCGCGCGGTCGCGGCGGCGACCGCCACCCCGGGCGCCGGTCTCGGCGACCGGACCGCGTACGGGATCATGCCGGACTGGAACCCGGCCGAGATGATCGGCCTGCGGCCACGGCCGCTGGCCCTGTCGCTCTACCGCCGCCTGATCACCGACACCGTGTGGGCCCGCGCCCGGCACCGCTACGGCTACCGCGACCTGCGCGAGACCCCGCTCTTGGCGAGTTTCTGCGGCCTGCCCTACATCGACGTCCGGGCGAGCGTCACCTCCCTGATCCCGCGCGGGGTGCCGGACGAGCTCGCCGCGCGGCTCACCGAGGCGTGGGTGGCGCGGCTGCTGGAGCGGCCGGAGCTGCACGACAAGCTCGAGTCGCGCATCGTGGTCTCGTCGCTGGGCCTGCGCGCGCCCGGGCGCACAGCCGGGTTGCGCGGCTTCGCGCCCGAAGAAGTCCGGCTCCTGGAAACCGTGCTGCGGCGGCACACCGACGACCTGCTCAAAAGTCCCTTGTGGACAGACGATCTGCGAAGGGTCGCCGGCCTGCGCTCCGGCGGGCCGGCCGGGCTGCTCGCCCGTCTCGGTCACTGCGCGGAGCACGGCACCCTGCCGTTCGCCGGGCTGGCCAGGGCGGCGTTCATCGGCAACGAGCTGCTCGACGACCTCGTGGCCGAAGGCGTGTTCACCGAGGACGAGAAGGCGCGGTTCATCGGCGGCCTCGGCCTGGTGACCGGCGAACTGAACCGGGACTTCGCGGCCCTCGCCCCCGCGGACTTCCTCGCCCGCTACGGACACCTGCGGCCGGGCACCTACGACATCCGTTCGCTGCGCTACGACGAGGATCCGGCGCACTACTTCGACTGGTCGGCGCGCCGTGCCGAGGAGCCGCCCGCGGCGTTCACCCCGAGCCGGGCCCAGCTCGGCCGGATCGGCGCGCTGCTCGACCGGGCCGGCCTCACCGCGGGGCCGCGGCGGCTGCTGGAGTTCATCGGCAGCGGCATCCGCGGCCGGGAGCTGGCCAAGTTCGAGTTCAGCCGCGTGCTGTCCGACGTGCTGAGCGACCTGCGCCGGTTGGGCGAGCGGCACGGCTTTTCCGCCGACGACCTGTCCTTCGCCGAGATCGGGGTACTCGGCGAGCTGACCGGGGACGCCGGGCGCGACCGCGCGGCACTGGCGGCCGCGACCGACCAGGGCCGGCAGCGGTACGAGGTGACCCGCCGCGTGACGCTGCCCCCGCTCCTGGCCGGCCCGGCCGACGTCCGCAGCTTCACGCTTTCCTCGGTGCAGCCGACCTACGTGACGCAGGCCCGGGTGCGGGCGAAGGTCGCCGACGTCGACGCGGGCGACCGGCCGGACGGCGCGATCGCCCTGGTCAGCAGCGCCGACCCGGGCTACGACTGGCTGTTCGCGCGCGGGATCGCCGGCCTCGTCACGGCCTACGGCGGGGTCAACTCGCACATGGCGATCCGGGCGATCGAGCTCGGCGTCCCCGCCGTGATCGGCGTCGGCGAGCAGCTGTTCCGGCGCTGGTCGGCCGCGACCGCGCTCGACCTCGACGCCGCGAACCGGCACGTGGCGGTGATCCCGTGACGGCCGCGGTCCCCGTCGGGATCAGCCAGCGCAGCCTGCCCCCGACGGAGTTCGGGGAACGCCGCTTCGGGCTGGACCGCCGGTGGTTCCCGTTCCTCGAGGTGTGCGGCCTGGTCCCGGTCCCGCTGCCGAACCTCGCCGAAGTCGCCGTCCGCACCGCCGAAGCGCTGGGCCTGCGCGGCCTGGTGCTGACCGGCGGCGACGACCTCGGGCGCTACGGCGGCCCGACCCCCGACCGCGACGAGACCGAGCGGGCCCTGCTGGGCTGGGCGAGCGCCGCGGGGCTGCCGGTTCTCGGGGTCTGCCGGGGTGCGCAGCTGCTGCTGGACGCGCACGGCGCGGAGCTCGTGGCGGTCGGTGGCCACGTCGCCGTGCGGCACGTGCTGTCCGACGGCCGGCCGGTCAACAGCTACCACCGGCGCGCGGCCTTGTCCGTGTCTCCGCCGCTGCGGGTCACCGCGACCTGCGGTCCGGTCGTGGAAGCCTTCGAGCACGAGCGGGCGGCGATCACCGGCGTCATGTGGCACCCGGAACGCGAAGAGCCGCCCTCGCCCGAGGACGTGCGGCTGGTGCGGCGGTTGTTCGGGAGCACGCCGTGCGCGCGGTGATCCTGGCCGCCGGACGCGGCAAGCGGCTGGGCACCGCCACCGACGACCGGCCCAAGTGCCTGGTCGAGCTCGCCGGCCGGAGCCTGCTCGACCGGCAGCTCACCGCCCTGCGCGCCGGCGGCGCACCGGAGGTCGCGGTCGTCGCGGGCTGGCACGCCGAGCGGTTCGCCACCCACCGCCTGACGGTGTTCCGCAACGACCGCTGGGCGGAGACGACGCAGGTGGAGTCCTTGCTGGCCGCGGATCCGTGGCTGCGCGCGGGCCCGGTCGTCGTGAGCTACGGCGACATCGTGTACTCGGCGGAGACGGTCCGCGCGCTGATCGCCTGCCCGCACGAGCTCGCCATCGCCTACGACCCCGGCTGGCGGGCGGTGTGGGAACGCCGGTTCGCCGAGCCGCTCGACGACGCCGAGACGTTCCGGCTCGGCGAGGCGGGCCTGCTGACCGAAATCGGCGGCCGCCCGCGGTCCGTGGCCGAGGTCGAAGGCCAGTACGTCGGGCTGCTCAAGTTCACCCCACCGGCCTGGGCCCTGGTCCGTGCGGTCGTCCGCACCGAGGCCGCGGTGCACGGCGCCGACCTCACCGGCTTGCTGCGGTTCCTGCTGCGCGAGCGCGGCACGGCGATCGGGACGACGCCGGTGAGCGGGCCGTGGTGGGAGTTCGACCAGCCGTCCGACATCGCGGCCGGGCTCGGGGTGCTCGCCGAGCTGGATCGCCGGGAGGGGACGTGAGCGGCCCCGGTGTCGTCTGGCTGACCGGGCTGTCCGGGGCGGGCAAGAGCACCGTCGCCGAGCTGCTCGACGCGCGGCTGCGGGCGGACGGGATCGTCCCGGTGCGGCTCGACGGCGACGAGATGCGGGCGATGCTGCCGTTCCGGCCCGGCTACACCCGGGCGGACCGGCTGCGGCTGGCCCGGTTCTACGCCCGGTTGGCCGCCGGCTTCGCCGCGCGGGGGCACCTGGTGATCTGTGCGACGATTTCGCTGTTCCACGAGGTCCACGCGTGGAACCGGGCCCACGTGCCCGGCTACTTCGAGGTGTGGCTGCGGGTGCCCGTGCCCGAGCTGCGCACGCGGGCCGGGCGCGCGGCGCTCTACCGCGGCGCCGACGAGGTCGTCGGCGCCGGGATCGAGCCCGAGCTGCCGCGGTGGCCGGACCTCGTGATCGACAACCGCCCGCCGGTGACCGCCGAGCAGGCCGCCGAACTGGTCCACACCGCCTGGCGGCGGAGGATCGGGAGGGAAGCCGCATGACGATCGACCTGCACGCGCACAGCACCGCCTCGGACGGGACGACCCCGCCCGCGGAGATCCCGCTGCTGGCGGCGAAAGCCGGTCTCGAGGTGGTCGCCCTCACCGACCACGACACCTTCGCCGGACTGGCCGAGGCCGGCCGCGCCGCCGCGGACGCCGGGATCGAGCTGGTGCCCGGCGTCGAGATCTCCTGCCGCCTCGACGACGCCGAGGTCCACCTGCTCGGCTACTTCCCCGACCCCGGCTCCGCGCCCCTCGCCGCCGAGCTGGAGCTGATCCGCACCGACCGGGCCCGCCGCGCGGTCCGGATGGTCGAGCGCTGCCGGGAGCTGGGCGCGCCGATCACCCTCGACCAGGTCGAGGCGATCGCGGCGGGCGCACCGCTCGGCCGTCCGCACGTCGCGGCGGCCCTCGTCGCGGCGGGCGTGGTCGCCGAGACCCGCGCGGCCTTCACCGACGACTGGCTCGGCGACGGCGGCCGCGCCGACGTCCCGAAGCACGTACTGTCCACTGTGGATGCGATCGCGCTGGTCCGCGCGGCCGGGGGCGCGACGGTGCTGGCCCACCCGCGGTCGGAGAAGCGCCGCGCCGAGGTGTCCGACGCGCAGCTGGCCGTGCTGGCCGGGGCAGGCCTCGCCGGGATCGAAGCCGATCACCCGGAACAGCCGCCCGAGGTCGCGCGGCGGCTCCGGGAGGTCGCCGCCGGGCTCGGCCTGCTCACCACCGGCTCCAGCGACTTCCACGGCGACCGCAAGCCGGTCCGCCTCGGCGAGTTCACCACCCCGCCGGACGTTCTGGCGGCCCTGCGCGAGGCCGCGCGATGACGGCGGCCGCGATCGACCTCGCCGGGGCACCGTCACCGGAGGTCTACGTCGGGCTGGTCGCGCGGTTCCTGCGAACGCACGGCGAACTGCGGAAGTGGGCGGCAGGCTACGGCGACCTGCTGCCCGACTCGCTGCTCGAACCGCTCTGCCTGATGCACGTCTTCCACGCGCCCTGGCAAAGCGCCGATGACCTGCGGCTGCACAACCGCATGGCGGCTTGGCTGTTCGCACTCGACAACCACGCGGAGGGCGCGGCGACGCAGGCCGCCCTCGACGAGCTCGTCGACCGCTGCCGGCGCGTGCTCGACGGCCGGGAGCCCGAAGACGCCTTCGGCCGCTGCCTGCGGGACATCCGGGCCGAGCTGCGCGGGTCGCCGCTGTGGCCGCGGCTGGGTTCGCGCTGGCGGGACCTGCTGCTGGAGACGCTGGCGGCCATGCGCGCCGAACGGCTCCTCCGGCAGCGGGTGGACGACGGCGGTCCGGCCCCCACGGTCGCGGAATACCTCGCGAACTGCGACAACGCCGAGGTCCGGATCGCCTACTTCACGTACTGGCTGTCGATGGGCGGCACCGCCCTGCTCGACCACCCCGACGTCCTCATGCCCGCACTGTGGGAGGCCCAGGTAGCGACGCGGTGGGCGAACGACTTCCGCAGCGCCCAGCGCGAGACCGCGGAGCCGACCGCGCTCGACTTCCGGCTGCTGGGGATCGCGCCGGACGAGGCGCTCCGGCTGGCCCACGCGGCCGCCGGCCGGTGTCAGCGGCTCCTCGCGCCCCTGGTCGCGGCTTCGGTGCCGG
Source organism: Amycolatopsis camponoti (assembly GCF_902497555.1). Taxonomy (NCBI): domain Bacteria; kingdom Bacillati; phylum Actinomycetota; class Actinomycetes; order Pseudonocardiales; family Pseudonocardiaceae; genus Amycolatopsis; species Amycolatopsis camponoti. The sequence goes on along the minus strand of NZ_CABVGP010000001.1, from coordinate 1,445,850 downwards.
AGGCGCTGGTGCTCGACCGGATGGCCCGCGCCGTGGTCGGCTTCTACGGCGTCAGTGACTACCGCCCCGAGGGCCGGGCCTGACCTCACCTTGACCGTTTCGTAGCCGCTTACCTCTCCACGTGGGGGTATCGGCCGGCCCGGCCCCACCGCAGGATGACCGCCACCGACAGTGACTCACGTCACACGAGCGGAGGAGGCGTCTTGCGCCCAGGAGTGAGTCCGTGCTGACCGTGCGTGGCCTTCGGGTGCGGTACGGCCGGTCGACGGCCGCCCTGCACGGGGTCGACCTCGACGTCTCCGCCGACGGCGTCCTCGCCGTGCTCGGCAGCAACGGTGCCGGGAAGTCGACCCTGCTCAGAGCCGTCTCCGGCACCCTCCGCATGCACCGCGGCGCGATCGAGGACGGCGAGATCCGCTACGACGGCCACGTGCTCGGCAAGCTCGACCCGGCCCGGATCGTCGGGCTCGGCGTCGTCGGCGTGCCGGAAGGACGGCAGATCTTCGCGCGGATGACCGTCGAGGAGAACCTGCGCGCCGGCGGCATCGGGGCGCGCGGCGCGGCCGAACGGGACGCCGCCCGCGAGCGCGTCGACGAGCTGTTCCCCGTGCTCCGGGAGCGCGCCAAGCAGCGCGCCGGGCTGCTGTCCGGCGGTGAGCAGCAGATGCTGGCGATCGGCCGGGCGCTCATGTCCGCGCCGAAGCTGCTGCTGCTCGACGAGCCGTCGCTGGGGCTGGCGCCGAAGGTCGTCCAGCAGATCGCCCGGACCATCCGCGAGATCCACTCCCGCGGCACCGCCGTGGTGCTGGTCGAGCAGAACGCCGTGATGGCGCTCGGCGTCGCCGACCACGCCGTCGTGCTGGAGGTCGGCCGGGTGGCGCTGGCCGGGACGGCCGCCGAGCTGGCCGCCAGCCAGGACGTCCGGCGGCTCTACCTCGGCGGGCACGCCGAATCGCAGGAAGCCGCCGACGCCGAAGCGGAGACCGCGCGCGAACGCCTGGCCGGCCGGACTTTGTCGAGGTGGGCCGGATGACGCCGCCGGAACTGCGAGTCGAAGGCGTTTCCCTGCGGTTCGGCGGGATCCGCGCCCTCGACGAAGTGAGCTTCACCGTCACCCCCGGCTCGCTGCACGCGCTGATCGGGCCGAACGGCGCCGGGAAGTCCAGCTGCTTCAACGTGATCAGCGGCCTCTACCGGTCCGACGCCGGCCGCGTGCGGCTCGGCGACACCGACCTCACCGGGCTCGCGCCGCACAAGCTCGCCGGGCTCGGCGTCGGCCGGTCGTTCCAGAACGCCGCGCTGTCGCCCGGCTCGACGGTGCTGGACAACGTGCTGCTCAGCCGCCACGCGCTGACCCGAGGCGGCTTCCTCGAGGTCGGGCTGCGGCTGCCGTGGACGGTCCGCTCCGAACGCCGCCACGCCGAACGCGCGCGGGAGATCTGCGCGTACCTCGGCCTCGAGGCGGTCGTCGACGCCCCGGTCGGCGCGCTGCCCTACGGCGTCGTCAAGCGGGTCGACCTGGCCCGCGCGCTGGCCGTCGAGCCGGTGCTGCTCCTGCTCGACGAGCCCGCGGCCGGGATGAACGCGGCGGAGACCGCGGAGCTGGCCGGCACGATCACCGGGATCCGCGCCGAGCTGGGCATCTCGATCCTGCTCGTCGAGCACGACATGAGCCTGGTGATGGGCATCGCCGACCGGGTCACGGTGCTCGACTTCGGCCGCCGGATCGCCGACGGCACCCCGGCGCAGGTCCAGTCGGACCCCGACGTCATCAAGGCCTACCTCGGCACGGAGGCGGCGTGAACACGTTCCTGCAGCTCACGGTGAACGGCCTCGGCAAGGGCGCGGTGTTCGCGCTGCTCGCGCTGGGGTTCGTCATCATCTTCAAGGCCACCGAGGTGGTCAACTTCGCGCACGGCTCGCTGGTGCTCTTCGGCGGCTACCTCGTCGTGGTGACGCGGGACGCGCTCGGCTGGGTGGGCGCGTCGCTGGTCGGCATCGTCTCGGCCGGGCTGCTCGGCCTGGTCTTGGAGCGGTTGCTGCTCTCGCGCTCCCGCCACGCCGACGCGAACAGCCTGGCCCTGCTCACCATCGGCGTCGACGTGATCGTCACCGAGGAGATCGTGCGCCGGCTCGGCGTCACGCTGCCCTTCCTCGGCGACGCCTGGGACGCGAAGCCGTTCCAGGTCGGCGGGATCACGCTGTTCCGCACGCACCTGGTCGCGCTCGGCGTGGCCGCGGTGCTGATCACGGCGTTCTGGCTGGCCTTCAAGTACTCGAACTGGGGCGTGGCCATGCGGGCGCAGGCGGAGAACCGCGAAGCCGCCGCGCTGATGGGCATCCGCAGCTCGCGCGTCACCGCGACCGCGTGGCTGGTCGCCGGGCTGCTGGCCGGGGTGGCCGTGCTGTTCATCGCGACGCAGGACTTCTCCGGCGCCGGCCTTTCCCGCGGGACGCACTCGATCGCGCTGGCCGCCTTCCCGGCGGCGATCCTCGGCGGCCTCGACTCGACGGCGGGCGCGGTGGTCGGCGGCTTGGTCGTGGGCATCGTGGAAGCGCTGTCCGCGCAGTACGTGTCGTTCGACTTCTCGAAGAGCGCGGTGTTCCTGGTGATGCTGGTGGTCCTGGTGGTGCGGCCCTCGGGGCTGTTCGGCACGAGGGAGCGAACCCGTGTCTGACAGTGCCGTGTCCGAAGTGGACAGCCCGCCCGCCGCCGAAGCCGCGGCGCCGCCGCGCCGCGATCTCGCGAAGCTGGTGCGCCGGGCCGCGTGGCTCGTGGTGCTGGTCGTCCTGCTCGCCCTGCCGCTCTACCTCGACGCGGCCTGGCTCAAGGCCGGCCAGTACATGATGATCGGCGGGGTCGGCGCGATCGGGCTGACGCTGGTGGTCGGGCAGGCCGGGCAGCTTTCCCTGGCCCACGCGTTCTTCCTGCTCGCCGGCGGCACGGCGTACACCGTCCTTTCCGGACCGACCGGTGACGACCGCGTCGTCGGCTTCGGCCTGGACCCCGGCCTGTCCCTCGTCGGCGCGGTCGTCGTCTCCGCGCTGCTGGGCCTGGCCTTCGCGCCGGTGGCCGGGCGGCTGCGCGGGATCTACCTCGGCGTCGCCTCCCTGGCCCTGGTCTTCCTCGGCCTCTACTTCGGGCAGTCGGCGGAAGAGCTCACCGGCGGGACGTCGACCGGACGCGCACCGGCGCCGTTCTCGCTGTTCGGCTTCCCCTTCACCAACGACGGCCCCGAAATCACCGTGCTCGGCGTCCCGATCCGGCAGGCCGAGCGCATGTGGTACCTCTTCCTGCTGCTCACCGTCCTGGCTTTCGTGGTCGCCCGCGGCGCCGTCCGGGGGCGGCCCGGCCGGTCGTGGCGGGCGGTGCGCGACAACGAGGCCGCGGCCGCGGTGATGGGCGTCAGCGTGCTGCGCGCCAAGGCGGGCGCGTTCGCCGTCTCTTCGGCCTACGGCGGTCTCGCCGGCGCGATGACCGTGCTGTGGTTCGACATCCTCAAGCCGGACGAGAGCGAGTTCGGCACCTACGGCATCAACGTGTCCATCGCCTACCTCGCGATGGTCATCATCGGCGGGCTCGGCTCGGTCCCCGGCGCGCTGGTCGGCGCGCTGATCGTCAACGGGCTGCCGCAGGTGCTCTCCCTGTACTCCGCCGACCTGGGCTGGTTCGCCGGCACCGGCGACGGCGCGCTGACCCCGATCCTGGTCAGCTCGTTCGTCTACGGCGCCGCGATCATCGTCGTCGTCCTGTTCGAGCCGGGCGGGCTCGCCGCGATCGGCCGCCGGCTCACGCAGCGACGTTTTCGCCGTCAATCCGGTCAACCCGCGGAGGAACCATGAAACGCACACACCTGGCGGCGGCGCTGGCGGCCGTCCTCGTCCTCTCGGCGTGCAGCACGAAAGCGGGCGACGCGGGCTCGTCGGGCCCGGACAGCTCGGGCGTCAAGACCGGCAAGGGGGTGACGGCGACCGAGGTGACGCTCGGCGTGATGACCGACAAGTCCGGCGTCTTCAAGAACCTCGGCCTCGGGGTCACGCAGGGCAACGAGCTGTGGGCCAAGGACTTCAACGCCGCCGGCGGCGTCTGCGGCCGCCAGGTGAAGCTCGAAGAGGTCGACCACGGCTACAAGGCCGACACGGCGAAGACGCTGTACCCGCAGATCGAGCCGAAGGTGCTCGGGTTCGTGCAGCTGCTCGGCTCGCCGGTGGTGGCCGCGCTGAAGCAGAACCTGGCGTCCGACAAGGCCGTCGCCGCGCCCGCGTCGTGGTCGTCGGAGCTGCTGGACAACCCGTACGTGATGATCGTCGGCACCACCTACGACGTGGAGATGATCGACGGCCTGGCGTACCTGCAGGAGCAGGGGATGCTCAAGGACGGCGACACGATCGGGCACGTCTACATCGACGGCGAGTACGGCAAGAACGGCCTGCGCGGTTCGCAGTTCTACGCGAAGAAGCACAACCTGACGGTCAAGCAAGTCAAGATCACCTCGACCGACAGCGACCTCACGAACGTCGTCACCGGGCTCAAGGGCGCCGGGGTGAAGCTGATCGCGCTGACCACCACGCCCGCCCAGACCGGCTCGGCGGTCGCGGCGAACAAGGCGCTCGGGCTGAACGTGCCGGTGCTGGGCAACAACCCGACGTTCGACCCGGTGCTGCTGAAGAGCCCGGCGGCGAACGCGCTGGACAAGCTGACGGTGGTCGCCAGCAGCGTGCCGTTCTCGGCCGACCTGCCGAAGGCGAAGGACGTCGCGGCGAAGTACAAGGCCGCGTACAAGGAGACGCCGAACGGCGGTGTCCCCTACGGCTACGCGGTCGGCGAGGTGTGGGGCGCGGTGCTGAAGAAGGCATGCGACAACAAGGACCTCACCCGCGACGGCATCGCCGCGGCGCTGAAGCAGACGACGTCGGCGAACACCGACGACCTGGTCGCGGCGCTCGACTTCTCCAAGCCGGGGACGCCGGCGACGCGCCAGGTCTACGCCGCGACGCCGGACGCCTCCGCCGAGGGCGGCGTCCGGTACGTCAAGCCGCTGTTCGAGGCGCCGGAGGCCAAGGAGTACGTGGCTCCGCACCAGAAGTGAGCCGTCGCGCGGCCAGCGCGGCCGCCGCGCGCAGCGGGGTGGTCGCGTTGGCCTTCGCGGCGTTCAGGAGGTCGGTGACGGTCTTCCCGATCGTCTCGACGCGGGCGAGCGCGGCCTCGTGGTCCAGGCCCTCCGCTTCCCGCGAGAGCGTGTACAGGATCCCGCCGGCGCTCGCGACGTAGTCCGGGACCCACAGGACGCCGTGGGCGGCCAGGTCGTCCGCGACGGCGTCCTCGGTGAGCTGGTTGTTGGCCGGGCCGACGACCAACGGGGTGTCGAGCCGGGCCACCGTCTCGGGGCTCAGCACCCCGCCGACCGCCGCCGGGACGACGACATCGGCGGTCAGGGTGAGCGCCTTCTCGGGCTCGACCCAGGTCAGCCCGCCGCTTTCGGCGTCGGCGCGCTTCGCCGGGTCGATGTCGGAGACGACGACGTCGGCACCGCTCGCGTGCAGGCTCGCCGCGAGGTGGGCACCCACGGAGCCGTAGCCGCTGATCACCACCCGGCGGCCCGTCATGTCGGCGGAGCCGAACACCGCGGTGGCGGCGGCCCGGAGGGCGGCCAGCACGCCGACGGCGGTCGGGCCGCTGGAGGAGCCGGTGCCGCCCGCGGACTCGGGCACGCAGAACGCGAACGCCGAGACCTCGCGCAGCACGAGCATGTCGGCCGGGCCGGTGCCGACGTCCGGGCCGGCCAGGTAGGTGCCGCCGAACTCGGCGACGAGGTCGGCGTGGTCGAGGAGGACGTCCCGGCGTTCCGCCGGCGCGAGGACGCGTCCGGGCTCCAGCGCGATGACGCTCTTGCCACCGCCGAACGCGAGCCCCGCCACGGCGCACTTCGCCGTCATGGCCGCCGAAAGGCGCAGGACGTCGTCGACCGCCTGGGTGAGGCCGTCGTACTGCTTCAGGCGGCAGCCGCCGACGGCCGGGCCGAGGGCGGTCGAATGGATCGCGATCATCGTAGTGACGCCGGAACGACGGCCACGCCGGGCGACGAGCTGTTCATGTGCGGTCATGTCGACCGAAGTTAGAGTGATCGTCGGTGTTGTCGACAAGTCTCCGAACGAAATTCGGTAATGACGAGGAGGTCGCGGTGCTCGACGAACTTGATTCGGCGATCGTCCGGCATTTGCAGGAAGACGCCCGGCAGACCAACCGGGACATCGCCCGGAAGGTCGGCGTCGCGCCCTCGACGTGCCTCGAACGCATCCGGCTCCTGCGGGAGCGCGGCGTCATCCGCGGGTACCACGCCGACATCGACCTGGCGAGCCTCAACCGCGGCGTCCGCGCGCTCGTCGCGGCGCAGGTGCGGCCGCTGAGCCGGGCCGTCATCGACGAGTTCCAGCGCTCGATCTCCGAACTGCCGGAAGTGCTCTCAGTGTACGTAACCGCGGGGAGTGACGATTTCCTGATCGAAGTCACCACGCCGGACATCGACGCGCTGCACGCTTTCCTGGCCGACCGGCTGGCGCTGCGCCGGGAGATCGTCGGCTTCCGGACGTCGATCGTTTTCCGTCACCTGCGGAAGACGACGCTTGAACCACTTCCACCGGGGTAACCCCGGAGAGTGCGACACGCCACCCCTAAGTGTTCCCCTGAAATACCCGGGTTCGCACCCTCAAAGGCGGAAAATGTCGGTGGTGAGCGGTCTAATGAGCACGACGGGAAGGAGGCACCGCCATGACAACGGAACTGAACCACCGTGAGCGGGCCACATTGAGAGCCGTGGCCGGAGGCCGCGCCGAGATCAGCTGCAGCTGCGAGCCCGACCTGTTCATCGACGGCCTGAGCTGCTGCGACCAGTCCACCGTGCACCGGCTCGCCCGGCTCGGCCTGATCGCACCCGCCAGCCCCGGCAAGTGCGGCACCCGCGTTCCCGCGGTGCTGACCGAAGCCGGCTCGCGCGCGCTGGGCGAGGTCTTCGCCGCCGCCGCGTAATCGCATTGCCACGCACTGGGGTCACTGACAGCATTACCCGATGCACGTATTCCTCGAAACCGAGCGGCTGATCTTCCGCCGGTTCACCGAGAACGACGCCGACTCGCTCTTCGCGCTCTACGACGACCCGGCCGTGATGAAGTACCTCAATGGGGGACAGCCGGCGGACCGCACCGAGATCGTCACGCTGGATCTCCCCGCGTTCCTCGGTTACTACGAGCGTTTCCCCGGTTACGGGTTCTGGGCGGCGATCGAGAAGAGCACCGGCGATTTCCTGGGATGGTTCCATTTCCGCCCGCGCCCGCAGGACCCGCCGGACGAGCCGGAGCTGGGGTACCGGCTGCACCGCAACGCCTGGGGCAAGGGCTACGGCACCGAAGGCTCGGCGGCGCTGCTCGCGCAGGGCTTCACGGACCTGGGGGTCCGGCGCGTCACGGCGACCACCATGGTGGTGAACAAAGCGTCGCGCCGGGTCATGGAGAAACTGGGGATGACGGTGGTTCGCACGTACTTCGAGGAGTTCCCGGAGCACGAGCGGGCACCGGGCAGCGAACACGGCGAGATCGAGTACGCGATCACCCGCGAGCAGTGGCTGGCCGGTCGTGAGTGAGAAACCGGGTTAGAACCCTGTTTCTCACTCACGACCGGTGGGTCAGCGGTAGACCTCGAACTCGTAGATCCGGGCCGCGCCGTTGCCGTCGTTGGCCGGGGTGGTGAGGTTCAGCTTCACGTACCGCGCCGACCTCGTCGTGATCGGGCTGTACGTGCGGCTGGCCCGCGAACCGGTCACGGACGCGACCGTCGTCCAGTTCGAGCCGTCGGTCGACGTCTGGATCGTGAAAGCGCCGGTGTTCCAGCCGGTCGTCTCCCCGCCGAGGCCGGCGTGCTTGACGACGAACGACGACACGTTCTGCGCCGACCCGAGGTCCACCTGGAGGAACTTCGTGGCGGCGGTGGAGCAGAACTTGCTGTTGTTCGCCAGGCTGCCGTCGACGGCCTTGTCCGCGGTCTCGGCCGAGTTGCACGTGGCCGAGCCCGTCGCCGCCTTGCCCTGGGCCAGGTTCGTGCCGAGGTCCGGCGCGGTGGCCGGCGGCGTGAACCCGTCGTTGTACGACGGCGGGACGTCGGAGGCGTTCGTGCCCCACGCACTCGGCGACGAGCCCATCGTGTAGTTCAGCGTCGACGCACCCGCGATGTCGCCGTAGCGGATCCACGACTTCGTCGTCGAGACGCCGTTGACGCTGAGGCTCTGCACGTACTGCGCGCCCTGGCCGGCACCACTTCCGTTGATCTGGATCGTCCCGCTCGGGCGGATGATCGAGACCGCCGGGAACAGCGGGCCGTGCAGGGCCAGGACGTCCGCCCCCGGGGTCGCCGGGTACATCCCGAGCGCGGCGAAGACGTACCACGCCGACGTCGCGCCGAGGTCGTCGTTGCCGGGCTCGCCGCCCGCGCCGGTGGTGAACGACTCGTTCATCACGCGCCGCACCGCCGAGCTGGTGCCCTGCGGGTGGGCGGCGTAGTTGTACGCCCACGGCACGCCGTGCTCGGGCTCGTTGCCGATGTAGAAGTACGGCTGGGTCAGGCCGCCGTTGAGCTGGGTGAAGTGGTGGTCCAGCCGTTGGACGGCCGTCTTGGCGCCGCCCATCAGGTTGATCAGGCCCTGGTAGTTGTAGGGCACCATCCACGTGTACTGCGACGGGTTGCCTTCGGTGTAGCCGCTGTTGCTCGACGGCACGACCGGCCACGCCCACGTGCCGTCGCTGCCCCGCGGCTGGATGTAGCCGGAGTCGGTGCCGAACACGTTCTGCCACCACTGGGCGCGCTGCATGTAGGTGGTGTACTTCGTCGTGTCACCGACGGCCTTCGCGAACTGCGCCACCGCGAAGTCCGACGCCGAGTACTCGAGCGAGTCCGACGGGTCCTCGGTGACGTAGTGGCGGCTGACGTACCCGGACTGGCGCCCGCGGATCGCGCCGCCCTGCGCGGTGCCGCCGTTGGAGCTCTTGTCCATCAGCGTCAGCGCGGCCGCGGTGTCGAAGCCGCGGACGCCGAACGCGTACATGCTGCCGACGACGATCGGCCCGGGGTCACCGGTCATCACGAAGTGCTCGTTGTTGTTGTGCGACCACTTGGGCAGCAACCCGCCCTGCTGGCCGTCGAGCACCATGGACTTGGCTATGTCACTCGCTTCCGCCGGGGCGACGAGCCCGATCAGCGCGGCCCACGACCGGTAGATGTCCCAGCCGGAGTAGTTCTGGTAGACGGTGTGCGACGCGGTGTGGATCGCCTGGTCGAACCCGCGGTACTGGCCGTTGGTGTCGCTGGCGATGTTCGGGTTCTGGAACACGTGGTACAGCGCCGTGTAGAACTTCTGCAGGTCCGCCGCCGCGCCGCCGGTCACCTGGACGCGGTTGAGGATCGTGTTCCAACTCGTGTCGGCCGCGGCGCGGATCCCGGCGAAGTCGAACCCGGGGTTCTCGGCGGCGAGGTTCGCCTGCGCGTTGGCCAGGCTGACGAACGAGATGCCGACCTTCGCCTGCACGGTGGTGTTCGACGAGGTGTCGAAGGTGACGTAGCCGCCGGCGTTCGTGCCGCTGGTGCTCGCGGACCCGTTCGAGACCGTGCCGCCGAGCCAGGTGCCGAATCCGCTGGGCGCGCGGTCGAACTGGATGACGTAGAAGATCTGGTAGGTCTTGGACGAGCCGCAGAAGCCGCCGCCCGTCGCCGAGCCGGTGAGCTGGCTGCCGCTGATGCTGATGGATCCGTTGCGGTTGCCGGTCGCGCTGCGGCCGGGGTTGACGAGCAGCCGCGCGGACGTCGTGTTCGGGTAGGTCAGCTTCATGAAGCCGGACCGCTGGGTGGCCGACAGCTCGACGGTCGTGTTGTAGTTGTCGAGCTTGTTCTTGTAGTAGCCGGGCGCGGCCGACTCGTTCGCCTTCGTGTAGCGGCCCGCGTATCCCGTCCAGCCGGTGCCCGGCGACGTGCCGATGGCGCCGGTGATCGGCAGCAGGCCGAGGTCCTCGTTGTTGGGACACCCCGCGCCGTTGAAGTGGGTGAGGCTGAACTCTTCGATGCTGGTGTCGCTGTAGCGGTAGCCGGACGGCGACCCGGTCGGGGTGTCCGGGCTGAACTGCGTCATCCCGAACGGCACGGCCGCGCCGGGGTACGTGCTGCCGCCGGCGCCGCCGGGCACGGGGTTCGGGGAGTTGCTGTTGTCCGTGCCGATGAAGGGATTCACGTACTGCGTAAGGGCGAGCGTCGCGGCGCCGGCGGTTGCGGCGGGCAGTGCGACGAGCCCTCCGGCCGCGATGACCGCGGCGAGCGCGGCCCCGCGCAGCCGTCTGGCGAGTGGTCCGGACATGGAACCTTCCCTCCTTGTCGCACCTTCCGCCGGGCGACAACGTTGTCGGGCAAGCGTTTCTGACAACGTTGTCAGCGTGGAACGAGCCGCGTCGACGACGTTGTGGCGATCGAAGTGGTACCGGAACTCGGTGGGACGACATGGTGCCACGGCGGGACCCTGTCGCGGAAGCACCGAAAGTCCGTTGTGCGCCAACCGGTTCCGCGACCGGACCACTCAGCGCCGGTGGACCACCCAGTGGTCGCCGAGTTCGGTCGCGGTGGCTTCGCCGTTCGTCAGGTTCGCGAGCCAACCTTCGAAAGCCGGGACCTCGTCCGGCGCCAGGCCGATCTCGAAGCGAGCCGACGCGTCGAAGTGAGTCGCGTGGACCAAGTACGAAGACGCTCTCAAGTCGTTCTCCAGCCGGCCCGCGCGGTCGTAACTCACCGCCACCTCCACGAGCCTGAGACGCCGGTGTTCTAGTACACCAACCACTTCCAGTGCGTCCGAAACGGACTGACCGTACGCGCGGATCAAGCCGCCCGCCCCCAGCAGCACTCCCCCGAAGTAGCGCGTCACCACCGCGACGGTGTCCGTGATCGACCGGCGCCGCAGCACCTCCAGCATCGGCGTGCCCGCGGTCCCCGCCGGCTCACCGTCGTCACTGGACCGCCGAGTCCGCCCATCCGGCCCCAAAACGAACGCGTGACAGTGGTGCCGCGCCCCGGGTTCGGCGCGCCGGCGGGCCGCGATGAACTCGCGCGCGGCCTCTTCCGACGTCACCGGAGCCAGCGCGCAGAGGAAGCGGGAGCGCTTGATCTCGATCTCGTGCACCCCGGAACGAGCCACGGAGAGATAACGATCAGTCATCGGCCGAGTCCGTCATGCACTCAGCTTGCCACCCCGCACGGGTGCCGCGACACGTGCCCCAGACCACTTGAGACAGACGTTTCCGCAGGTCAGGGCCGCTATTTTCCGATACTCGGGAGGAACAGCCCGGCATATGGGACTACCCTGGGGCCCGTCAACGTAAGCGTGGCATTTCCCACCCTGGGACAACGACGTATGTCGATAACAGCGAATTCACACTATCGTCATAAGACCCGGCGAACCCGGGAGTAACACCGCGCGCTCGAGCCGACCCCCACCACCGTGGTCTGCCCGTGCGCGCACGCAGGACCGACACGTTCGGCTGCCCAGTGTTGTGCGGCCTCCCAGATGACCCGCGTCCGGTTTCCGGCGTCACTAAATGAGCACTGCGGCGCCCGGCCCGCGCTCGCGGCATCTTGCACTTCAGACAACGCCGACAACAGCAACTGTTCTCGACTGACCATCGCGGTACCGGACCACTTCGTTAACCGGTTCAGCTCGAACCACACGATGGAGTGAGTACCGGTCGCGCCAACGCCTTGGGAGGCGGCCAGCCGTGACCCACCGTGCCCGTTCCCTGCCCCGCGCGGGGCAGCAGCTCAGCAACGCCGAGGCCGAGGGCCTCTACCGGAGCGACTACGAACACGACGCCTGCGGTGTCGCCTTCGTCGCCGACCTGACCGGACGACGCGATCATGCGATCGTCGCCAAGGCCCTGGTCGCGTTGCGCAACCTGGAACATCGCGGGGCGCGGGGCGCCGAACCGGACACCGGCGACGGCGCCGGACTGCTGATCCAGATCCCGGACGAGTTCTACCGCGAGGTCGTGGACTTCGAGCTCCCCGAGCCGGGCACCTACGCCGTCGGCACGGCTTTCCTGCCGCAGGACGAAAAGCGCCGCGGCCGGGCCATGACGACCATCGAGCGCATCGCCGCCGAGGAGGACATGCGCGTCCTCGGCTGGCGCGAGCTGCCCGTGCACACCGAGCACTGCGGGCCGACCGCGGCCGAGACCATGCCGCACTTCACGCAGCTGTTCCTCGCCGCGCGCCGCCCGAAGCCGGAGCACTCGGACCCGCTGCACATCGAGCGCAGCGCGTTCTGCGTCCGCAAGCGCGCCGAGCACGAGCTGGCCGAGGAAGACGTCTACTTCCCGAGCCTCTCCTCGCGCACGATCGTCTACAAAGGAATGCTCACCGAGCCCCAGGTCGAGCGCTTCTTCGCCGACCTGACAGACGAGCGCGTCACCAGCGCCATCGGCCTCGTGCACTCCCGCTTCTCCACCAACACCTTCCCGTCGTGGCCGCTGGCGCACCCGTACCGCTACGTGGCGCACAACGGCGAGATCAACACCTTGCGCGGCAACCGCAACTGGATGGACGCCCGCGAGGCCCTCCTCGAAACCGACCTGGTCCCGGGCGACCTCAAGCGGATCTACCCGGTGATCACGCGCGGCGCCAGCGACTCGGCGTCGTTCGACGAAGTCCTGGAGCTGCTCCACCTGGGCGGCCGCTCGCTGCCGCACGCGGTTCTCATGATGATCCCGGAAGCCTGGGAGAACCACCAGGAAATGGACCCGGCGCGACGCGCCTTCTACGAGTTCCACTCGACCCTGATGGAGCCGTGGGACGGCCCGGCGCTCGTCGCCTTCACCGACGGCAGCCAGATCGGGGCGGTGCTCGACCGCAACGGCCTGCGCCCCGGGCGGTACTGGGTGACCGACGACGGCCTCGTCGTGCTCGCCTCCGAGGTCGGCGTGCTCGACATCGACCCGGCGACGATCGTCCGGAAGGGACGCCTCGAGCCCGGCCGGATGTTCCTCGTCGACACCGTCGAAGGCCGCATCGTCGAGGACGACGAGGTCAAGACCGAGCTGGCCACCGCGCACCCGTACGACGAGTGGGTCGAGGCCGGCCTGCTGCAGCTCGAAGACCTGCCCGAGCGCGACCGCGAGGTGCCGCTGCACGCCGCGCTCGTCCGCCGCCAGCAGGCGTTCGGCTACACCGAGGAAGAGCTCGAAGCCATCCTCGAGCCGATGGCCCGCACCGGCGCGGAGCCGATCGGCTCGATGGGCAACGACTCGCCGATCGCGACGCTGTCGAGCCGGCCGCGGCTGATCTTCGACTACTTCATCCAGCTGTTCGCCCAGGTCACGAACCCGCCGCTGGACGCCATCCGCGAGGAGCTCGTCACCGCGCTCGGCACGCAGATCGGCGCCGAGCCGAACCTGCTGGCCGGCAACGCCGCGTCGTGCCGCCGGATCGCACTGCCGTTCCCGGTGCTCGACAACGACCAGCTCGCCAAGCTGGTCCACGTCAACGACGACGGCACGCTGCCGGAGTTCCAGGCGGTCACCGTGCTCGGCCGCTACAACGTCCACGGCGGCGGCGAAGCGCTGGTCCAGCGGCTCGACGAGATCCGCGCCGAGGTGTCGGAGGCGATCGAGGACGGCGCACGGCTGATCGTGCTGTCCGACCGCGGCGTCGACGAGCACCACGCGCCGATCCCCTCGCTGCTGCTCACCGGCGCGGTGCACCACCACCTCGTCCGCGAGAAGACGCGCACGCAGGTCGGCCTCATCGTCGAGGCCGGCGACGCGCGCGAGGTGCACCACATCGCCCTGCTCATCGGCTACGGCGTCGCCGCGGTGAACCCGTACCTGGCGATGGCGACCGTCGAGGAGATGGCCCACCAGGGCCTGATCCCGGGCGTGACGCCGAAGCAGGCGACGCAGAACCTGATCAAGGCGCTGGGCAAGGGCGTCCGCAAGACGATGTCCAAGATGGGTGTCTCGACCGTCGCGTCCTACACCGGCGCGCAGATCTTCGAAGCGGTCGGGCTCGGCGAGGAGGTCGTCGACAACTGCTTCACCGGCACGACGTCCCGCCTCGGCGGCGTCGGCTTCGAGACGCTGGCCGACGAGGTCGCGAAGCGGCACGCCTACGCCTTCCCGGCCGACGGCGTCCGCCCCGCCCACCGCGAGCTGGAGACCGGCGCGGACTACCAGTGGCGCCGCGAAGGCGAGCCGCACCTGTTCAACCCGCAGACGGTGTTCAAGCTGCAGCACTCCACGCGGGCCGGGAAGTACGACGTCTTCAAGGAGTACACGAAGGCCGTCGACGACCAGTCCGAGAAGCTGCTGACGCTGCGCGGGCTGTTCGACTTCAAGTACGGCAAGCGCGCGCCGGTGCCGATCGAGGAGGTCGAACCGGTCTCCGAGATCGTCAAGCGGTTCGCCACCGGCGCCATCTCCTACGGCTCGATCTCGATGGAGATGCACCAGACCCTCGCCATCGCGATGAACCGCCTCGGCGGGAAGTCCAACACCGGCGAGGGCGGCGAAGACGCGGAGCGCCTCTACGACCCGGAGCGCCGCTCAGCGGTCAAGCAGGTCGCGTCGGGCCGCTTCGGCGTCACGAGCGAGTACCTCGTCAACGCCGACGACATCCAGATCAAGATGGCGCAGGGCGCGAAGCCCGGCGAAGGCGGGCAGCTGCCCGGCGCGAAGGTGTACCCGTGGATCGCGAAGACGCGGTTCTCGACGCCGGGCGTGGGCTTGATTTCGCCGCCGCCGCACCACGACATCTACTCGATCGAGGACCTCGCCCAGCTGATCCACGACCTGAAGAACGCCAACCCGAAGGCCCGCATCCACGTGAAGCTGGTCTCCGAGGTCGGCGTCGGCACGGTCGCGGCGGGCGTCTCGAAGGCGCACGCCGACGTCGTGCTCATCTCGGGCCACGACGGCGGAACCGGCGCGTCGCCGCTGTCGTCCATCAAGCACGCGGGCGGCCCGTGGGAGCTCGGCCTGGCCGAGACGCAGCAGACGCTGCTGGCCAACCGGCTGCGCGACCGGATCGTGGTGCAGACCGACGGCCAGCTCAAGACCGGCCGTGACGTCATCGTCGCGGCGCTGCTCGGCGCCGAGGAGTTCGGCTTCGCGACCGCGCCGCTGGTCGTTTCGGGCTGCATCATGATGCGCGTCTGCCACCTCGACACGTGCCCGGTCGGCGTCGCGACGCAGAACCCGAAGCTGCGTGAGAAGTTCAGCGGCAAGGCCGAGTACGTCGTCAACTTCTTCGAGTTCATCGCCCAGGAAGTGCGCGAGTACCTGGCGGAGCTCGGCTTCCGGTCGATCGCCGAGGCCGTCGGCCACGCCGAGTTCCTCGACAAGCGCAAGGCCGTCGACCACTGGAAGGCGGCCGGGCTCGACCTGTCGCCGATCTTCCACGTGCCCGAGATGGCCCCGGCGGGCCTGCGCCTGCAGCAGACCCAGCAGGACCACGGGCTCGAGAAGGCGCTGGACAACACGCTGATCCAGCTCGCCGAAGGCGCGTTGAACTCGGGTGACAAGGTGCGGCTGGAGCTGCCCGTCCGCAACGTGAACCGGACCGTCGGCACGATGCTCGGCTCGGAGCTGACCCGGCGGTGGGGCGGCGAAGGCCTGCCCGACGACACCATCGACGTCACCTTCACCGGGACCGCCGGCCAGTCGTTCGGCGCGTTCGTGCCGAAGGGCATCACGCTGCGGCTCTACGGCGACGGCAACGACTACGTCGGCAAGGGACTCTCCGGCGGCCGGCTGATCGTGCGGCCGTCGCAGGACGCGCGGATCGCCGCCGAGGACCACATCATCGCCGGCAACGTGATCGCCTACGGCGCGACCAGCGGCGAGATCTTCATCCGCGGCAAGGTCGGCGAGCGGTTCTGCGTGCGCAACTCGGGCGCGCTGGCCGTCGTCGAAGGCGTCGGCGACCACGGCGGCGAGTACATGACCGGCGGCCGGATGGTCGTGCTGGGGCAGATCGGCCGCAACTTCGCGGCCGGCATGTCCGGTGGCATCGCGTACGTGCTGGACCTGCCCGCGCACCGCGTCAACCCGGAGATGGTCGACATCGACCCGCTCGACTCCGAGGACGCGGACTTCCTGCGCGAGACGCTGGAGAAGCACTACGACGAAACGGAATCCGCCGTCGCGCGGGAGCTGCTGGCCGACTGGGACGCGGGCGTCGACCGCTTCGGGAAGGTCATGCCGAAGGACTACAAGCGCGTGCTCGCGGCCCAGGTTCAGGCCGAGCGGGACGGGCGCGACGTGAACGAGGCGATCATGGAGGCCGCACATGGCTGACCCCAAGGGCTTTCTGACCACCACCCGCGAAGAGCCGAAGCGCCGTCCGGTCGACCTGCGGCTGATGGACTGGCGAGAGGTCTACGAGGACTTCGCGTCGACGAAGCTGGAGAAGCAGGCCGGCCGCTGCATGGACTGCGGCATCCCGTTCTGCCACCAGGGCTGCCCGCTCGGGAACCTCATCCCCGAGTGGAACACCCTGGTGTGGCGGGAAGACTGGCAGCAGGCCATCGAACGGCTGCACGCGACCAACAACTTCCCGGAGTTCACCGGCACCCTGTGCCCGGCGCCGTGCGAAACCGCGTGCGTGCTCGGGATCAACGACGACCCGGTGACGATCAAGCGCGTCGAGATCTCCATCGTCGACCGCGCTTTCGAAGAGGGCTGGGTGACGCCGCAGCCGCCCACCGTCCGCACGGGCAAGAAGGTCGCGGTCGTGGGCTCCGGCCCGTCGGGACTCGCCGCGGCGCAGCAGCTCACGCGCGCGGGCCACAGCGTCGTGGTCCTCGAGCGGGCCGACAAGATCGGCGGGCTGCTGCGCTACGGCATCCCCGAGTTCAAGATGGAGAAGCACCGCCTCGACCGCCGTCTCGCGCAGATGGAGGCCGAGGGCACGGAGTTCCGCACGTCGGTGAACGTCGGGGTGGATCTTTCCGCCGACGAGCTGCGGTCGTCGTACGACGCGGTCGTGCTCGCGGGCGGGGCCACCGACTGGCGCGACCTGCCGATCCCCGGCCGGGAGCTGGACGGCATCCACCAGGCGATGGAGTTCCTGCCGCCGGCCAACCGGGTCGCGTCCGGTGACCTCGCCGAGTCCCCGTATTCGGCCGAGGGCCTGGACGTCGTCGTCATCGGCGGCGGCGACACGGGCGCGGACTGCGTCGGGACGTCGCACCGCCAGGGCGCGCGTTCGGTGACGCAGCTCGAGATCATGCCCAAGCCGCCGGAGGCCCGGTCCGACGCCCACCCGTGGCCGACGTACCCGATGATCTACCGGGTGTCCTCGGCGCACGAAGAGGGCGGCGAGCGGCTGTACGCGGTGAACACGCAGGAGTTCCTGGGTGACGCGGATGGCCGCGTGCGGGCGCTGAAGCTGGTCGAGGTGCGCAACGAGGGCGGCAAGTTCGTCCCGGTCGACGGGTCCGAGCGCGAGCTGCCCGCCCAGCTCGTCCTGCTGGCGATGGGCTTCCTCGGGCCGCAGAAGAAGGGCCTGATCGAGGACCTGGGCGTCGAGCTGGACCCGCGCGGCAACGTGGCCCGCGACAAGGCGTTCAAGACGAGCCTGGACAACGTGTTCGTGGCCGGTGACATGGGCCGCGGCCAGTCCCTGATCGTCTGGGCGATCGCGGAGGGCCGCAGCGCCGCGGCCGGCGTCGACGCCTACCTGACCGGGCGCGAGGTCCTGCCCCGGCCGATCGCGCCGACGGACCGGCCGATCGCGTAAGACCCGGCGCCGGCGGAGGTGTCACTGTCGCCACCTCCGCCGGCGCTGTACCACTATCAGTCGTAGTAACCGTTTTCGAGGTCGTCGAGCAGTCCCGGGTGTTCCGGCCGCCAGCCGAGCAGCTCCCGGGTCCCGTCCGCGGACGCCGGCTGGTCGATCGCCAGCAGCGCGCCGAGGAAGCCGAGTTCGTCGGCCTCGACGGACGTGACGGGGAGGCCGAGCCGGCGGCCGACCACGTCCGCGACGTCCCGGATGGCCACGCCCTCGTCGCCCACCGCGTGCAGCATCGAGCCCGCGGGCGCCTGCTCCAGCGCCAGGCGGAACAGGTGGGCCGCGTCGAGGACGTGCACCGCCGGCCAGCGAGCCGTCCCGTCGCCGACGTAGGCCGCGACGCCCTTCTGCTTCCCCGCGGCGATGAGCCGCGTGATGAGCCCGTGGGCGTCCCCTTCCCCGTGCACCGACCGCGGCAGCCGGACGACCGACGCGCGGACGCCGTTCTCCGCCGTCTTCACGACGGCACGGGCGTTGTCCATCCGGCCCGCCACCAGGCCGAAGCCGGCGGGGTCGTCCCGCTCGGTCGCCACGCCCCCTGGCACCGACGGCGTCCCCGAGGCGGCCACCAGCACCTTGCCTTCGAGCACGGCGGCCATGGCTTCGACGGCGGCCGCGTCGGCCCGGATCGCGGCGTCCATCCGGCTGAAGTCGTGCCCGAAGGCGAGGTGGACGACGGCATCGGCGTCCGCGGCGCCCTTCGCGAGCGTCTCGAGGTCGTCCAGGTCACCCCGGAGCACCTCGGCACCCCTTTCTTCGACGGCCGCCGCGGAGGCGTCCGACCGGGCGAGGCCGACGACCTGGTGGCCGGCCTCGAGCAATTCGGGCACGAGGGCCGAGCCGATCCAGCCGCTGGCCCCGGTGACGAAGACACGCATGAGAACCTCCTTGTGATGACACCTGGTGCCATCAAACGTAGCACGTATGACGACACCGGGTGTCATCGCTTAAACTGGGGGCATGAGCCGCTGGGAGCCGAACGCACGCGAGCGGCTGGTGCGCGCCGCGGTCGAGTCGTTCCTCGAGCGCGGCTACGACGAGGTGACGGTCGCGGAGATCACCGAACGCGCCGGGCTGACGAAACGGACGTTCTTCCGGCACTTCGCCGACAAGCGCGAAGTGCTGTTCGCGGGCCAGGACATCCTGAGCCGCACGTTCGCGGAGGCGATCGCCGCGGCACCGGCATCGGCCACCCCGCTCGAGGCGATCTCGGCGGCCCTGACGGCCACGGAGACGACGTTCGGCCCGGACCACCGCGAGTTCGCGCGCAAGGTCCAGGCGGTGGTCGCGGACCAGAGCGACCTGAGGGAGCGCGAGCTGCTCAAGCGGGCCAAGCTGAGGGCCGCCATGGCGGACGCGCTGCGAGCGCGTGGCGTCCCCGACCCGGCGGCGAGCCTGGCCGCGGAGATCGGCGGCCTGGCGTTCACGACGGGCTTCGCGCGCTGGGTGGCGCCGGCGAACGAGCGCGGGTTCGGCGAAGTGGCCCGGGAGGCGTTGTCGGAACTCGTCGAGGCGACGACCAAGCTCGGCTGAGCTTCCCCGCGGGTGTCCCGGTGGCCGCTCGCCACCCGGCATCGCCGCGTCCAGCTTGGTGCACGAGCCTCAGGTGTCCAGGAGAGCGCTTCCCAGGGGTGTGAGCGAGTGCAGGACCGTGTTCCGCTCCCGGTGCGTGATGATCAGCCCGGCGCGCCGCAGCACCGTGGTGTGCTTGCTGACCGCCGACGGCGTCACCCCCAGCCGCGCCGCCAGCTCGGACGTCGAGCACCCCACCGCCAGGACCGCCAGCGCCGCCGCGCGGGTCGGCCCCAGCAGGTCCGCCAGCGCCTTGCCCGACGCCCGGTGCGCCGCGTGCCCCAAGCCCGCGGGCGGCGCGGCCTGGCGGACGCACGGGTAGTGCAGCCGCGGCGTGCCGCCCGGGGCCGCGGGGACCAGCGCCGGGCACACCGAGAAGTACGTCGGCACCAGCAGGAGCCCCGTGCCCTCCGACGGGACCGTGCCGGCAATGCGGTCGTCGGTCTCCAGGGCCGGCGCTTCCCAGCGCACCAGCGGCCGGAGGCCGGTCAGCAGCGCGTCGACGCCGCCGTGGAGCAGCAGCTGCGTGCGCATCCCGAGGTCGGCGTCCACCTGTCCGGACACCGTGTCCCACGCCGGGGCGAGCGCGAGCTCGTGGTAGTCGCGCATGGCCTGGACCAATCGCGGCAGGCCCGCCGTGTCGCCGTCCGCGAGCGCGGCGGCCCACGCCGGCAGGTCACGGTCGGCCGGCGCCGTGCGCAACGCGGTCTTCAGGCTCACCGGTTCCGTCTTCAGCACCGCCGTGAGCCCGGACTCCAGCTCGTAGCGCCCCGCCGCGGGCAGCAGGAACTCCGGGATCGGCGCGTCCGGCCGGCACAGCCACATCAGCACCGCGGCCGAGTCGGGCAGGCTCTGCCACACCCGGTAGCGCCACCGGTTGAACGCCGCCGAAGCCGCCGCGCGGCCGCCGTCGCGCCGCTGCAGGACCTGCAGGCTCGCGGCGAGCTCGCCCATCGGGTCGGCCGCGGCCGCGAGCCCGACGCGGACGAGGTCGGCCAAGGTCAGCTCGATGCGCAAGTGCTCCCCCCGGTGTCTGCCCCTGTATCGGCGCCGGTTCCGTTCCGTTACACGTCTGACGTGCGTTCTGTCCCCTCGCGGAAATGACCTCGACGGGGGCCGGAGCGCACTGAATGATGGTTTCGGAGACCGCTTTCGGGGGTTTGACGGTCTCCGCGAGGGGGATTCGCCGGCACGTCCACGCGCCGGGTCCGCAGTGGCCCGGGGCCGGTTCGTGCCCGCCTTCTTCCCCGCGAGCACAGGTGAATCGACGAAAAGGGGAACGATGACGAAGATGAAGCGGCTGATGGTGACGGTCGCCGCGGCGGCGGGCCTGTTCGGCCTGGTGGCCGTTCCGCAGGCCGGCGCGGCCCCGGCCGACGGCAAGGGGACCGCGGTCTCGACGCTCGCCGGCGGGATCAAGCTGCGGCCCGCGAAGGTGGGTGCCGCTCACCGGTCCACCCCCGGGGTCGCCGGCGCGCAGGTCGCCGAGGCCGACGCCTACCTGATCGAGTCCGCCAAGTTCGGCCGGTGCTGGGACGCCGACCTGGGCACGATCGGTGCCAACGGCACGAAGATGCAGCTGTGGGACTGCGACGTGTACGCCGCGAACCAGGCGTTCTACGTCACCCGCAACCCGGAGGGCTACCTGCGCTTCCAGAACGTGCAGAGCGGCCGCTACCTCGACGCCGACCTCGGGACGATCGGCAAGAACGGCACCAAGGTCCAGCTGTGGGACTACGTCGCCGGCGGCAAGAACCAGTGGTGGGCCGACACCCTGATCCCGGAGGGCTACCTGCGTTTCCAGAGCCCCTCGAACAACCGCTACCTGACCGGCGAGGGTTCGGTCGGCGCCAACGGCACGCGGCTGCAGCTGTGGGACTTCATCTCGGGCGGCCAGACGCAGTGGTGGTACTGATCCGCTGACCCACTGATCCGCTGAACGGAAAACGCGGGCCCCGTGCGGGGCCCGCGTTTTTCGTTGCCGGCGAACGGTTCGGCGTTCAACTTAATCTTTCGTGTGAATGCCCTGGTTTCGGTGGCACGCCGCATCGTGGCGACGGCAACCTGGTTCCAGGGGGCACGGCCGGCGAAGGGGGGAACTTCGGCCGGTCGTGCGCCTGCGATCGTCCACACGGGAGGGGAGCCCGCCATGAGTGTCGACCTGTCCACCACGCTGTCCTGGACCACTGCCACCGGGGACGCCGGGGTGATGCTCGGCGAACTGCAGCCGAACATCCTCAAGGCCCACGTCCGCGACCACCTTTCCGCACTGCTGCTGACTTTCGGCGACGCCGCGGAAGCGCGGGCGTTCCTGGTCTCGGTCACCGGGAAGATGAAATCCGCCAAAGCCCACCTCGACGAGGTCGGCGCGTTCAAGGACGGCGGCCCGGCGGGCACGCCGTACGTCGGCGTCGGGCTCACGGCAGCCGGCTACCGCGCTCTCGGCGTCGAGAACTTCCCGCAGGAGGAAGCGTTCCTGCGCGGGATGGCGGCGCCGGCGACCCGGCGGAAGCTGAACGACCCGCCGCGGTCGACGTTCGATCCGGGCTACCACGGGGAAATCCACGCCGTCGTGCTCGTCGGCGACGCCAAGGACAAGGCGATGACCGCGCGGCGCAACGAAATCCTGGGCCTGCTGCCCGATTCCGTCACCGTGCTCGCGGAAGAAACCGGCCTCGGGCGCGTCAACGCGCGCGGTGAGGGCATCGAGCACTTCGGGTACGTCGACGGCCGGAGCCAGCCGCTGTTCCTCACCGAGGACGTCGACGCGGAGAAGAACAACACCGACGGCATCAACGTCTGGAACCCGGCGGCGCCGCTGTCCCAGGTGCTGGTGCCGGACACCGCGGCCCCCGATCCGGCCGTGCACTTCGGCAGCTACTTCGTCTTCCGCAAGCTGGAGCAGAACGTCCGGCGGTTCAAGCGGGCCGAGGCGGACCTGGCCGACACGCTCGGCCTCACCGGCGAAGACCGGGAGCGCGCGGGCGCGATGATCATCGGCCGCTTCGAGGACGGCACGCCGTTGACCACCCAGCGCGAAGACGGCGCGGAAAGCCCGGTGTCGAACAACTTCACCTACGAAAGCGACCGCGCGGCGGTGAAGTGCCCGTTCCAGGCGCACATCCGCAAGACGAACCCGCGCGGGTCCGGCGGCGCCGAGGAACCGCCCGGCGAGCGCCTGCACCTGATGGCGCGCCGAGGGGTCACCTACGGCGAACGGCCGGACGACCCGAACGCCGACGTCCCGCCCGCGGCGCGGCCGAGCGGCGGGGTGGGGCTGCTGTTCATGGCGTTCAACTCGATGCTGGGCAACCAGTTCGAGTTCACGCAGGCGGTCTGGGCGGACAACCCGGGCTTCCCGATCGTCGACGGTGTCACGCCGGGGCTGGACCCGGTGATCGGGCAGGGCGAGCGCGCGGCGTCGGACTACACCGTCGAGTGGGGCGGATCGGACCGGCGCACGGCGGATCCGGTGCCGCAGGCGGTGACCTTGCGGGGTGGTGAGTACTTCTTCATGCCGTCGCTGGCTTTCCTGCGGGCACTCTGACTACCGTTGTCGTCGGGGAGGGCGGCGAAGGAGGCTGGCTTGGACCGGCACGAACGGCTCAGCGCACTGCTGGACATGGTGGGGCAGCGGGAAAAGATCGACGTCGAGGCGTCCGCGGAGGAGCTCGACGTCTCCGCCGCCACGATCCGGCGCGACCTGGACCACCTGGCCGGCCGCCGGCTGCTGACCCGCACGCGGGGCGGCGCGGTGGCGAGCAACGTGGCGTACGACCTGCCGTTGCGGCACAAGGCCGCGCGCAAGGCGCCGGAGAAGCAGCGCATCAGCGCGGCCGCCGCGCGGCTGGTCGAACGCGGCATGGTGCTCGGGCTCAACGGCGGAACGACGAGCACGGAGGTCGCCCGCGCCCTGGTGCTGCGCCCGGAGCTGGCGCAGCAGCGCGACAGCTCGCCGGCGCTGACGGTGGTGACGAACGCGCTCAACATCGCCCACGAGCTGGCGGTCCGCCCGAACATCAAGATCGTGGTGACGGGCGGCGTGGCCCGGCAGCACTCGTTCGAGCTGACCGGGCCGCTGGCCAGCCTGTTCCTGGACCAGATCACCCTCGACCTGGTGTTCCTGGGCGTGGACGCGTTCGACGCGGAGCGAGGGGCGTTCGCCCACCACGAAGGGGAAGCGAGCATCAACCGCCTGCTGGCGTCCCGAGCACGCCAGGTAACGGTGATCGCGGACGGCGGCAAGCTGGGCGGCCACGCGTTCGCCCGCATCTGCGACACAACGGCGGTGGACCAGCTGATCACGGACGCGGGCGCGGCCCCGGACCAGGTAACCGCCTTCGAAGCAGCGGGGGTCGAGGTCCTCCTGGCCTGAGGGGCCGCGTCACAGCTCCGCGAGCCGATCCATGGCGAGCAACCCCGCCCCCAACCGACCGGCCTCATCCCCCAGCTTCGCGATCCGCAACTCCGGCATCCGCTGAAAAGTCAGGTGCGAAGCCAGCCACTCCCGCACCGGCTCCAGCACGTAGTCCGCCGCCGTGAACAGGCCGCCGCCGAGGATGATCACCTCCGGCCCCAGCAGCGTCAGCAACGTCCGGATTCCGTGCCCCAAGCCGTCCAGCGCGTCCTGGACCACCGCCACCGCGACCTCGTCGCCGTGGCGGGCCAGGTCGACCACCTCGCGAGCGCCGTCGGCCGCGCGGCCCGTGCGTTCCGTGTACCTCCGGGCGATCGCCGCCGCCGAAGAAATCGCCTCCAGGCAGCCGATCGCGCCGCAGCCGCACTTGCCGGGGTGGCCCACGTCGATGTGCCCGACCTCGCCCGCCTGCCCGTGCGCGCGGTGGATCCGGCCGTCGAGCAGCAGCGCGGCCGCGATCCCGGTGCCGACCGGGATGAACGCCGCGTTCGTCGCGCCCTGCCCGGCGCCCACCCGGAACTCGGCGATGCCGCCCGCGGTGACGTCGTGCCCGAACGCCACCGGCAGCCCGAGCCGCTCCTCCAGCAGCTCGCCGAAGTGGACCTCGCGCCAGTCGAGGTTGGCCGAGAAGTGGCAGACGCGCGTCTCCTCGTCGACGATCCCGGGCACGACCACCCCGGCCGCCGCCGGCGTTCCGGTGCCGGCCTGCTCCGCCAGCGCGGCGACGATGTCCACCACCTGCGCGGCCAGCGCCGTGCCGTCCGCGCTGCGCGCCGTCTCCGCGCGCAGCGTCGCCCTGGGCTGGAGCTGCTCGTCCAGCAGTGCCGCCTTGATCGTCGTCCCGCCCACATCGAGGGCCGCCACCATTCGAGTCACCGCGGCATTGTCACATTGACGCGGCCCAAACGGCGGACCTACGCTCAACCGGCCAGACGAGGAGATTCCGGAACGCGGTGCAAGTCCGCGCGGTCGCGCCACTGTGACCCCCGCCAGGGGGAAGCCAGACCCGGATCCCTTCGTGCAGTCCCCGATGAGGCCGCGAAAGCCCGAGGAGGCCACGCTCATGTCCCACACGGCAGTTCCCGCCGTCCCGCTCCCGATCCGCATCCCGATCCGTGAGATCGTGCCGTGGGCGGTGTTCGTGGTGCTCCTCGCCCTGATCGCGCTGTACTTCGTGAGCGCCGAACAGGGCGCCACCTCGGTGTTCGCGAACAACTACGTCCACGAGTTCGTGCACGACGGCCGGCACCTGCTGGCCTTCCCCTGCCACTGATCGGCGGCACGACCTCCCATGATGAAGACCTTGCTGGTCCGCGGCATGCTCGCGGGCCTGATCGCCGGCGTGCTCGCGTTCGGGTTCGCCTACGCCTTCGGTGAGCCGTCCGTCACCACCGCCATCGGGCTCGAGGAGTCCGGCGGCCACGCTCATTCCCACGAAGCGGGCGCCGCCCCCGCCGAAGAACACGAGGAAGAGCTGGTCCCCCGGGACATCCAGAGCACCGTCGGGCTGCTCACCGGCGTCGTGGTCTACGGCGTCGCGATCGGCGGCCTGCTTTCGCTCGCCTTCGCGTTCGCCCAGGGCCGCCTCGGCAACCTCCGCCCCCGGGTGACGGCGTTGCTGCTCACCGGCGGCGCGTTCGCCGTGGTGTTCCTCGTCCCGTTCCTGAAGTACCCGGCCAACCCGCCGGCGGTGGGTCAGCCGGGCACGATCGGCTCGCGCACCGAGCTGTACTTCGGGTTCGTCGCGGTGTCGCTGCTGGCGGGCATCCTCGCAACGGTGTTCGGCCGCAAGCTCGCGGACCGCTTCGGCGCGTGGAACGGCTTCCTGCTGGCCGCGGCGGGCTACCTCGTCGTGATCGGCGTGGTGGCCTGGCTGATGCCGGTGGTCGACGAGGTCCCGGCGGAGTTCCCGGCCTCGACGCTGTGGAGCTTCCGCACGGCTTCGGTCGGCACCCAGGTGACGCTGTGGCTGGCGCTGGGCCTGGCGTTCGGCTCTTTCGCGGAGAAGGCGCTGAAGCCGAAGAAAGCCGCGGCCGTCGCCGCGTCGTGATCTTCGGGTCGGCCTGATCCCTTAGGATTTCCCCGCCGGGTCGGGGGATTCCGGAGGGGGACCCTTGTTCGACGAAACGCGCTCGACGCTGTCCAGCCACGACCAGACGACGGTCCGCGGACCCCTCGAGTCCCCCGGGACCGACGGGTTCGCGATCGCGACGTTCGTCCTGGGGCTGCTCGGACTGGTCCCGCTCGCCCTCGGATTCGGGACCCGCGCCCTGATCCGGCTCAGTCGCAACGGCCGGGACGGCACCGGCCTGGCGGTCGCCGGGCTGGTGCTCAGCGTGCTCTGGATCGGCGTCGGCTGGGTGGCGCTCACGCCGCAGCACGCCACGCGGGCGGCCGCCCCGGACTCGATCGACGCCATGGCGATCGGCGACTGCCTGGACTCCGACGCGGACGCCGCGCAGGTGATCCGGATCGCCTGCGACCTGCCGCACGACGAGCAGATCGCCGCGCGGGTCGACGCCGGCAACGGGTATGAGACCTACCCGGGGCTCACCAAGCTGCAGGAGCCGGCGCAGGCCTTGTGCCGGATCGCGGCGGCCGCGTTCTTCACCGAGGGCACCCCGCCGCCCAGCATCGAGTTCGTCGCGCACGTCCCGACCGAGTCGTCCTGGAACGCCGGGGCCCGGGAGGCGGTCTGCACCTTGCGGCAGGTCAGCGGGAAGCTCACCGCGTCCGTGCCCCGCTAGGGCGCGCCGGGTGGGACGAACGGAAGGTCCTTCGGCGCGCCCAGGTCCAGCAGGGTGCGCAGCGCCGCCGTGTCCAGGTGCTCGTCGACGGCGTCGGCCAGCTTCTCGAGCATCTCCTCACGCAGGTCGGCGAAGCCGGGAGCGTCCGGCACCGGGGTCCAGCCGGCCCCGGCCTGGGCCGCCGCTTCCGTGAGCCACGCGCGGCGGAAGGCGTCGTTCTCGAAGGCGCCGTGCCACATCGTGCCCCAGACCGCACCCTGGCGCACGCCGTCCAAAAAGGACTCCTGCGCGATCTCCACGGTCACTGAACCGTGGTGGATCTCGTACGCGTCGACGTGAGTGCCCCGCCAGTCCCCCGCCGGACGGGCGAGCACCTTCTCTTCGGCGAACGTGACCCGCGCCGGCAGCAAGCCGAGGCCCGGCACCTCGCCGGCACCGGACTCGACGTCGTCCACAATGGACTCGGCGAGCATCTGGTAGCCGCCGCAGATGCCGAGCACCGGCCGGCCCGCCGTGGCGCGGGCCGTCAACGCGGTGTCGAGGCCGCGGTCGCGCAGCCAGGCGAGGTCGTCCACGGTGGCGCGCGAGCCGGGCAGCACGACGACGTCCGCCGCCGCGACGGTGTCGGGGTCGGCGGTGAGCGTCACGGTGACGCCGGGTTCGGCGGCGAGGGCGTCGACGTCGGTGGCGTTGGAGGCGCGCGGGAACCGGATGACGGCGACGTGCAGCCCGCCGCCGTGGGTCTCGCGGCGCCAGCCCGCGGCGGCCAGGGCGTCCTCCGAGTCGATCCAGACGCGGTCGAGCCACGGGAGCACGCCCAGCACGGGCCGTCCGGTCACCTTCTCGAGGCTGTCCAGGCCGGGGCGCAGCAGGCCGACGTCGCCGCGGAACTTGTTGACGACCCAGCCCGCGACGAGTGCCTGGTCCTCGGCGGAGAGCAGGGCGAGGGTGCCGAACATGGCGGCCAGGACGCCCCCGCGGTCGATGTCGCCGACGACGAGGACGGGCAGCCCGAACCGCCGAGCGAGCCCCAGGTTGACGTAGTCGCCGCCGCGCAGGTTGATTTCGGCGGGGCTGCCGGCGCCTTCGCAGACGACGACGTCGTAGCGCGAGCTGAGGTCTTCGTAGGCCGCGAAGGCGATTTCGGCGAGCCCGGCGCGGCCGGTGGCGTACTCCCCGGCTTCGAGGGTCCCGAAGGGCTTCCCGAGCGCGACGACGTGACTGCGCCGATCGCTGCCGGGCTTGAGCAGAACGGGATTCATGGCGGCCTCGGGCTCGACCCGAGCGGCGCGCGCCTGCAGCCACTGCGCGCGCCCGATTTCGGCACCGTCGGCGCAGACCATGGAGTTGTTGGACATGTTCTGCGCTTTGAAGGGGGCGACGCGGACGCCTTGGCGAGCCAGCCACCGGCAGATCCCGGAGGTGACGAGACTCTTGCCGGCATCGGAAGTCGTCCCGGCGACGAGGAGGCCGCTCACCGGAGGTTGTCCACAGCCGGGCGCGAGCGGGCGGAGTTGTCCACAGATCGCCGAACGGCCCTTCCAACGGGGGTGGCACCGATAGACTGGACAGGGGACGCCCCCCAGGGAGTGGCGGGGGCTGCGGTCGCGGCGATTACGGCCGCGGCCAGGCCCACCAGGCGCGACAAGCGCACCGCCCTTCGCAGGTCGACCGGCTCCGGGTCGCGTCCGTCACCGAGTCTCGACCGGCTCTCCACCTCGCCGCCGTAGCTGTTCGTTCCGCCGAGCCGGATGTCCAGCGCCCCCGCGAACGCCGCCTCGACCTGGCCCGCGTTCGGGCTCGGGTGCTGCCCGCCGTCGCGGCGCCAGACTCGCCACGCCCCTCGCGGATGGCCTCCCGCCAGCGGCGCGCACAACGCCGTGAGCGCTGCTCCGATCCTCGACGGCAGCAGGTTGACCGCGTCGTCCGCGCGCGCGGCGGCCCAGCCGAAGTTCCGATATCTCGGCGATCGGTAGCCGACCATCGCGTCGAGCGTGTTCAGCGCGCGGTAGCCCAGCAGCCCCGGCATCCCGGCGACCGCGCCCCAGAACAACGGCGCGACCACCGCGTCCGAGGTGTTCTCGGCGATCGACTCGGTCGCCGCGCGGGTCAGTTCGGCTGAGTCGAGCGTCGTCGCGTCGCGTGCGCAGAGGTGCGACAGCCGCGTACGCGCCGAAGGCACTTCACCTGCTTCGAGCAGGCGGGCCATTTCGGCGCCTTCGGCGGCGAGGCCGCGTCCGCCGAGCACCACCCACGTACACGCGGCGGTGAGCGTGAAGCGTGCGAAGGGGCTTCGCCGCGTCGCCGTCTGGAGCGCGGCGCCGAGTCCGACGGCTCCGAAGGCGCACAACCCCGCGTACGCCACTCCGCGCGGCTTCGAGTCCGCCCACACGGCGCGTTCGAAGCGCGCGGCGGCCGAACCGAAGATCGCCACCGGGTGCCCCCGTCGGGGGTCGCCGAACAGGGTGTCGACGACATATCCGGTAACGAGTCCGGCAGCGGTTGTCCCTAGACGGAGTGGCACGTGGCGCACGGTAGCGCGTGCACCACAATGCCGGGTATGACTGTGCCCAACGCCGCCTCCGCGGGGAAGAAAACGTCGGCGGGGCTGACCCACCGGCTCGCCGGGTATTTCGAAACCCTGGCACGCGCCCTTCGCCGGTACGGACGCGACGAAGGCAAGGTGCTGGTCCTCGGTGGCGTCCGCTCGGGGAAGTCGCGGCACGCCGAGCGGCTCGTCGCCCACCATTCGCACCTCGTCTACGTCGCGCCCGGCCTTCCTGCCAGTGACGACGACCCCGAATGGGCCGCGCGGGTGGCCGCGCACCAGGCGCGGCGGCCGGCGCACTGGAAGACCGTCGAGACCACCGACCTGGCGGGCACCCTCCGCAAGGCGACCGAGCCGCTGCTGATCGACTGCCTCGGCACCTGGCTGTCCCGCGTGCTGGACGACGTCGGCGCGTGGCGGCAGAAGCCGGGCTGGGAGCACCGGCTGGACGACCGGCTCGAGGACTTCCTCGCCGCCTGGGCCGCCGCGCGGGTGCCGGTGGTCGCGGTCAGCAACGAGGTCGGCAGCGGTGTGGTGCCCGCAACGTCGTCCGGACGGCTGTTCCGTGATGTGCTGGGCGCACTGAACAACCGGGTGTCCGCCGACGCCGACCGGGTCGTGCTGGTCGTCGCGGGCCGGGCACTCGACCTGTAGCCAGGAGGCGCCCGTGTTCGACGTTCCCGTGCCCGACCCCGCCGCCCGCGCCGCCGCGCAGGAGCGGCTCGACGGCCTGGTCAAGCCGCTCGGCGCGCTCGGCAGGCTCGAAGAGATCGCCGCCTGGCTGGCGGCGGCGCACGGGAGCGTGCCGCCGCGCCCGCTGGACGACGTCCGGGTGGTCGTCTTCGCGGGCGACCACGGCGTGTCGGCGCTCTCGGCGTACCCGCGCGAGGTGACCGCGGCGATGGTGCGGGTGTTCCTGGCCGGCAAGAGCGGCGTGAACGTCCTGGCGGCGCAGGTCGGCGCGCGGGTCCGGGTGGCCGACCTGGGCGTCGACTGGGACGGCGCGGACGTGCCGGAGTCCGTCACGGCGCACAAGATCCGCCGTGGCTCGGGCTCGATCGACGTCGAGGACGCCTTGGAGCCGGGTGAGGCGCGGGCGGCGTTCGAGGCGGGCCGCGCGATCGCCCGCGAGGAAGCGGACGCGGACGTGCTGATCCCAGGCGACATGGGGATCGGCAACACGGCGATGTGCGCGGCGCTGGTGGCGGCCTCGCTGGGCCTGCCGGCGGCCGAAGTGGTCGGCACGGGGACGGGCGTGGACGAGTCCGGTCTGGA
The DNA here is from genome assembly GCF_902497555.1 of Amycolatopsis camponoti. Classification (NCBI taxonomy): domain Bacteria; kingdom Bacillati; phylum Actinomycetota; class Actinomycetes; order Pseudonocardiales; family Pseudonocardiaceae; genus Amycolatopsis; species Amycolatopsis camponoti. The sequence goes on along the minus strand of NZ_CABVGP010000001.1, from coordinate 1,415,428 downwards.
GCGCAAGACGGCGGCGGTCGCGGCGGCCTTGGCGCGGACCGAGGGCCGGGTGGAGGACCCGTTCGAGCGGCTGACGGCACTGGGCAGCGCGTGCGTGGCGGCGACGGCGGGGTTCCTGGTCGAGGCGGCGCTACGGCGGATCCCGGTGCTGCTGGACGGCGTGTTCTCGGGCGCGGCGGCGCTGGTCGCGCGGGACATCGCGCCGGGGGTCGAGCAGTGGTGGCTGGCCGGGCATCGGTCGACGGAGCCTTCGCAAGCGTTCGCGCTGAAGGCGCTGGGGTTGGAGCCGATCTTGGACTTCGGGCTGCGGCTGGGCGAAGGGAGCGGGGCGGTGCAGGCGGTCCCGACGCTGCGGGCGGCGCGGGCGATCATCGCCGACATGGGCCTGCTGGCGGACCTGGCATGAGGGCGGGCCCCGCTGCTTCCCGGCAGGGGCCCGGCGAAGCCGGTCGGTCGTCGATGCGCGGGGCAGGGCGTCCCGACGTGGCGCTGGGTGCATTCCCCTCGCCGCTGTTGGCCTTGACTCCGGCCCGCGCACATGAGCCTGGTGCGGGCGCAGCTCCCGCCACTCCCTGGGGGGCGTCCCCGGTCCAGTCTACCGGCTCCTACCAGGCAAAACTCGCCGCTCGGCGATCAGTGGACAACTCCGCTCGCACCGGGTTGCCTGTGGACTACCCGGCATGAGCCGCTGGGCCGACTCCGCGCGGATGGCCGTCGGGACGCTGACCACCGTCTCCGTCCCGGCGCCCCGCGTCATCGATCGGCGGGTCGCCGGGGGCGCCATGGTGCTCGCTCCCCTCGCCGCCCTTCCGCTCGCCGCGGCCGCGGGACTCGTCGTCGCCTGCGGGAACGCCCTCGGCCTCCCGAAGATCGCCGTTGCCGCGCTTGCCCTTGGGGCCGTCGCTCTTGGGAGCCGGGGGCTGCACCTCGACGGGCTCGCCGACACCGCCGACGGCCTCGGTGCCTCCTACGACCGTGCCAAGGCTCTCGACGTCATGCGGCGCGGGGACTCCGGGCCCACCGGTGTCGCCACGCTCGTCTTCGTCCTGCTCGTCCAGGTCGGTGCGCTCGCCGGGGCGGACCGGCCGCTCGAAGCCGTCGTCGTGAGCGTGCTCGTCGGACGCTGCACGCTCTCGATGTCCTGCGCGCGCGGGGTGCCGTCCGCGCGGCCCGAAGGACTGGGTGCTACCGTCGCCGGCTCGGTGCCGAGAACGGCCGCGATCGTGATCGGCGTGGCCGCCGCCGGCGCGAGCGCCCTGCTTCCGGGGATGGCCTGGTGGCGGGGCCCGTTGGCCGTGGTGCTCGCCTACGCCGTGACCGCGGTTCTGCTGGCCAGGTGCACCAAGCGGCTCGGTGGCGTCACGGGCGACGTCCTCGGTGCCGGGGTCGAGGTCGCCGTCGCCGCCTCGCTGCTCGCGCTCGCCTGAAAACGTCGTACCCCACGCCTAAAGTGCGGACCGTGAACCGGACCGACCGTCTCTACGCCCTCGTCGAAGAACTTCGCGCCGTCGCGCCGCGGCCGCGCAGTGCGCGCTGGCTCGCGAGCCGGTTCGAAGTCAGCACCCGCACCGTCGAGCGCGACATCAGCGCGCTGCAGCAGTCGGGCACGCCGATCTACGCCGAACCCGGCCGCACCGGCGGGTACTGCCTCGACAAGGCGCGCACCCTGCCGCCGGTCAACCTGACCCCCGGCGAGGCTGTCGCGATGGCCATGGCGCTCAAGCGGCTGGCGGGCACGCCGTTCCGCACCGAAGCGAGCTCGGCGCTGCGCAAGCTCGTCGCCGCGATGCAGGAGGACGACGCCGCCGCGGCCGAAGCCCTGGCCGGCCGGGTCCACTTCCTCGAAGACCCGCGCGACCTCCCGCCGATCCCCCGCGTGCTGTCCGACGCGCTCGTCACCCGCCGCGTCCTGCGCATCGGCTACGGCGACCGCGGAGGCGCCGAGACGCGGCGGGACATCGAGCCGCTGGGGTTCGTCGGCAAGCCCGAGCACTGGTACCTGGTGGCCTGGTGCCGGCTGCGCGAAGAGATCCGCGCCTTCCGCGCCGACCGGATCACCTCGGTCTCGGTCACCGCCGAGGTACCCCCGCCCCGCCCGCTGCGGCGCGAGGACCTCGACATCCCGTACGGCGTGGTCGAGCAGCTCAGCTTGGCGGAGTGAACACCGAGAAGTGGTTGCCCGCCGGGTCCAGCACGTGCGCGAACGTCACGCCGACCGGGTTGACCGTCGGCGGCCGCTGCACCTTCCCGCCGGCCGCCTCGACCCGGCGGCACGCGGCTTCGACGTCCTCGACGAGCACGGTGAACACCGCGTAGTCGGGCATTTCACCCTTGGTCGCGAAGAGCCCGCCGCGCGAACCGCCGGTGTCGATCACCCGGTAGGCGGCATCGGTACTGGCCGAGTCGTCCTGCGCGACGCTCCAGCCGAAGACCTCGCCGTAGAACCGTTCGGCGGCCGCCGGGTCGGCGGCGCCGATCTCGAACCAGGCGACGTCGTTGAATCGGGGCATGTCGTTCCTTCCACTGCCACGCCAGGCCTTTCCCGGCGGCGACACCCACTCTCGGCGGTGGTGGCGACAGCCCCCTGTCGGTGTTTACAAGATTTTTCCGAGCGCGCTCAAGAACGCATCCGTCGTCGCGCGGTCGCGGACCGCCAGGCGCAGGTGATCGGGTCCGAGACCCGGGAACGTGTCGCCGCGACGCACCGCGAAGCCCGCTTCCCGCAGCCGGGCCCGCACCGAAGCGCCGTCCGGAACCCGCACCAGCACGAACGGGCCGCGCGGGTCGCCCAGGACCGGGACTCCGGTGGACGCCAGGCCCGACACCAGGTACTCGCGGTCGGCTTCCGCCGCGATCGCCAGCTTTTCCGCTTCCTCCAAGGCGGCCGGACGGCAGCACGCCACCGTCGCCACTCCGGCCAAAGTGGACACCGACCACGGCACCTGCACCGCTCGCAGCCGTTCGACGACGTCCGACGGCGCGAGTAAGTACCCCGCCCGCAGCCCGGCCAGGCCCCACGTCTTCGTCAGGCTGCGTAGCACGACGACGCCCGGGACACCCAGAGCGAGGCTTTCGCTTTCGCCGGGCACCGCGTCCAGGAACGCCTCGTCGACCACGAGCAACCGCCCGGGACGCGCCAGCGCGAGCAGTGCCGCCGCCGGGTGCAGGACCGACGTCGGGTTCGTCGGGTTGCCGACGAACACCAGGTCCGCGTCGGACGGGACCAGCGCGGGGTCGAGCACGAAGCCGTCCGCTTCGGACAAGATCACGCGTGAGACGGCGTGGCCAGCGGCGCGAAGAGCCGCTTCCGGCTCGGTGAACTGCGGGTGCACGACCACCGCGTGCCGCGGCCGGAGAGCCGAAGCCAGCAGCGTGAACGCCTCCGCGGCACCCGCGGTGACCAGGACCTCCGAAGCGGGACGACCGTGCCGGAGAGCCACCGCGTCGACAGCGTCCACAGTGGACGGATAGGCCGCCAGCGAGTCCACCGCGGACACCAGCTCCTGCCGCAGCCACGCGGGCGGCCGCGGCAGCCGGACGTTCACGGCGAGGTCGACCAGCCCCGGCCCGACCTCGCGATCGCCGTGGTGGTGCAGGTCGTAGCCCGCCGACGTACTCCCTCCCGCGGAGGCGGAATCAGACAGAGCCATGAGCCCGGACCCGCTCCGCGAACCGCTGGGCCAGCTCGGGATACCCGGCCCAGTGAACGTGCAGGTAGGACGCGTGCAGCGTCGGCGACGCGAAGCCGTCCAGCTGCCGATCCCAGCCCCAGGCGGCCGTCGCGCCGTGCGCCGGCGTGACCTCGGTGCGGTGGAATTCGTGCCCGGTGACGCGCTGACCGGCCGTGGCCAGGACGTTGTCCTCGACGGCGACCGCACGCCGGTAACCGAGCTTGCCGCGGGCCGTCATCTTCGCGTCCGCGGGCACGGCGCCGACCATGGGCACGTCGTCCAGGGACTGGCACAGGTACAGCAGCCCCGCGCATTCCGCGCTGACCGGCATGCCCCGGGAAATCGCCGAAGCCACCTCGGCGCGCAACGCCGTGTTGGCCGACAGCTCCGCCGCGTGCACCTCGGGGAACCCGCCGCCGAAGTACAACCCGGCGCACCCGTCCGGCAACGTCTTGTCCCGCAACGGATCGACGTCGACCACGTCGACCCCGCACGCCGCCAGCAGCTCGATGTTCTCGGTGTAGCGGAAGGTGAACGCGGGACCACCGGCAGCCGCGACGGTCACTCGCCGTCCGTCCACCACGGGCGGTTCCCAGGCCGGAGCGGAAAGCCGTGAGGCCCCGGACGCGATCCGGACGATCGCTTCGAGGTCGACGCCGTCCCGCACCCACGCGGCCAGCGACGGCAGCACGCGCTGGGCGTCGTCGGCGCGTTCGGCCGCCGGGACGAGCCCGAGGTGCCGGCTCGGCGCGTGGATCTCTTCGTTGCGGTACAACGCTCCCAGCAGCGGGACGCCGGTGGCCTCCAGCGCGGACGCGATCTCGTCGAGGTGCCGCTGCGAGCCCAGCTTGTTGAGGATGACCCCGGCCAGCCGCACCCGCGTGTCGTAGGAGGCGAACCCGAGGACCGTCGCCGCGACGCTGCGCGACGCCGCCGACGCGTCCACCACCAGCACCACCGGCGCGTCGAGGAGCCGGGCGACGTGCGCGGTCGAGGCGTAGCCCTCGGTGCCCAAAGCGCCGTCGAACAGGCCCATCACGCCTTCGATGACGGCGATGTCGGCACCGGCGGAACCATGCCGCAGCAACGGGATCAGCCGGTCCTCACCCTGCAGGAACGGGTCCAGGTTGCGCGCGGGACGCCCGGTGGCGAGCGCGTGGTAGCTCGGGTCGATGAAGTCGGGGCCGACCTTGTGCCCGGAGACGCGGTGCCCGGCCTCGCGCAGCGCCGCCATCAGCCCGGCGGCGATGGTGGTCTTGCCGTGCCCCGAACCGGGCGCGGCGACGACCACCCGCGCTACCACTCGATCCCCCGCTGGCCCTTCTGGCCGGCGTCCATCGGGTGCTTGACCTTGGTCATCTCGGCGACGAGGTCGGCGGCTTCGACCAGCTCCGGCGGCGCGTACCGGCCGGTGATGACGACGTGCTGGTGGCCGGGCCGGTCGACCAAAGTGGACACGACGTCGTCGACTTCGAGCCAGCCCCACTTGAGCAGGTAGGAAAACTCGTCGAGGACGTAGAAGTCGTGCGTCTCGGCGGCGAGCCGGCGCTTGATCTCCGCCCAGCCTTCCCGGGCGTTCGCGGCGTGGTCCTCGTCGGAGCCGGACTTGCGCGCCCAGCTCCAGCCCTCGCCCATCTTGTGCCACTCGACCGGCCCGCCCTCGCCGGTGTCGTCGTGCAGCTTGCCCAGCGCGCGGAACGCGGCTTCCTCGCCGACGCGCCACTTCGCCGACTTGACGAACTGGAACACCCCGATCGACCAGCCCTGGTTCCACGCGCGCAACGCCATCCCGAACGCCGCGGTCGACTTGCCCTTCATCTCGCCGGTGTGCACGGCGAGCAGCGGCCGGTTGCGACGCTGGCGCGTGGTCAGCCCGTCGGCCGGGACGACGTCCGGTTTCCCCTGCGGCATCAGGCGGCCTTCCCGGTCCGGGCGCGGACGGCGTCGGCCAGTGACTCGGCGGCGACGTCGGCCAGGGGCACGTGCTCCGCGCCGAGGTGGGTGGCGAGGTCGGCGGCCAGGCCCAGACGCATTTTGCCGCTCTCGCAGTCCATGACGATCGTGGTTACGCCGGTGAGCAGCCCGGCCGCGGCCTGGGCGCGCGCGACGGCGTCGGGTCCGCTGGTGGCACGGCCGTCGGTGACGACGACCAGCAGCGGACGGCGCCGCGGGTCGCGGATCTCCTCGACCCGCAGCACCCGCGCGGCCTCCAGCAGGCCTTCGGCCAGGGGGGTCCGGCCGCCGGTCGGCAGGCCTTCGAGGCGGGACGCGGCCGCGTCGACGCTGATCGTCGGCGGCAGCGCCAGCTCGGCGGCGTTGCCGCGGAACGTGACGAGCCCGACCTTGTCGCGGCGCTGGTAGGCGTCGAGCAGCAGGGACAGCACCGCGGACTTGACCTCGCGCATCCGCGCTTTCGCGCCCATCGAGCCGGACGCGTCGACGCAGAACAGGACCAGGTTTCCTTCGCGTCCTTCGCGCAGCGCGAAGCGGAGGTCCTGACGGCGCAGCTTCAGCCCGGCGCCGTCGCGGCCGCGGGCCTTCTGGTGCGGCGCCGCGGCTTTCACGGTCGCGACCAGGTGCGGCCGGCCGTCCCGGACGCTCGGGGGCTGGACGCCGATGGTGCGGCCGCTGTCGGTGATCGCGCGCGAACGGCGTCCTCGCTCGCCTTCGCCCGTGCCTTTGACGCGGAACACGCGGGCCTTGAAAGTCTCGCCCGCGCCGACGGTCTTCTGCTGCCCGCCGTTCTGCTTCTGTTGAGGCTCGCCTTGTGGCGCGTCCCCTTGCGGCACTTCGGATGGCGCTTCGTCCGGCGTCGAGCCCGAGCCGGGGCCGTCGTCCTCGGGGCCCGGCTCCGGGGGCTGGGCGTCCTGCAACGCCTGCTCCAGCTGCTCTTCCGAGATTCCGGGCGCGTCGAACGGGTTCCGGCGGCGCCGGTGCGGCAGCGCGAGCCGCGCGGCGACGCGGACGTCGTCGGTGGTCACCTCGTCACGACCGGCCCAGGCCGCGTGCGCGACCGCGGCGCGCGCCGTGACGATGTCCGCGCGCATGCCGTCGACCTCGAAGGACGCGCAGATCTCGGCGATCTGGCGCAGGGCGTCGTCGGGGAGTTTCACGGCCGGCAACAGCTTCTGCGCCGACTCGATCTCTTCGGCCAGCCGGGCGTCTTCATCGGCGTAGCGGGCGGCGAAACCGTCCGGATCGGCTTCGTAGGCGAGGCGGCGCCGGACGACCTCGACGCGCTGCTCGGGGTCACGGCTGGAGGCGACCTCGACGGTCAGCCCGAACCGGTCGAGCAGCTGCGGCCGCAGCTCGCCTTCCTCGGGGTTCATGGTGCCGATCAGCACGAACCGCGCGGCGTGCGACACGGAGACGCCCTCGCGCTCGACGGTCGCGCGGCCCATCGCGGCGGCGTCGAGCAGGGTGTCGACGAGGTGGTCGTGGAGCAGGTTGACCTCGTCGACGTAGAGCAGCCCGCGGTGCGCGGCGGCCAGGAGGCCCGGCTGGTAGTCCGTGACGCCTTCACCCAGCGCGCGTTCGAGGTTCAGCGAGCCGACGACGCGGTCCTCGGCCGCGCCGACCGGCAGCTCGACCAGCTTCGCCGGCCGGCGGTGGCTCCGCGCCGCGTCGTGCGGGCCGTCCGGGCAGACCGGGTCGGGCGCCGCGGGGTCGCAGGAGAACCGGCAGCTGTCCACGACGTCCACGCTCGGCAGCAGGCCCGCCAGCGCGCGGACCATGGTCGACTTCGCGGTGCCCTTTTCGCCGCGCACCAGCACCCCGCCGACGGCGGGCGAGATCGAGGAGAGGACGAGCGCGAGGCGCAGGTCCGGCATCCCGACGACGGCGGTGAACGGGTACGGCTTCAACAGCACTCCTCCAGCTCGGCGACCGGCCGATCATCGCACAGCGCCGGCCTCGCTTAGGGTGGGAAATCGTGCGCGAAGAATCACTCCGACCTGCGACTGGACCCGCGGCCGCCCGCCAGGGCGACGGCGTTCCCGAGGGGTGGGAGCCCCGGGAACGCCGGACACGCCTGACGGTGGTCGGGATCGGGGCCGACGGGTGGCCGGGCCTGTCCGAGCAGGCCCAGGCCCTGGTGCTCGGCGCCGACGTCGTGCTGGGCGCGCCGCGGCAGCTGGCTTACCTGCCCGCCGACGTCCCGAGCCAGCCGTGGCCATCGCCGCTGCTGCCGGGGCTCGACGCCGTCATCGCGGAGCACGTCGGGGAACGCATCTGCGTCCTGGCCAGCGGAGATCCGTTCTTGTCGGGGGTCGGCACTACCTTGGTGGCCCATGGATACGAGGTCGAGGCGCTGCCCGCGCTCTCGTCGGTGACACTGGCCCGCGCCCGGCTGGGCTGGTCCGCCGAGGAGACCGAGGTGGTGACGCTCGTCGGCCGGTCGTCGGCCCGCGTCGCCCGGGTGCTGGCGCCGGGGCGGCGGGTGCTCGTCCTGGGGGCCGACGCGGCGTCGTTGCGCTCCCTGCTGACGGTGCGCGGGTACGGCGAGACCGAGCTGTTCGCGCTGGAAAACCTCGGCGGGCCGGACGAGCGCATCTCCGACGGCTGGGAGGGCGAACCCGGGCCGTTGACGGTGTTCGCGCTGACGTGCGAGGGGCTGGCATTGCCCCTGATCGGCATCCCGGACGACGTCTACTCCCACGACGGCCAGCTGACGAAGCGCGACCTGCGGGTGTCGGCGCTGGCGCGGCTCGCGCCGAGCCCCGGCGAGCTGCTGTGGGACGTCGGTGCGGGCGCGGGCAGCGTCGGGATCGAGTGGTCGCGGCTGCACGAGCTGAACCGCGCCATCGCGATCGAGCAGGACCCGGACCGCGCCGAGCGGATCGGCCGGAACGCACTGGACCTGGGGGTGCCGGAGCTGGAGGTGGTGACGGGCCCGGCCCCGGCGTCGTTGAGCGCGCTCCCGGCACCGGACGCGATCTTCATCGGCGGCGGCCTGACGACTCCGGGCCTGCTGGACACGTGCCTGTCCACGGGCGCGCGGCTGGTGGCGCACGGGGTGACGCTGGAGGCCGAGCGGATCCTCGGTGACCTGTACGCCGAGCGGGGTGGTGAGCTGCTGCGGATCGCCGTCGAACGCGCGGCGCCGCTCGGGGGGTTCACCGGGTGGACGCCGGCTCGGACCGTGACGCAGTGGAGCAGCCGATGACCGCCGGAGGGGTCGTGAGTGAGAAACAGTGTTCTAACCCTGTTTCTCACTCACGACCAGCCGCGGCAGACCGCTCGGCCGCGACCGGTGGTGGCCGTCGATGACCGTGCACTTCGTCGGGGCCGGGCCGGGGGCCGCGGACCTCATCACCGTCCGCGGCCGGGACTTGCTCGCCCGCTGCGATGTCTGCCTTTACCCGGGCAGCATGACCCCGCCCGACCTGCTCGCGTACTGCCCGCCCGAGGCCACGCTGATCGACACCGCGAACCTCAGCCTCGAAGAGATCGTCGGGAAGCTCGTCGAAGCGCACGAAAACGGGCACGAAGTGGTCCGGCTCTGTTCCGGCGACCCGTCGCTCTACAGCGCCGTCGCCGAGCAGGCCCGGCGGCTCGACGCGAAGAACGTCCCGTACGACGTCGTACCCGGCGTACCCGCCTTCGCCGCTTCGGCCGCCGTCCTGAAGCGTGAGCTCACTGTGCCCGAAATCGGGCAGAGCCTGGTGATCACCCGCGTCCAGGCGCGCTCCACGAAGATGCCGCCGAAGGAAACCCTCGCCGCTTTCGCCGCCACCGAGGCGACGCTCGCGCTGCACCTCGCGATCAACCACGTCGAGCGCGTGACCGGGGAACTCGTTCCCCACTACGGTGCCGACTGCCCCATCGCCGTCGTCGCGCTGGCGACCCAGCCCGGCGAGACCGTCGTGCGGGGTGTGCTCGGCGAACTGCCGGACCTCGTCCGCGAGGCCGGGATGACGCGGGCCGCCACCATCTTCGTCGGCCGGGTGCTCGCCGCCGCGGGCTTCCCGGACAGCTTCCTCTATTCCAGTGCCCGCGACCGGGCGAACCAACCGGAGTCGTTGTGACGGAATTGCGTTGGGGCCTGCTGGCCGCCGGGACCATCGCCGGGCACTTCGCCGCGGGCGTCGACGAGAGCAAGCACGGCACGCTCACCGCGGTCGCGGCGCGGAACGGCGACCGCGCCCGCGACTTCGCCACCCGCTTCGAGATCCCCAAGGCCTACGGCAGCTACGAAGACCTCCTCGCCGACCCGGACGTCGACGCCGTGTACGTCTCGACGCCGCACGCGCTGCACAAGGAATGGGCCATCGCCGCGGCCGAAGCGGGCAAGCACGTCCTCTGCGAGAAGCCTCTGACGCTCACCGCGGCCGACGCCGAGGAGGTGATCGACGCGGCGCGCCGGAACGACGTCTTCCTCATGGAGGCGTTCATGTACCGCCTGCACCCGCAGACCCGGCGGCTGGTCGAGCTGATCGCCGGCGGCGCGATCGGCGAGGTCCGCGCGGTCGACACGACGTTCTCCTTCGACAGCAACCCGGAGGAGACCGAGCGCTTGTCCGACCCGGCGCTCGGCGGCGGCGGGATCCTCGACGTCGGCTGCTACTGCACGTCGCTGGCCCGGCTGGTCGCCCAGGCCGCGACCGGGCAGGACGTCGTCGAGCCGACCGAGGTCAGCGGGATGGCGAAGCTCTCCCCGCGGGGCGTCGACGAATACGCGACCGGCCTGCTGCGGCTGCCCGGCGACATCCTCGCGACGATCTCCTGCGGCATCCGGCTGACCCGCGAAGACGGCATCCGCGTGTTCGGGACGAGCGGGCAGCTCCACATCCCGCGGCCGGCGTGGATCCACCCGCTGCGCAAGCCCGGCGTCTCGCAGATCATCCTGACCCCGGCCGGCGGCGAGCCGGAGGTCATCGAGGTCGAAGCGACCCAGGGCGTCTTCGCGCGCGAAGCCGACCACGTCGCCGCGCACATCGACGACCGGCAGGCACCCGAGCTGACCTGGGCCGAGACGCTCGCCAACCTGCGCACCCTGGACCGGTGGCGCGAGGCCGTCGGATACGGAAAGCCGTGATCCTCGTCCTGGGCGGCACGGGCGAAGCACGAAGCCTCGCCGAAGCACTCGTGAGAAGCGACATCCGCGTGGTGTCTTCGCTGGCAGGACGCGTAGCACGGCCAAGGCTGCCGGTCGGCGAAGTGCGCGTAGGCGGCTTCGGTGGCCCGGAAGGTCTCGCGGCCTGGCTGCGCGAGAACGACGTGAAGGCCGTCGTGGACGCGACGCACCCCTTCGCCGAGCGCATCGGCGCGAACGCGGCGAAAGCGGCAGCACACACGGGTACTCCCCTGCTGAGGCTGGCCCGGCCCGGCTGGGAACCCGGCGAAGACGACATCTGGCACTGGGCCGACGACCTCGAAGACGCCGCGAAAATGCTCCCCGAACTGGGCGAACGCGTCTTCCTGACGAGTGGCCGCCAAGGCCTGCCCGCCTTCGCGCACCTGGACGACCTGTGGTTCCTGATCCGCTGCGTCGACCCGCCCGAGCCGCCGCTGCCGCGCCACCACGAGCTGATCCTCGCCCGCGGGCCGTACGAGGTGGCCGCCGAGCGCGAGCTGCTCGACCGGGTCGACGTCCTGGTCACCAAGGACTCCGGCGGTGCTCAGACCAGCGCGAAGCTGACCGCGGCGCGCGAACTCCGCAAACCCGTCCTGCTGGTCCGGCGACCACCGAGACCGGAAACCGAAACCGCCGGAACCGTGGCCGAAGCCGTCGAATGGGTCCTGAACCGATGATCGAAGAGTTCTACGAAGTCCTGCGCAAACGCCGGGACGTCCGCGGCGAGTTCACCGGCGAGCCGATCCCCGGCGCCACCCTGCTGCGGATCCTCGAGGCCGCGCACGCCGCACCCAGTGTCGGGCTCACCCAGCCCTGGGACTTCGTGCTGGTCGACGACCACGCGACGCGCGAGACGTTCGCGAAGCACGTCCACGAGGAACGTGAGGTCTTCGCGGAGCAGCTCACCGAAGACCGCGCGAGCACCTTCGCGAACATCAAGATCGAAGGCATCCTCGAGTCGAGCCTCGGCATCGTCGTCACCTACGACCCGGCCCGCGGCGCGCCCGACGTCCTCGGCCGGCACGCCATCGCCGACGCCGGCCTCTACTCGGTCTGCCTGGCGATCCAGAACCTCTGGCTGGCCGCCACCGCCGAAGGCCTCGGCGTCGGCTGGGTCAGCTTCTACCGCGAGCCGTTCCTCGGCGAGCTGCTCGGCGTCCCGGCCGGCATCCGGCCGGTCGCGTGGCTCTGCGTCGGGCCCGTCAGCAAGCTGGAGACCGTGCCCGACCTGGAGCGCCACGGCTGGCGCAGCCGCCGTCCCCTGACCGAGGCGCTCCACCACGGGCGCTTCACGCCGCGTGACCCGGGGTCTGCGTAAAGCGCCTCGGTCTGACCCGTTAGCGTTGCGCCGATGCGTCTGATTGCCGTAGCGCTGGGGCTGCTCTCGGCCTTGTGCGCGCTGGCTTTCCCCTTCCTGCCGGTGGTGCAGGACACGGCGGAGGTCGTCTGGCCGACCGGCAGCGACACCCGCTCCGTCAACGCGCCCTTGACCGGGTACTGGGCCCAGGACCTGCGCGCCGAGCTGCCGTGCGCGGCCATCCGCTCGGTGGACGCCCGCACCGGCGGTCCCGGCCTGCTCTTCGCCACCGTGCCGGACGGCCGCACCGACCCGAAGTCCGGCAAGGGCGTCGGCCTGCAGCTGCGCGTCGACAACGGCGTGCTGCTCGCTTCCAGCCAGGGCCAGCAGATCGCCCAGCAGCCGCTGCCCGCCGAGAAGTGCGACGTCGAGCTGGACGTCGACGCGACGCAGATGACCCTCGCCGTGGCCGGGACGCCGATCTTCCACGCCGGCGGCGACGTCCGGCCCCGCGTGGTCGGCATCTACTCCTCGATCAACTCGAGCAAGGACCCGATCGCCGGCCTGCACGTCTCGGTCGTGCCGGACACGCGCTACCAGACGTCGCCGACCGCGCTGAAGATCGGCGTCGGCGTACTCGCGATCCTGTCGCTGATCGGCTGCATGATCGCGGTCTGGCGCCGCGACTCCGGCTCCGCGAGACGCGCGCCGCGCTGGGCGCCGGTCGGCTGGTGGCGGCTGACGATGCGGGACGCCACGGTGATCATCGCGCTCGGCGCGTGGGTCTTCATCGGGCCGGTGACCTCGGACGACGGCTACATCCTGACGATGGCCCGGGTCACCGAGCAGACCGGGTTCCTCACGAACTACCACCGCTGGTTCGGCGTCGCCGAGGCGCCGTTCGGCTGGTTCTACCACGTGTTCGAGCTGATGGCGCACGTCAGCGTGGTGCCGCCGTGGATCCGGCTGCCGTCGTTCCTGCTCGGCGTGCTCAGCTGGCTGCTGATCAGCCGCGAGGTGATGCCGCGCCTCGGCACCCAGATCCGCACCAGCCGCCCGGCCAGCTGGGCCGCGGCGACGGTGTTCCTGATCTGGTGGATGCCCTACAACAACGGCGTCCGCCCGGAACCGGTGGCCGCGCTCGGCTCGCTGCTGGCGATCTGCGCGGTGGAGCGCACGCTGGTGACGCGGCGGCTGCTGCCCCTGTGCCTCGGCCTGACCGCGGCCGGGTTCACCCTGGCCGCGACGCCGACCGGGCTGATCGCGGTGGCGCCGTTCCTGGTCGCCGCGCGCCCGCTGTTCAAGCTGATCCGCCAGCGCGCCAACGAAAACGGCTGGCTGCCGGTGCTCGCGCCGGTCGCCGCGGCCGGGCTGCTGGTGCTGGTCGTGGTGTTCGCCGACCAGACGTTCGCGACCGTGCAGGAGGCGACCCGGATCCGGACCCAGGTGGGCCCGAACCTGTCGTGGTTCCAAGAGCTCGCGCGCTACCAGCTGCTCTTCGCGGACCTGCCGGACGGCTCGGCGCCGCGCCGGTTCCCGGTGCTGCTGGTCGTGCTGTGCACCGCCACCTGCCTGGTGATGCTGCTGCGCCGCGGCCGCATCCCCGGCGCGTCGCTCGGCCCGGCCCGCCGCCTGATCGGCACGACGGCGGTGTTCTTCCTGCTCCTGGCCCTGACGCCGACGAAGTGGACGCACCACTTCGGCGCGTTCGCCGCGGTCGGCGCGTCGATGGCGGCGCTGGCCGCGCTCGCGACCAGCTCGACGGTGCTGCGGTCGAAACGCAACCGCGCGGCCTTCCTCGCCGCGTTGCTGGTGGTCGCCGCGCTCGCCGCGACCGGGCCGAACACGTACTGGTTCGTTTCGCGCCTCGGCGTCCAGTGGACGAACGTGGCGCCGTCGGTCGGTGGCATCCCGCTGTCGACGATCCTGCTGGTGGCGGCGGCCGTCGCGGGGATCTACGCGTTCGTGGAGAACGTCCGCGCGCACCGGCCGGGGCTGCCGGCCCAGCCCCAGGAAGGCAGGCTGCGCGCGCTGCGGCTCGGGTCGCTGTCCCTGGTGGTGGTCTGCGGCCTGGTGGCGGCGGGCGAGTTCGTCACGATGGCCTGGGCGATCCACAACCAGGCCGGCAGCTACAGCCTGGGCGCGGCCAACGTCGGGCACCTGTTCGGCAAGAGCTGCAACCTCTCCGACCACGTCATGGTGGAGCGCGACGCGGCGACGAGCATCCTGCACCCGCAGTCCGAGCAGCGGACGGTCGCGGAGAAGCCCAAGGAGCCGGAGTCCCCGCTGCCGAACCCCGACCAGGACAACGGCCGCGTCCAGACCGGCTTCCACATGCGCGCCGTCGACGACAAGGACCCGCTGGCCGAACCGCCGCACGGGTTCACCCCGGAGACCGTGCCGATGTGGTCGAGCTACCTCGACCAGGAGACGCGCGCGGGACGCCTGCGCAGCGACTGGTACGCGCTGACGGAGAAGCCGGCGGACGGCCAGATCGTGGTGGCCACGGCCGGCGAGGCCCGCCGCCCGACGTCGGTGAGCCTCGACTACGGCGTCAACACGCCGGAGGGCGTGAAGGTGCTGCGCAGCCAGTTCGTGCTCCCGCCGGGCTCGGGCACGGGCGGCTGGAACGACACCCGCATCAACCTGCGCGACCTCCCGGCGGAGACGAACGCGGTCCGCATCAACATCGTCGACAACGACCTGACGGAGGACGGCTGGATCGCGGCATCGGCCCCGCGTGTCCCGACGTTCACGACGCTGACGGACAAGATCGGCTCGAAGCCGGTGTACATCGACTGGCCGGCGTCGTTCGTCTACCCGTGCGCGCAGCCGGTGACGTCCCACGACGGGATCTCGCAGGTCCCGGAGTACCGCATCACGGCCGGCGGCCTGGCGGACGAGGCGGAGTGGGCGTCGTCGACCAACGGCGGGCCGATCGGGTGGCTGGAGGAGCTGGCCGAGGAGCCCGAGGTGCCGAGCTACCTGATCGGGCAGCCGAGCCAGTCGTGGGGCCAGCTGCTGCAGATCGAGCCGTTCACCGAAGGCATCGCGCCGACGGTGGTGCACGGGGAGAAGACCGTGCCGGGGTGGTGGTCCCCGGGCCCGGGCCCGAGCCAGCCCAACGGCAAGGACCCGACCCGCTGACCCGTCGTGAGTGAGAAACAGTGTTCTAACCCGGTTTCTCACTCACGACCAGCCGCGGCAGCCTCGCTAAGGCTTGGTCCACGCCGTCCGGCGGTGGAGGCGGAACCCCGCCCGCTCCAGGTTGGCCACGCTCGGCGAGCCCGGGCGGGCCGTCGCGACCGCCAGGGTGCAGCCCTCCGCGGCCGCCGCTTCGAGCCTGCGGCGCAGCAACTTCGGCTGCGCGCCCCGGCCGCGGTGCTCCGGCAACGTCGACGCCGCCCCCAGGATCGCGACCCCGGCGTCGATCGTCATGCCCGCGGCCGCGATCGGTGTCTCCCCTTCCCGCAGCAGAAAGCGCCGCATGATCGGGAGGCGGTGTTCCGCGGCCATGTACTCCGCGATCGGCCCGCTCACCTCGAACCCGGCCAGCAGGACGCGCAGGAAGACCTCCGCGTCGACCGTTTCCGGCGGCGGAGCCGACCCGGGCTCGAGCCGGCGGACGGCCAGGAACCGGTCGCCCGCCGGGGCCAGGCCAGGAACCGGCAGCCCCGCCGGGGCGACGACGGCCGGGCGTATGCCGTCCCACTCCGGCGAACGCAGCAAACCGGCGACCTCGGGCAGCGTCTCCGGCGTCACCCCGGTCACCGTCGACAGGTACGCGAGCGCGGGGTCGGTCGCCAGCACCGCCAGCAAACCCGTGCGCTCCCACGCCCGGAAGCGGCCGGGTACCTTCGCGGCCGACGCCGCCTCGCCCGCCAGGACCGCCCGGCGGTGCAAGGCGGACTCGGCCGTCAATAGCTGCGCGGAGTCCACACCACGCCGTTCTCGGCGCGGGTCTTCGACGAACCCACGATCAGCAGGCAGCGCATGTCCACTGTGGACGGATCGAGATCGCCCAGCGTCGTGACGCGGATGTCCTCCTCCGGGCCGCCGACGTCCCGCGCGACGACCACCGGCGTCGATGGCGCGCGATGGCGGAGCAGCACGTTCCGAGCGTCGGCCAGCTGAGTCGTCCGGGACCGCGACGCCGGGTTGTACAGCGCCAGCACCAGGTCCGCCGCGCCCGCCGCGTCCAGGCGCTTCTCGATGATCTCCCACGGCTTCAGGCGATCCGACAGCGACAGCACGCAGTAGTCGTGCCCGAGCGGCGCGCCGACGCGGGACGCCGCCGCCTGCGCGGCCGTCACCCCCGGGACGATCCGCACCCGGACACCCGTGCCGTGCCCCGACGACACCTGCTCCAGCACCGCCGACGCCATCGCGAACACCCCCGGGTCACCCGAGGAAACGACCGCCACCCGGGCGCCCGAAGCGGCCAGGGACAACGCATCCCGAGCCCGGTCCGCCTCGACGCGGTTTCCCGACGCGTGCCGCTGCTGCCCCGCTTTCTGCGGCACGCGCGCGACATACGGCCCGTACCCGACGACGTGCTCGGCGGCCGAAAGCTCCGCCGCGGCCTCCGGCGTCAGCCACTCCGGACCGGCCGGGCCGAGCCCGACCACGACGACCTCGCCCGCACCCTCGGCAACCAGGGCAGGAACGGGCGCAGGCGAAACCCGGGACGCATAAGCCGGCGAAGGCAGCAAAGCCAGCGAAAAGTAAGGCACCGTCGAAGGATCGACCGAAGCGAGGGGCTCGATCCGCTGCTGTCCCCAGGTCGCGCGCTCGACGAAGACGGCGTCGTCCAGCTTCCCGGCCTCTTCGAACGCCTCCCGCACCGAGCCGAACGTGCGGCCGAGCTTCAGCACCGCCGCCGCGTCGGTGTCCGCGAGCCGCCGGGCCAGCTCCGGCGCCGGCAACGTGCCCGGCAGCACGGTCAGCACCTCGTCGCGCTGCACCAGCGGCCGGCCGAGCACCGCCGACGCCGCGCTCACCGACGTCACACCGGGCACGACGACCGCCTCGAACCGGCCGGAAAGCCGTTCGTGCATGTACATGTACGAGCCATAGAAGAACGGGTCGCCTTCGCAGAGCAGGACGACGTCGCGTCCCGCGTCGAGGTGCTCGGCGAGCCGCTTCGCGCTCAGCTCGTAGAAGTCCGCGATCGCGCCCTCGTAACCGCCGGGGTGGTCGGTCGTCTCGGTCGTGACCGGGTAGACGAGTTTCTCCTCGACCTGCCCCTCGCGCAGGTACGGCTCGGCCACCGACCGCGCGATGCTGCGCCCGTGCCGTGCGCAGTGGTAGGCGATCACCGACGCTTCGGAGATCAGCCGGGCCGCCTTGACCGTCATCAGTTCCGGGTCGCCGGGGCCGAGCCCGACGCCGTAGAGCGTCCCGGTCATTCTTCGGCGCTCGCGAGAGCGTTGATCGCGGCGACGGCCATCGCGCTGCCGCCGCGCCGGCCGTGCACCACGAGGTACGGCGCCGGTGCCCGCTTGGCCAGCTCCACTTTGGACTCGACCGCGCCGACGAACCCGACCGGCACGCCGATGATCGCCGCGGGCGCGCCGACACCTTCGTCGAGGATCTCCAGCAGCCGGAACAGCGCGGTCGGCGCGTTGCCGATCGCGACGACCGAGCCGGGCAGCTTGTCACGCCACAGTTCCAGCGCCGCCGCCGAGCGCGTGGTACCCATCCGCTCGGCGAGCCCCGGCACCGAAGGGTCCGAGAGCGTGCAGACGACTTCGTTGCCCGCGGGCAGGCGCCGCCGGGTGACGCCGCTGGCGATCATCTGCGCGTCGCACAGGATCGGCGCGCCGGCTTCGAGCGCGGCGCGGCCGGACTCGATGACGTCGAGCGTGTAGCGCAGGTCGTCGACCAGATCGACCATGCCGCAGGCGTGGATCATCCGGACCGCCAGGCCCGCCACGTCGTCGGGCAGGATCGCCAGGTCCGCCTCCTCGCGGATCGTGGCGAACGAGTGCCGGTAGATCTCGGCACCGTCCCGCAGGTAGTCGATCACAGCTTCCCTTCCATCTCGTCGAACGGCACCCACCGGCCGTCGACCCGATATCCATCCGCTTCGGCGACAACGTCCACATGGGACTGCGACGGCTTCCCGCACCGCCGTTCACAGCCCGAGAAGTGCGCGCGCAGGCCCGGCCGGAAGACGGCGTCGGCCCGCACGTCGGCGCGCGACTTCGCGCAGCCGGGCCGTCCGATGCACGCGCTCGTGCCGAGCGGCACGCCCCCGAAGCCCAGCCGCTCGAAGACGTCGGCGGGCACGTCCGGCAGGACCAGCGACTTCCACGGCGTGACCAGCGCGGGACCGAACTCCGCCAGGGCGCGGGCCTGCTCGGCGGAGAGCTGCCCGAAACGCGGCACGACCCCCGCCGCGACCCCGGCGATCATCCCGACGGGCACCGGGACGTCACCCCGCGGCACCGGCGTCCCCCGCCAGGCGGGGTCGTCGAGTTCGGCGACGCGCCAGGCGGATCCGCGCACCCGGCCGAACTCCAGCGCGACCTCGATCAGCGCGGAAACGGCGTCGGCGAGACGCACCCGACGTCCGGTATCGCCCCCGGCGAGCAGCAGGGTTCCTTCGTCCGCGGCGAGCGCGCGCCAGCAGACGTCGGCACCTTCCCCGGCGACGTCACCGCGGCCGTCGTCGAAGGCGAAGAGGAACCGGCCGGGCAGCGAGGCCAGCTCCGGCGTCGAACACAGCACGGCATCGAGCGACGCGGCCAGCCCCCGGACGTCGGCGAGGCCACCGTGCAGCCCGCTCAACGGCGAGGCCAGCACGTTCCGGACCCGCTCGTGGGACGGCGAAGGCAGCAAGCCGGCGTCGGTCAGCCGCGCCGCGAGGCCGGGCCGGGTGACGCCGCGCAGCTGGACGTTGCCGCGCGAGGTGAGGTGGAGGTCGCCGTCGCCGCACTCTTCGGCGGCATCCGCCAGCGCGCGCAGCTGCGCTGCGGAAACCGCACCTCCGGGCAGCCGGACGCGGGCCAATGGGCCGTCGGCGGCGTCGTGGGGTGCGAAAACACCCGGGCACGCGTCGGCTCGCACACGCGCTGGGGTCGGCATGGGAGTCACTGTAGCTGGCGGTTTTCCGGCTCCGGCGGGTCCGCGCGCGGCCGGATCCTGGCGATTCCGGCGTCCAGGTCCACGTCACGCCACGGAGGCGCGCCTTCGGCGTCCTGCTCGACGAGCATCGACATGGTTTCCCGGTGTTCCAGCTCACGCCGCTTGGTGCCGTAGAGGAACGCGGTCGTCTCCTCGATGTAGGTCGCGGAGAGCCGCGCCTTGAAGCGGGAGCCGTTCTTGCGCGGCCGCAGCTCGATCGCGGCCATGACCAGCAGGATCACGACGCCGCCCGGCAGAGCCAGCCCCAGCCAAGTACCCATGTCCGGCGAACCGGATGACCGCGGGTCAAGTTCCCGGCACAGCAGAAGTCTGATCGAATGTAGTAGGTATGCTACATTCGATCGCACCAGTTCGATGGGGGTTCGAGATGAGAGATCCAGCTGTCCCCGTGGTCCGCGTGCGCGGGCTCCGGATGCGCTACGGCGCGAACGACGTGCTCCACGGCGTCGAGTTCGAGGCCCACCGAGGCGAGGTCGTCTGCCTGCTCGGGCCGAACGGCGCGGGCAAGACGACAACGATCGAGATCCTCGAAGGTTTCCGCATGCGGTCGGCCGGCGAGGTCAGCGTGCTCGGGATCGACCCGGCCCACGGCGGTGAAGACTGGCGGGCGCGGCTGGGGGTCGTGCTCCAGTCGTGGCGCGACCACGGGAAGTGGCGCGTCCGGGAGCTGCTCGCGCACCTCGGCCGGTACTACGCGCCGTACTCGACGGCGTCGCACCAGCGGCCGTGGGACGCCGACGAGCTGATCGCGGCCGTCGGGCTCACCGAGCACGCGCAGAAGAAGATCAAGAACCTCTCCGGCGGCCAGCGCCGGCGGCTCGACGTCGCGATCGGCATCGTCGGGCGCCCCGAGCTGCTGTTCCTCGACGAGCCGACCGCGGGCTTCGACCCGGAGGCGCGCCGCGAGTTCCACGACCTCGTGCACCGGCTCTCCGACGAGCTCGACACCACGATCCTGCTCACCACGCACGACCTCGACGAGGCCGAGAAGCTGGCCGACCGGATCCTCATCCTCAACGGCGGGCGCATCATCGCCGACGGCTCGGCCGACGCGCTGTCCCGCCGGATCTCCGGCGAGGCCGAGGTCCGCTGGACGATCGACGGCCAGCGCTTCGTGCACTCGACGACTGAAGCGACGAAGTACGTGTACGACCTGTTCAAGCAGCACGGCGAAGCCGTCTCGGACCTCGAGGTCCGGCGGGCGTCGCTGGAGGACACCTACATGACGCTGGTGCACCGCGCGGAAGCCGGCGGCGAAACCGAGATCGGCCTCCAGGAAGCGGGTGCGCGATGAACGCCAGGACCGCCGCCCTGCGAGCCGGGCTGGACCGCGGCTGGATCGAGTTCAAGCAGACGTGGACCAACCGGGACGACGTCATCGGCCAGTTCGTCTTCGTCGCGCTCTTCCTCGGCACGCTGTTCTTCATGCGGAACGCGACCCTGCCCGGCACCGGCTTCTCGCTCGGCGCGGCGACCGTGCCCGGCGTGCTCGGCGCCGGGATCGTGTTCAACGGCTTGAACAGCACGGCGGGCTACCTCGCCATCGACCGCGAGGACGGCACGCTGCTGCGCGCGAAAGCGACGCCGAACGGCATGCTCGGCTACCTGGTCGGGAAGACGACGGCGGTGGCGATGGCGCAGGTCACCGGGATCCTGCTGGTGCTGGTCCCGTGCCTGTTCCTGTTCGATTCCCTGGCTCCGGACGGCGTCTGGTCGTACGTGCACCTGCTGTGGGTGCTGGCGCTCGGACTGGTCGCGACCCTGCCGCTCGGGGCCGCGCTGGGGTCGCTCACCAACAGCCCGCGGTCCATCGCGCTGATCACGCTGCCGATCATGGGCCTGGGCGCGATCTCGGGGATCTTCTACCCGATCACGGCGCTGCCGAGCTGGGTGCAGGGCATCGCGCAGGCGTTCCCGATGTACTGGCTGGGCCTCGGGATGCGCTCGGCGCTGCTGCCCGACAGCGCGGTGGTCGTCGAGATCGGCCAGTCGTGGCGGCCGTTGCCGACCCTGGCCGTGCTCGTCGCGTGGTCCGTGATCGGATTGGCACTGGCCCCGGTCCTGCTCCGCCGAATGGCGCGGCGGGAAGCGGGTTCGTCGGTGGCCGAACGGCGGGAGAAGGCCATGCAGCGTGTGGGGTGAATCATGAGCGAGGTCGTCTACAACCGGATCGCGATGCTGCGCGCGGAGCGGTCGATCTCGCGGCGCCAGCTGGCGGAGGCCTTGGGCGTGCACTACCAGACGATCGGCTACCTGGAGCGCGGCGAGTACAGCCCGAGCTTGTTCGTGGCGCTGCGGATCGCGGAGTTCTTCGAGGTCCCGCTGGAGGTCTTGTTCTCGACGAAGCCGTTCCCGCGGCTGGGAGAGCAGTCCGCCTAGGGCTTGCGCAGGTCGGCCTCGACGAGCGCGCGGACGACGTCGTCGCGCCGGGTCTCCCGGACCGTCCGGCTGAGCTCGACGTGCAGGAACGGCGTGCCGCCGGCGGCCTGGCTCTGGACGTTCGTCGTCCCGGCCAGGCCCCGGCACGGCTCGGCCCAGGCGCGGCAGACCCGGAACCCGGCGTCGGCGAGGCGGTCGGCCGCGCGGCGGGCGGCGTCCCCGGTTTCGGCGGCCCCGGCGGAGACCACGACGTCCGCCGAGATCAGCGTGGTGTCGTTGAAGCCGTGCAGCTGGACCTGGGGCAGGCCGCGCCGGGCCAGCAGCGTGGTGACGACGTGGAAGACGGTCCCGGTGTCGTGCGCGGGGTCTTCCCGGCGCCGGTGGGCGCCGCCGACCGCGAGGATCGCGCCCGGGGTGCGCCGGAACAGCTCGAGGCCGATCAGCTCGGTGCGCAGGTCGGATGAAGCGTGCGGCGCCTCGACCACCAGTGACGGCGGCGCGGACCGGTCGAGCGCGTACAGGCCCCAGGCCCGTTCGGAGTCCGGCTCCTGGCGGACGAGACTGCCGTCTTCGACGGAAAAGCCCAGCTCATCGAGGTCGTGCGGGGCCTGGTCGAGGAGCGCGGCGAACCCGGCTTCGGCGGCCGCCAGCTCGGCCGCGGTCGCCCGGCGGTAGGGCCCGCGGCTCGACTGGGCCGCGGTGAAGTCACGGAGGAAGGCTTCCAAGCCGCCAGGCTACCGAGGGCCGGTCAACGTCACCTTGACGCACCTCGACCGGCACCGGAGAGTGGAGCCGATACCCACGCGTCGGCAGGTGGAGGAACCCGGTGAGAGTCCGGGGCGGTCCCGCCACTGTCATCGGAGAGCGATCTCCGGGAGCCAGGAACTCCGGCCGGCGCGACCGTCGACCCGGGGCGCGGACCCCGAGGAGGAACCTCGTGATCCTGCTTCTGTCCACTTCGGACACCGACCTGCTCAGCGCGCGCTCGGCCGAGGGCGAGTACCGGCTGGCGAACCCCTCGCGGATCGACGTCGCCGAGCTGCCGGCCCTGCTCGACGGCGTGCGCATCGTGGTCGTCCGCATCCTCGGCACCCCGCGGACCTGGCAGGAAGGCCTGGACACGCTGCGCGCGTCGGGCGCGCACGTCGTCGTCCTGGGCGGGGAGCAGACGCCGGACGCCGAGCTGATGAAGCTCTCGACGGTCCCGGCCGGCATCGCCGCCGAGGCCCACGCCTACCTCGCGCAGGGCGGCCCGGCGAACCTCACCCAGCTGCACCGGTTCCTCTCCGACACGCTCCTGCTCACCGGCGACGGCTTCGAGCCGCCCGCCCGGCAGCCCGAATGGGGCATCCTGGAGCGGTCTTCGCAGGCCACGGGCCCGGTCATCGGGATCCTGTACTACCGGGCGCACCACCTGTCCGGGAACACGAACTTCGTCCACGTCCTCGCCGACGAGATCGAAGCCGCGGGCGGGCGGGCGTTGCCGATCTACTGTGCTTCGCTGCGTACGCGCGAGCCGGAGATGATGGCCGAGCTGGCTTCCGTGGACGCCTTGCTGGTCACGGTGCTCGCGGCGGGCGGCACGCGGCCGTCCGAGGTGGGGGCCGGAGGCGACGACGAGGCGTGGGACGTCGCCGAGATGGCCGCGCTCGACGTCCCGATCCTGCAGGCGATGTGCCTGACGAGCGACCGTGAGACGTGGACGGCGAGCGACGAAGGCCTTTCGCCACTCGACGCCGGGAACCAGATGGCCGTCCCGGAGTTCGACGGGCGCCTGATCACCGTGCCGTTCTCGTTCAAGGAGCTGGACGAAGACGGCCTCCCCCGGTACGTCCCGGACGCCGAACGCGCGTCCCGCGTCGCTCGCATCGCGCTGGCGCACGCTCGCCTCCGTCACACACCGCCTGCTTCCCGGCGTATCGCGCTGATGTTGTCCGCGTACCCGACGAAGCACTCTCGCGTCGGCAATGCGGTCGGGCTGGACACGCCCGCGTCGGCGATCGAACTGCTGCGGCGGATGCGCGAACAGGGCTACGACCTGGGCGCGGACGCGTTCCCGGGCGTCGACCCGACCGGAACCGATCAGCCCGACGGTGACGCGCTGATCCACGCGCTGATCGCGGCGGGCGGGCAGGACCCGGAGTGGCTGACCGAGGAGCAGCTTTCCGGTAACCCGATCCGGGTGCCCGCCGCGCGCTACCAGGCGTGGTTCGACGCGCTGCCCGCGGAGCTGCGTTCGGGGGTGGAGGAGCACTGGGGCCCGGCGCCGGGCGAGCTGTACGTCGACAACGGCGACATCGTGCTGGCCTCGCTGCAGAGCGGCAACGTCATCATCATGATCCAGCCGCCGCGCGGGTTCGGCGAAAACCCCGTCGCGATCTACCACAACCCGGACCTGCCGCCGAGCCACCACTACCTGGCCGCGTACCGGTGGCTGGAGGAGGAGTTCGGGGCGCACGCCGTCGTGCACCTGGGCAAGCACGGGTCCCTGGAATGGCTGCCGGGCAAGACGGCCGGGCTCTCGGCGTCGTGCGCGCCGGATGCCGTGCTCGGGAACCTGCCGCTGGTGTACCCGTTCCTGATCAACGACCCGGGCGAGGGCGCGCAGGCGAAGCGGCGGGCGCACGCGACGATCGTCGACCACCTGATCCCGCCGATGGCGCGGGCGGAGTCGTACGGCGACCTGGCGCGGCTGGAGCAGCTGCTCGACGAGCACGCGAACATCGCGGCGATGGACCCGGCGAAGCTGCCGGCGATCCGCGCCCAGATCTGGACGCTGATCCAGGCGGCGAAGCTGGACCACGACCTCGGCGTCGGCGAGCGGCCGCACGACGCGGAGTTCGACGACTTCCTGCTGCACATCGACGGCTGGCTGTGCGAGGTCAAGGACGCGCAGATCCGCGACGGTCTGCACATCCTCGGCGCGGCGCCGGTCGGCGAGGCGCGCGTCAACCTCGTGCTGGCGATGCTGCGGGCGTCGCAGATGTGGGGCGGCCGCGAAGGTGCGGTGCCGGGGTTGCGGTCGGCGCTGGGGCTGAAGGAAGACGCGTCGACGTCCGAAGTGGACGCGGTCGAGAAGACGGCGCGGGAACTCGTCCAGACGATGGAGATGCGCGGCTGGGACGCCACGGCGGTCGAGTCGGTGGCGCCGGATCCCGAGGTCGCGCGGGTACTCTCCTTCGCGGCCACCGAGATCGTCCCGCGGCTGGCGGGGACGTCCGCCGAGCTGGACGCGGTGCTGCACGCGCTGGACGGCGGGTACATCCCGGCCGGGCCGAGCGGGTCGCCGTTGCGCGGGCTGGTGAACGTGCTGCCGACCGGGCGCAACTTCTACACGGTCGACCCGAAGGCGATCCCGAGCCGGCTGGCCTGGGAAACGGGCCAGGCGCTGGCGGACTCGCTCCTTCGCCGCTATCGCGAGGACAACGGCGACTGGCCGAAGTCGGTCGGGCTGTCGGTGTGGGGCACGTCGGCGATGCGGACGTCCGGCGACGACGCGGCGGAAGTCCTGGCGCTGCTGGGCGTCCAGCCGGTGTGGGACGAGGCATCGCGGCGGGTCACGGGCATCGAGGCGATCCCGCTCACGGAGTTGGGCCGGCCCCGCATCGACGTGACGATCCGGATCAGCGGCTTCTTCCGCGACGCGTTCCCGCACGTGATCGCCATGATGGACGACGCGGTGCGGCTGGTGGCGTCCTTGGACGAGCCTTCGTCGGAGAACTTCGTCCGAGCCCACGTTTCTTCCGACCTGGCCGCCCACGGCGACACCCGCCGGGCCACGACGCGGATCTTCGGTTCGAAGCCGGGAGCGTACGGCGCGGGGTTGTTGCCGTTGATGGACAGCGGAAACTGGCGCGACGACAAGGACCTGGCGGAGGTGTACGCGGTCTGGGGCGGCTTCGCCTACGGCCGCGATCTCGACGGACGCCCGGCGCGCGAGGACATGGAGAGCGCGTACAAGCGCATCGTGGTGGCGGCGAAGAACACGGACACGCGCGAGCACGACATCGCGGATTCGGACGACTACTTCCAGTACCACGGCGGGATGATCGCGACGGTCCGCGCGTTGACCGGAACGGCCCCGACGTCCTACGTGGGCGACAGCACGTCGCCGGACGCGGTCCGTACGCGGACTCTCGGTGAAGAGACGGCACGGGTGTTCCGCGCCCGGGTGGTGAACCCCCGCTGGCTGGCGGCGATGCGCCGTCACGGGTACAAGGGCGCGTTCGAGCTGGCGGCCACAGTGGACTACCTGTTCGGCTTCGACGCCACGGCAGGCGTGGTCGGCGACTGGATGTACGAGAAGCTGACCGAGTCGTACGTGCTGGACGAGGTGAACCAGGAGTTCCTGCGCCAGGCCAATCCGTGGGCGCTGCGGGGAATCGTGGAGCGGTTGAACGAGGCCGCGGACCGTGGGCTGTGGGCGGAGCCGGACCCGGAGCTGCTGGCTCGCATGCGTGAGGTCTACTTGTCCTTGGAAGGTGACCTCGAGGCGGAGTAGCCAGGAAACGCCCGGGAAACGCGGGCCGGAGTTGGGTGGCGGCCATGATCACCGCCGCCCCTCCGAAGACCCGCCCCTGGGCGCTTCCGCTCATCTGCCTCGGCGCCGCCGTGCTGTACGCCTGGAAGATCGGCGACGGCCAGCTCGGCAACACCTACTACTCCGCCGCCGTCAAGTCGATGACCGGCGGCTTCACGAACTTCCTCTTCGGCTCCTTCGACCCCTACGGCGTCGTCACGGTCGACAAACCGCCGATGGTCCTGTGGCCGCAGGCGCTCTCCGTGCTGATCTTCGGCTTCCACGGCTGGGCGCTGCTGCTGCCGCAGGTCCTCGAAGGCGTCGCGACCGTCTTCCTGCTCCACCGCACCGTCCGGCGGTGGGCGGGCGAGAACGTCGCTCTCTTGGCCGCGACGATCCTCGCCCTGACGCCGGTCACCGTGATCATGGACCGCGACAACAACCCCGACACGCTGCTCGTCCTGTTCCTGGTCGCCGCCGCTTACGCGCTCACCCGCGCGCTCGAAGACGGCCGGAAATGGTTGTGGTGGTGCGCTTTCTTCGTCGGCTGCGGGTTCCTGACGAAGATGCTGCAGGCGTGGATCATCGTGCCCGCCCTCGCCGCCGCCTACCTCGCCGGGACGAGCGGGCCGCTCAAGCGCCGCCTCCTGGACCTCCTCGGCGCCGGCGCGGTGCTGGCCGTCTCGTCGTTCTGGTGGATCGCGCTCCACGACTGGTGGCCCGGCGCCAAGCCGTACACCGGCGGCAGCGAAGACGGCTCCGCGTGGGACCTCGTCTTCGGCTACAACGGCTTCGGCCGCCTCTCCGGCGACGGCGAAAGCGGCGGCATGATGATCATGCGCAACGGGGTCCAGACCATGTCGTCGTTCGGCGGCGATCCCGGGCCGGGCCGGATGTTCAACGACCTCGTCGGCGGGCAGATCTCCTGGCTGCTGCCGCTCGCGCTGCTCGTCCTGATCGTCCTCGGCCGCCGGTGGCGCGACGCCGGCTGGCTGCTCTGGGGCGGCTGGCTGCTCGTGACGACCGCCGTCTTCAGCTTCGCCGGCGGCATCTGGCACCCGTACTACACGACGGCGATGGCCCCCGCGATCGCCGCGATCTCGGCCGCCGGGCTCGCGCTGCTGTGGCGGCACCACCGGCGGACCCTGCTCCCGGTCGCCATCGCGGGCAGCGCGGCCTGGGCGTTCGTCCTGACTTCGCGCGACACGACCTTCTACGGCTGGACGCGGTGGGCCGTGATCGGCACGGCGGCGGTCGCCGTCGCCTGGCTGGTGGTGGCGCCGCATCGACGCGCGCTCGTCGCCGCGCTGGTTCCGCTGCTGCTCACCCCTGCCGCGTGGTCGTTCGACGCCGCGCAGAGCACGTCCGCCGGGACGCTCCCCGCCGCCGGACCGGCCACCGGCCCCGGCGCGCCGCCACCGACGACGTCACCCGGTGGACCGCAACCGCGGCTGACGCTCTCCGGCGGTGACGGCACGGCCACGCTGTCCGACGAGCAACGCCGCATCCTCGACTACGCCCGCCGGAACGGCACCGAGATCACCCTGGCGGTGAACGCCGAAGCGGGCGCGGTCGCGCCGTTCCTCATCGACTCGGACGCGACCGTCATCGGCATGGGCGGCTTCGGCGGCCGCGACGACGCGCCGTCGGTCGCGCAGCTCGACCAGTGGCTCGCCGAGGGCAAGCTCCGGTTCGTGCTGAGCGGCGCGGGAACACCGCCCGGGCCGGCGCGGAGCCCGGTCCAGGCCGAACGCCGACGCTGGATCGAGCGGCACTGCGCGATCGTCGACCCCGCCGCGTACGGCGGCCGTCCCGCGCCCGGCCCCGGCGACGGCCCGGTCCGCCTCGGCGGCGCGGACACGCTCTACCGGTGCCGCTAACGGCGAGGAAACACCGGCGCGGCAATCATGGCGGCATGCGGGTCCTGGTGGTGGAGGACGAGCCGATGCTCGCGGACGCGATCGCGGAGTGGCTGCGCGACGAGGCGCACGCCGTCGACGTCGCCCACGACGGCGGCGCCGCGCTCGAGCGGATCGCCGTGCACGACTACGACGTCGTCGTGCTCGACCGGGACCTGCCGGTCGTGCACGGCGACGACGTCTGCCGCCGGGTGGTGGCGTCCGAGGCGGCGACGCGGGTGCTGATGCTCACGGCGGCCGTCGAGGTCACCGACCGCGTCGACGGGTTGTCGCTCGGTGCCGACGACTACCTCACCAAGCCGTTCGCCTTTCCGGAGCTGGCCGCGCGCATCCAGTCGCTGGGGCGGCGCTGCCGGCCGGCCGCGCCGCCGGTCCTGCGCCGCTCCGGCGTGACGCTCGATCCGGCGCGGCACGAGGTGTTCCGCGACGGCCGGTACCTCCCCCTGTCCAAAAAGGAGTTCGCCGTGCTCGCCGAGCTGCTGCGCGCCGACGGCGCCGCCGTGTCCGCGGAACACCTGCTGGAGAAGGCGTGGGACGAGCACGCGGACCCGTTCACCGGCGCGGTCCGGCTCACGATCCTCAAACTGCGCCGCAAGCTCGGTGACCCGCCGCTGGTGGAGACGGTCACCGGGGTCGGCTACCGGCTCCGGTGAGCCTCCGGCTGCGGCTGACCGTGCTCTACGGCGGCCTGTTCCTGCTGGCGGGCGGCGCACTGCTGGGCGTCACGTACCTGCTGTTCACGCGGCAGGTCGGGCAGCGGGTCACGTTCCTCGCGGGCACCGGGCCACCCGGCTTGCCGTCGCTGCCTTCACCGGAGACGTTCGACGAGCAGGCGCGTCAGGTGCGCGAAGCGGCGGCGACGTCGCTGCTGACGCAGGGGGCGATCGCACTCGGCGCGGTGGCGGTGCTGGCGGCGGGGCTGGGCTGGCTGGTCGCGGGCCGGGCGCTGGCCCCGTTGCGGCAGGTGACGGACACCGCGCGCCGCATCGCGGCGGCCGCCGACCCGGGCGGCCAGCCGCGGATCGCGGTGCGCGGGCCCGACGACGAGGTGAAGACGCTCGCCGACGCGTTCGACGTGATGGTCGAGCGGCTCGACCGGTCGTTCGACGCGCAACGCCGGTTCGTCGCGAACGCGTCGCACGAGCTGCGCACCCCGCTGACGCTCAACCGCTCGCTGGTCGAGGTGGCGATGCACCGCCGCACGGCTTCCGACGACGTCCGGCAGCTCGGCGGCAAGCTGCTGCGGATCAACGCGCGGCACGAGAAGCTGATCAGCGGGTTGCTGCTGCTGGCCCGGTCGGAGAGCGCGCTGACCGAGCGGTGCCCGGTGGATCTGGCCGCGGTGGTGGCGCACGTGGTGCCGCCGGAGGTTTCGGCGGACCTCGGCGAGGCGACGGCACTGGGCGACGCGCTGATGCTGGAGCGGCTGGCGCACAACCTGGTGGAGAACGGCCTCCGCCACAACATCGAGGGCGGCTGGGTGCGGGTGACGACCCGGGCGTCGCCGGGCCGGGTGGAGCTGGAGGTGGCCAACAGCGGCCCCGTGATCCCCCCGGCCGAGGTGCCGGCCCTGTTCGACCCGTTCCACCGGCGCGCCCGGGTGGCCGCGGAGGGCGCCGGACTGGGGTTGTCGATCGTGCGGTCGGTGGCGCGCGCGCACGGCGGGGAGGTGACGGCGACAGCGCGGCCGGAAGGCGGGCTGGTGGTCGTCGTTTCGCTGCCGCGGGCTTGAAGAGCGCTTGCCCGTTTCTCCGCCCCTTCTTACCCGGCTACGCCATCGAAGCCCGCCTCAGCGCGCGCCGATACGGTCGTCGCCTTACTCTCCGGCGCTCTCCGTCGTTCGCTTCGCCCGATCCTCACCCGCGCGGCGCCATTCTCGGACGAATATCGGACACCGCGGCGCTTTTCACCCGTCGATTCCCCCTATCCGACCTTCGCGTCTTGACTTCATCAATGGTCTAGTCCAATAGTTTGTCCACCCTCGATCCCCACCGGGAGGACAGATCATGCGCAGAAGCAGACTGGCCGCCGTCGGGCTCGCCGCCGCCACCTTCATCGGTACAGCTGTGAGTCTCGTGATCGGCGCACCCTCCGCGACAGCGGCGCTGAGCAACAACTGGTACGCCGCGGCGCCGTACCTGATGCCGGTGAGCAACAATCCGCCGGACCCGATCACCGTGATGAACGCGACCGGGCTCAAGGCCTTCCAGCTCGCGTTCATCCTGGCGCCCAACGGCGGCGGCTGCAGCCCGACCTGGGACGGCACCAACGCGGTCTCCTCCGACACCACCGTCGCGAACGTGATCTCCCGGGTCCGCGCCAACGGTGGCGACGTCTCGGTGTCCGTCGGCGGCTACGGCGGCACGAAGCTCGGCCAGACCTGCGGGAACGTGGCCGCGACCGCCGCCGCGTACTAGCAGGTCATCAGCAAGTACTCGCTCAAGGCGATCGACTTCGACCTCGAAGAGCCCGAGTACGAAAACACCGCGGCCATCGCGAACGAGCTCGGCGCCGCGAAGACGTTGCAGGCCAACAACCCCGGCCTGTTCGTGTCGGTGACCATGCCGGGCACCGCGGCCGGCACCGGCTGGTTCGGCACGCAGCTGCTCGACCAGGCCAAGTCGATCGGCTTCACGCCCAACAACTTCTCGATCATGCCGTTCGACGGCGGCTTCAACGGCGGTTCGTCGCAGGTGTCCGCGCTCGAGGCCCTGCACGGCCTGCTGATGTCGCACATGGGCTGGGACAGTGCGACCGCGTACTCGCACGAAGGCTTCTCCGGCATGAACGGCAAGTCGGACGCCTCCGAGATGTTCTACACGGCGGACTTCCAGACGGTCTACGACTACGCGACCAGCCACGGCCTCGGCCGCTTCACGTTCTGGTCGGTCAACCGCGACCGCGCGTGCGTCGGGACGACCGACAACGGCGTCTGCAGCAACGTCCCGCAGAACGACTGGGACTTCACGAAGTTCAGCGTCCGGTTCGCCGGCGCGACCCCGCCGCAGACGACGCCGACCCAGCCGACCACGACTCCGACCACCCCGGGCGGCGGCTCCTGCACCGCGGCGGAATGGGACCGCACCAAGGTCTACGTGAAGGACGACGTGGTCAAGCACAACAGCCACAAGTTCACCGCGAAGTGGTGGACCCAGGGCGAAGAGCCGGGCACGACCGGCGAATGGGGCGTCTGGGTCGACAACGGCGCCTGCTAGATCGTTTCGAAGCGAGCCGGGCAGGCCACCTCGCGGTGGCCTGCCCGGCTTTCGGTTTCAGAAGGCGAGGTGGGTGTTCTCGCGCTGGACCTCCGGGGTCAGCGCGGGCACCTCGACGACGTGCCGCCCGGCGTCCCGCAGCAGCTCGGTGCCGCGGGCGTCCACGAAGACGGGCGGCTCGCGCCACGCGAAGACGACCCGCGGGATTCCGGCGTCGAGGATGAGCTCGGTGCAGCTGCGCGGGTGGGAGCTGCGGTGGCTGCACGGCTCCAGCGAGCTGTACATCGTCGCCCCGGCCAGGCGCGGGTCGCCGGCGCACTTGGCGAGCGCGGCTTCCTCGGCGTGGTTCAGGGGGTCGCCTTCACCGGAATGCCCGGTCGCGACGACT
This sequence comes from Amycolatopsis camponoti, assembly GCF_902497555.1. Classification (NCBI taxonomy): domain Bacteria; kingdom Bacillati; phylum Actinomycetota; class Actinomycetes; order Pseudonocardiales; family Pseudonocardiaceae; genus Amycolatopsis; species Amycolatopsis camponoti. The sequence goes on along the minus strand of NZ_CABVGP010000001.1, from coordinate 1,383,816 downwards.
TCGCCGTCGGCGTCGGTGATGACGGCCCCGACCCGGAAGGTGTGGCTCGGCGGGCACTCGGCGGCGAGCGCGATGGCTTCCCGCAGCCGACGGACGTCCCGGCCGGTCGGCTCGGCCGCGGCCCGGTAGCGGAGGATCGCCATGCCCTGGAGCTCTTCCACGCCGACGAGCGTCAGCGGACGCGGGTAGAGCCCGGGCCCGACGAACCGCGGCGCGTCCGGCTGCCCGACGAAGAACGGCGCGATCGCGAGCCGCAGCTCGTCGGCGAGCCCCTCGGTGAGGAACCGGGTGTGGATCCCGCCTCCGCCCTCGACCAGCAGGTTCCCGATGCCGCGCGCGCCGAGGTCGTCGAGGACGCGCGAGAAGTCGGCCGGATTTCCGGCGTCGACGACGGTGGCGACGTGCTTCAGCGCGTCCGCGGCTCCGGGCGGCGCGTAGACGATCTTTTCGGTGTCCCCGACGGTGAAGAACCGCGCGTCCGGGTCGAGGCCGCGGGTGGTGACGGTGATCTTGACGGGCTGTTCGGGCTTCCCCTGCTCCAGCCGCCATTTCCGCAGTTCCGGGGACCGCACGAGCAGCCGCGGGTTGTCGGCCCGCACCGTCCCGGCCCCGACGAGGATGGCGTCGGCCTCGGCCCGCAACCGGTCCACGACCGCGAAATCGTCCTCAGTGGACAGTACGAGCCGCTCGGGCGAGGTGTCGTCGAGGAAGCCGTCGAGCGACTGCGCGGCGGACAGCAGGACGTGCGGCCGGGTGATCACCCGGCCCAGTATGCCGTAACACCTCGCGCGGTCCGGGCGTCTCACGACGTATCCCTGTCGAGTCCCTCCCCCCTTCGGAGTTTTCTGACCATGACGATGCGAGGCTGGTACAAGGAGCGGACGCTCACCACGGTCGACACCGTCGGCCGGGAGGTGTCGGTGACGACCGGACTCACCCGCGACCCGGAGGGCCGCCTGGTGGCGGCGATCGCGATCAGCGACGGCCCGACGGCGATCTACCGCTACGCGGGCGACGGCGGAGAAGGCACCGAGCTGGTGACGAACACGGCGGACACGGTGAAGGAGCTGCGCCGGCTCGCGAGCATGGGGCCGACGATCTAGCCGGGCCCCCGGCCACCCGACGTGCGGGCGATTTCGCAGCGACGGCCTGTTCGCCCGAGTCTTGACCCTGCCCGCACGTCACGCCGGGCGGTGGCCGGTCGCTTCGCCCGGCCCGTCCGCGGCGCGGAACCGGGCGAGCAGGTCCTGACCGGCCGGCGAATCCGCGTCGAACCCGTCGAGCCGGCTCCGGCCGCGCCCCGGGACGATGACGAGCGCGTTGTGACAGCGGAAGCAGAAGGCGATCTCGCACAGCAGGCCCGCGGACCCGTGCACTCTGAGGGCGTACGACGGGATGAAGCACCGCATCATCTCGCCGTCCGGGAGGTCCGCGACCAGCGCCGTGAGCGCGCTCGCGGCCGCGCCGGTCACCGACACGAGCGTTTCGCCGGGCACGGTCACCCAGCCGCCCCAGCCGGAGCTGTTCACGACGCGGACGAGATCGACGCGGCGGACGTCCGTCGCGTCCCCGGGCACGAGCATGGGTCTTCCGCTCAGGCGGGCAAAACGGCGTACTGGCGGACGTAGAGGTCCGTGTATGTCACCGGGCCGCGGGGGCCGGGGACCTTGTCCAGGTTGATGCCGGTTTCCGGGACCGCGAGCAGCTTGAAGCCGTCGAGGAGGCGGGTCGGGGCGTTCCAGAAGACGCCCGTGCCGGTGTAGCCGTCGAAGAAGGCGTCGGCGGCCGACGTGTCCTCGGTGGCGATGCCCGCCGCCAGGCCCGACGTCTTCTCGTTGGCGATCTCGACGGCGTCGGCGAGATCGCCGACCTTGGCGACCGTGACGGTGGCCTCGCGGTCGGAGTCCAGGGCCCATTCGTAGCCGATGGCGTGCTCATGCGGCGCCAGCGAGGGCGTGACGCCCCGCTCGGCCAGCGCGTCGGCGATGCCCGGCCAGACGTCGTCGTGGATGCCCTCGTGGATGAGGAGCAGGTTCAGCCGGTTGCAGACGCCCAGGCGGTCGAGGCTCGCGAAGACGAGGTCACGCGCCTTCGTGACGTCCGCCCCGCGGTCGATGTACAGGACGCCGCCGCCGTCGGCGTGGGCCAGCGTGCGCACGCCGTGGACGGCCGCCTCGGTGGCCAGCGCCCGGGTGCTGTCGCCGCTGCCGCGCAGGATCACCAGCGGTACCAGGTTCGGCAGCCGCACCAGCGCGGACGCCGCCTCGCGCTCCACCCGCGGCACCAGCTGGACGCAGTCGGCGTCGATGCCGGCCTCGGTCAGCGCCGGGGCGATGACGACCTCGCGCAGCCGCTGGGCCGACCCGAGCGCGGCCGAACCGGTGCGCAGCACGCCGCCGTTGCGCGATTTGACCAGCTGCGAAGCGACGTCGACGGTCACGTTCGGCCGTGCCTCGTAGTTCGCGCCGATCACGCCGACCGGACGTCGCCGCTCGACCAGCTTCAGCCCGCCGTCCAGGGTCGACACGTCGACCGAGCGCTCCTGGTGCGGGGCGCCGGCGAGCAGCCGCAGCTGCTCGGCCATGCCGGTCAGCCGCTCCGGGGTGATGGTGAGCCGGTCGAGCAGACCGGCGCTCATCCCCTCGGCCTTCGCGCGCTCGACGTCGGCCTGGTTCGCCTCCAGGATCTCGTCGCGGTGCGCGAGCAGCCGCTCGGCCATCCCGGTCAGCGCGGCATCGACGGCGTCGGCGGAAGCGGCGGCGAGCGACGGCGCGGCCAGCTTCGCCGCCCGTGCGCACTCCTCCACGGCCTTGGCGACCTCGTCCATCGTTCGTCTCCCTCCGCGCGGACCAGCGAGAGACCAGTTTGCCGCATGGGCGTGGTCACGAGGTCCACCGGCCCCGGCGTCGCCACCAGGGCCGTCACCCGCCCGGCTGCCGCGCGGTCAGGCGGCCACGGGCTCCAGCAGCCACAGCCCGCCGGCGATGAGGCAGCTGACCGTCGCCACGGCGAAGACCAGCACCCACAGCACCGGCGGCACCGCGGTGAGGCGACCAAGCTGGTCGGCGTCGGAGTCGCGGGCGCGGCCCCGCCGCCGCTTCACCTGCAGCTCGACCACCGGCCGCACGCCACCGAACAGCAGGAACCACGTCACGAGGTAGCCGAACGGAGCCTGCACCTCGACCGGCGCGACGAACGCGACCAGCGCCAGTACCGAGGCGCTCGCGACGACGGTGAACACCCCGTAGGCGTTGCGGACCATCACCAGCACGCCGAGCAGCAGCAGCGCGATCAGCACGAGGACCGTGCCGACCAGGTCGGCATCCAGCAGGCTGGCGAACAGCAGCCCGAGCACCGACGGCGCCAGGTAACCGGCCATCGCGGTGAAGGCCATGCCCGGCCCCTCGGGCTTGCCGCGCGAGACGGTGACGCCCGAGGTGTCCGAGTGCAGCTTGATCCCCTGTAGCCGCCGCCCGACCAGCACGGCGGCCAGGGCGTGCCCGGCCTCGTGCACGATGGTGACGCCGTTGCGCGCCAGCCGCCACGGGCTGCCCCCGACCAGCACGACCAGCAGCGCCACCCCACCGGCGACCAGGGTGATCACGGCCAGGGTCTGGGCCTGTTCGAGCAGCGACGGAGTGGCGGCAGCCGCGCGGAGGGCAGCACCGGTTCCGGTACCGGCCGGGTCGCCGAGCGCGAGTTGAACGGGCGAGCTCACCCGGACACCTCACCACAGGCGATATCTGGCTACGGTGAGTCCCCAGTGCTGTGGCTTTCGGCGGCTCCGGTATTGGGTCGATGCGGTCTCTTTTCTCGGCGAGTGTGGTCGCGGGGGTGGGTGCGGGTGGGGCATCGGCGGCGCCGGGCCCGGGACAGGCGGCTCGCGCTGCTTGTTCGCGCTCGTCCGCCGCGGAGTGGCGCACCGGCTTCGAGCGAGGACGCCGGCGCCGGGCTCGCACGATCGGTGCGGCTGCAGCCGCACCGACGCAGACCGCGACATCGAGGCCTGAGCGCTTGGCCCGAGTTCCAGTTCCGGGCCACCGCTCGGCGCTGGCCAAGCAGGGCGGACGAGCTGAGCCGCAGCAGGCAAAGCTCTGACGGCTCGACACTCGCGCGGTCGGCTCGCGAGCAGCTACACCCCGCGCGGGCCGGTCGAGCGACCCGCCCACGAGCACCCCACCCGAAGCGGCCGCCGCCGACGCTGCTCGCCGGAAATCGAGCCGGTGAGGGACCTCCGACCCGCGCTGCCCGAGGACACCGCGGCGAGCGAGTTCGGGCTGCACCCGGGTCTGCTGAACTCGGCGCTGCGCGCGACGGACTTCTCTCGCCGGTGCCTGAACCGCGCGATCGACACCGCTGCGGGTTTCGGCGGCTCCGCGATATTGGGTCGATATGTTCTCCTTTCGTCGTGGTGTGGGCGGGACACCGCTTCCGGGCTCACGGTGAACGGACTGACGTGGCGCTCGGCACGGGCGACCGGCTGGCCACACCGCCGCGGAACTCGGCTTCCGACGAGGTGAGCCGGAACGACCCCTGCCGCAGCGGCGAGGCCGCAGCCCGCGCAACGGCCCGCCGACGCGGGCCGGCATGGCCGGCGGCGCGGCGTCCGTGCGGAACCTGCTGGTGCGGCTGAAGCCGGAACTCACGTGAGCGGGGCCGGAACTCGCGTGCGTGAAACCGGAACTCGCGTGATCGGGGCCGGAACTCGCGTGCTTGAAACCGGAACTCGCGTGATCGGGGCCGGAACCGGTGAGCGGGCGAGCGAGAACACGGCTGGTCAGGTCATCGGGACTCCCTCATCCGGGCCTCGCCTTCCACTCGGAACAGGAACGACACCCAGCTCCGGAACGGGGCCCACGCCTCGGCGATCTCCGTCAGCTCCTCCACTCCCGCCTCCGGGAGGTGGTACGCGTCGCGCATGATCTCGTGGAGGCGGGTCTCCGCTCGGGGGAACACGTCCGGGTGGCCGGCGCCGCGGATCAGGATCAGCTCCGCGCTGAAGCGGCCTATCCCCGGCAACAGCTGCAGCTGTTTCAGCGCTTCGTCCGCCGGCATCGCCCGCAACGTCGCCGCGTCGAGCAGGCCGTCCGCCGCCGCCTCGGCTATTGCTCGCAGGCGCTGCATCTTCGGGCCCGACAAGCCCGGCAGGTACTCCAGCTTCGCCAGCACCGCCGGCGCCGGGAACGTCGTCAGCACGGTACCGCCGACGTCGACCTCCGTTCCGTGGCGCTCGGCGAGGCGGCGGCGCAGCCGGACCGCCTGGGTCATCCAGATCCGGTGGCTCAGCACCGCCCAGCACGCCGCCTCGTACGGGGACGCGAACAAGACCGGCCGCAATCCCGGATGCATCCCCTGCGCCAGGGAGACCACCGGGTCGCGGGCGCCGACCTCCTCGAACCCGGCGCCGTCGACGTCCAGCGAACACATCCTCCGCACCTGCGCCAGCACCGCGTCCGCCTGTGCGGGCGGGCCGTGGACCTCCACCGCGACCTCGCCGGGCGATCTCTGGCGCAGGACCGCTCCCACCGGTGTCCACTCGCCGTCGAGCGGGAACGCCACCCGGAGTGCGCCGGGCTCCGCTTCCGGCCGGCCGGCGGGCGCGAACCCGGTCAGGAACCGGGCCGCCGCCGCCAGGTCGAACTCGCCGTGCACCGTGATCTCACTGCCCAGCAGGGAAATCGTCATCTGTCCTCCTCGGATCGGGGTCTTGCCTGCGACGCTAGGCAGCGGCACCGACAATTCCGGGCTCGAACGCCTGAGCCCGCGGATTCTTCACTCGTTCGAGTGGCCCAGATTTGACATACTGCCGGTATCCGAGAGGAGAGCAATGCGCACGAAGACCGCCACCGAACGCCTCGAAGACCTGCTCGAGACGCCCGCGAAGACCGAAGACGGCTACCTCGACCTGCTGGGCGCCGTCCGCCAGGCGGGCCCGCCGACCGGTCTCACCCAGCGCCTGATGCGCACCACCCTCCTCCCGCGGGTCTACGAGCGGTACTGGCGCCCCGCGCTCGGCCGCGCGCTCAAAGGACCCCTCGGACCGAGCATGGCGGGCGAAATCAAGCTCGCGACCAAGCTCCTCGACCTGAAACCCGGTGACACCGCGCTCGACGTCGCCTGCGGCACCGGCCGGTTCACGCGCGCGTTCGGCGCGGCCGTCGGCCCGGGCGGGCTCGCCATCGGCCTCGACGGCGCGCGCACCATGCTCGCCAAAGCCGTCGCCGAGGGCGGACCGACCTCCGTCGCCTACCTGCGCGCGGACGCTGTGCACCTCCCACTGAAAGCGTCCACTGTGGACGGTATCTGCTGCTTCGCCGCCCTCCACATGTTCGCCGAGCCCGAAACCGCGTTGGACTCCTTCGCGCGCGTACTGCGGCCCGGCGGCCGGATCGTGCTGCTCACGAGCGCCCGGCGTGGCTGGCAACCCGCGCGAGTCGCGGAGTCCGTCGGCGGGATCCTGAGCGGGCAGCGGATGTTCGACCGCGGCGAGATCGCCGCGAGCCTGCGCGCCCGCGGCTTCGCCGGGATCACCGAGCGGTACGCCGGCGTCACGCAGATCGTGGCGGGCCGGCTGAGCTGAGCACCGCGGATTGTCGGAGTCTGCGGTTAGCATCGCCCCATGACCCACCACGAGCCCGTCCCGCCCGACGACAGCTACCTGCGTTCCCTGGTCGAGGCGACCGCCGACGCCGTCGCGGCCGCCGAACCGCTGTCCTCGCCGCACCCCGGCGCGGACGAGGCGACGCGGGCCGAGGTGACCGCCGCCGTCGAGCGCAGTTCACCCGATCTGGTGGCGTTGAGCCAAGATCTGCACGCCCACCCCGAGGAGGGGTTCGCCGAGCACCGTTCGGTGCGGGCCCTGGCGGACCTCCTGAACCGCCACGGCCACGAGGCGACCGTCGGAGTCGGCGGCCTCGACACCGCGTTGCGCGTCAGCACGCCCGAACAGGATGGCCCGCACATCGCCGTCCTCGCCGAGTACGACGCGCTCCCCGGTCTCGGCCACGCGTGCGGTCACAACGTCATCTGCACGACCGCCGCGGGCGGCTTCCTCGGCGCCGCGACCGTCGCCGAGCGGCTCGGCGGCCGGGTCAGCCTGATCGGCACCCCGGCCGAGGAAGGCGGTGGCGGCAAGGAGATCCTCGCCCGCGCCGGCGTGTTCGACGACGTCGACGCGGTGATCATGCTGCACCCGTTCAGCCACGACATCGCGCTGCACCCGTTCCTCGGGCGGCGTCAGCTGGAGATGGTCTTCCACGGCGTCGGCGCCCACGCGAGCGCCCAGCCGTTCATGGGCCGCAACGCGCTCGACGCCGCCGTCGCGGCCTACCAGGGCGTCTCGGCGCTGCGCCAGCAACTCCCGCAGAGCGACCGCGTCCACGGCATCTTCACCGACGGCGGCGCCCGGCCGAACGTCATCCCGGAACGGGCCGCACTGCTGTTCTACCTCCGTTCCCAGTCCCCCGACACGCTGCGCGACCTCGCCGCGCGCATGACGTCGATCGCGGAAGGCGCGGCGGCGATGACCGGCTGCGGTGTCGAGCTGACCTGGGACGCCCAGGCCGCCTACCTGCCGATCCGGTTCAACACCGCGCTCGCCGGCCGGTGGACGGCCAACCAGGTGGGCACCGGCCGCAAGCCGCTGCCGCCGGGCATCGTCCCCGAGTCGCTCACGGGATCGACGGACCTGGGCAACCTGTCGTACCGGATGCCCGCGCTGCACCCCATGCTCGCGGTCTCGGGCCCGACGGTCGCCTTGCACACCAAGGAGTTCGCGGCCGCGGCCGGTTCGGAGACGGGCGACGCGGGTGTCCGCGACGGCGCACTGGGCCTGGCCCTGACCGCCGCCGACTACCTGGGGGACGCCGAGCTGCGGAAAGCCGTCCACGACGAGTTCGAGGTCGCGGGAGGCGCACTGGACGTGCCGTCGTTCTTCGCCTGACGCCTGAGGATTTGCTGAGTTTTCTCAGCTGATTCTTCTCAGCAAAGCCTGAGGTATTTCCACAGGTTGTTCACAAGCACAGGCGCGAATCTGGTCCCATGACCGAGAACGAGAGTCGGCCCGGCCCCGCCTCACCCGGTGGGCACCAGCCGCACCACAGCACCCAGCAGTACGGGCCGTACGCGCAGCAGCAGCCGCAGTACGGCTACCAGCACCAGGCCGCGCCGAACCCTCTGTTCACCCAGCAGCAGGCGCCGACGGCGGTGAAGACCAAGCCGCGCAAGGGCGGCCGCGTCGCGATGATCGTCAGCGCGACCGCCCTCGGTGCCGCGCTGGTCGGCGGCGTCGGCGGCGCCGCGATCGTCGGGCTCACCACGAACTCGGCGGACGGCGCGACGACGTCGGTGACCACGCCGGCCGCGAACGGGCAGACGGTCTCGAACTCGACCTCCGGCGACGTCAGCGGCGTCGCGGCGAAGGTCACGCCGAGCGTGGTCCAGATCAACGTCACCACCGGGCAGGGCGAGGCCATCGGCTCCGGCGTCATCCTCACCTCGGACGGCCGGATCCTGACCAACGCGCACGTCGTCGACGGCGCCCAGAACGTCGTGATCACGACGTCCGACGGCAAGAAGTACCAGGCGAACGTGGTCGGCGCGGACACCAAGGCGGACATCGCGGTGGTCCAGGCGCAGAACGCCAGCGGGTTGACGGCGGCGTCGCTGGGCGACTCGAGCAAGCTCGTCGTCGGCCAGGAGGTCGTGGCGATCGGCTCACCGGGCGGGCTGCAGAACACCGTCACGACCGGCATCGTCAGCGCGCTCAACCGGAACCTGTCCGACATCGGCCAGGGCCAGCAGCAACAGCAGTCGCCCTTCAGCCGGACCTCGAACCAGTCCGAGAACGCGCCGAGCTACACCGCGATCCAGACGGACGCCTCGATCAACCAGGGCAACTCCGGCGGCGCGCTGGTCGACGCCCAGGGCAACGTCATCGGCATCAACTCGGCCCTCTACAGCCCGACGGCCTCGGCCAACGGCTCGGCCGGCAGCGTCGGGATCGGCTTCGCCATCCCGATCAACGACGCCAAGAAGATCGTCGACCAGATCGTGAACAACTAGGACGCGGACGGGCCGTGGTCGGGGCGGTCCGTCCCACCCGCTTTCGGGGAGCGGGGAACGGCGAAGGCCGTTTCGAGAGTCAATCGGGGGCTCTCGAAACGGCCTTCGCGCTGTCTACAGCTCGTAGGTGAGCGTGAAGGTGTGGTTCCGCTCGGCGTCCATCTCGATGTCCGCCGTGCCGGAGATCCCGGTCAGCTCACCCGAGCCCGAGCCGGTGACGATCTTCAGCGTCAGGCCGGACTCGTCCGCCGAGTGGTGCAGGACGAAGGCGCCCTTGCGGCCGTCGACCGAGACGGTGAGACGCTCGAAGCCGACGTACGCGCGCGAAGTCGCGTTGGACGCCGTCAGCATTTCGACGGTGCTGGTCCCTTCGACCGCTCCGGTGAACGTCTTGGCGATCGCCACCCGGGCGAACTCCGTGCCCGCGGCCTCGTCGGTCGCCTGCGGCGCCCACTCATCGAGGACGAACGACGCGGTGGCAGTGCTGGTCATGGCTGGTTTCCCCTGTCTCGAAGGTGAGCCGAGCATCGCAGCCATACCTGACAGAACGCGTCAGGTATTCCTCATCGCTTCCGGTTGCCGAACAGTCCGCGCGTGATCTCCCGGCCCAGCGCGCTCGCGGCGGACCGCATGAATGACTTCACGGCCGGGTTCTTCATCGCCGACGCGATGAGGCCGGGCTCGTCCTTCTCTTTTTCCGGAGCAGGAGCCGGCGGAGGCGCATCGGTCTCCGGCGCGGGGGCGGCTGGAGGGATCTTCGCGGCCAGCTTCTCGTACGCCGACTCACGGTCGATCGTCTCGGCGTACTTCGCGTGCAGGTCCGACGAAGCGACCGCGGCGGCGACGGCTTCCGGACCGATCGAACCCATCTTCGACCGCGGCGCCCGCAGCCGCGTCCACGCCACCGGCGTCGGCGCGCCCCGCTCCGACAGCACCGTGACGATCGCCTCGCCGATGCCCAGCGACGTCAACGCCGTGTCGAGCTCGTAGAACTTCGTCTTCGGGTAGGTCTTGACCGTCTTGGCCAGCGCCGCCTGGTCGTCCGGCGTGAACGCCCGCAGCGCGTGCTGGATCCGCGCGCCCAGCTGCGAAAGGACGTTGTTCGGGATGTCGGTGGGCAGCTGCGTGCAGAAGAACACGCCGACGCCCTTCGACCGGATCAGCTTCACGGTCTGCTCGATGCGCTCGAGGAACGCCTTCGACGCGTCGTTGAAGAGCAGGTGCGCCTCGTCGAAGAAGAACACGAGCTTCGGCTGGTCGAGATCGCCCTCTTCGGGCAGCTCCTCGAACAGCTCGGCCAGCAGCCACATGAGGAACGTCGAGAACAGCGCCGGCTTCGCCTGGAGGTTGTCCAGCTCCAGCAGCGTGACGACGCCCTTGCCGTCGCGGTCGCGCATCAGGTCGTGGACGTCCAGCTCCGGCTCGCCGAAGAAGTCCTCGCCGCCCTGGGCCTCCAGGTTCGACAGCGCGCGCAGGATCACCCCGGCTGTCGCGGCCGACACCCCGCCGATGCCCTTGAGGTCCGCCTTGCCCTCGTCGCTGGTCAGGTGCGTGATCACCGACCGGAGGTCCTTGGTGTCCAGCAGCGCCAGGCCGCGCTGGTCGGCCCAGTGGAAGATCAGCCCGAGCGTGGACTCCTGCGTCTCGTTGAGCCCGAGCACCTTCGACAGCAGCACCGGCCCGAAGCTCGTGATCGTCGCCCGGATCGGCGAGCCCTTCCCGCCCGTGCCCAGCGACAGGAACTGCACCGGGTAGGCCGTGCCCGCCCAGTCGTCACCCAGCTCCTGCGAGCGCTTGCCGACCTTGTCGTTCGCCTCGCCGGCCGCGGCCAGCCCGGACAGGTCGCCCTTCACGTCCGCGAGCACCACCGGCACCCCGGCCGCCGACAGTTGCTCCGCGATCAGCTGCAGCGTCTTCGTCTTGCCCGTCCCCGTCGCCCCCGCGACCAGGCCGTGCCGGTTCAGCGTCGCCAGCGGCAGGCGCACCGCGGCCGCGGCGTCCGTCTTGCCGTCGATCACCACCGCGCCCAGCTCCAGCGCGGCACCCTCACTCGCATAACCGGCGGCGATCTCGCTCGCCGGCGACCCCTGCTCCGTCACTCGCTGCTCCCCGATCGTGTGTCCTGCACCACACCGCGAGCGTAACGCGCCGTACGCGCAGGTAACGCCCCTCTCATCCCCGTGTCGGGTTAGGGTCACCAGGTGACCGACCGCCTAGTCTGGATCGACTGCGAAATGACGGGGCTCGACCTCGGCAAGGAAGCGTTGATCGAAATCGCCGCACTCGTCACCGACGCGGAGCTGAACGTGCTCGGCGACGGAGTCGACATCGTCATTCACGCCGACGAGGAAAAACTCGCCGGGATGCCCGACGTCGTCCGCGAGATGCACGCCCACTCCGGCCTCACCGAAGAGGTCCGCGCCTCCACCGTCACGCTCGAAGAGGCCGAAAGCCGCGTCCTCGAGTACATCCGCGAGCACGTCCCCGAAGCGGGCACCGCGCCGCTCGCCGGCAACTCGATCGCCACCGACCGCGGCTTCATCTCGCGCGACATGCCGGAGCTCGACGCCTACCTCCACTACCGCCTGGTCGACGTGTCCTCCGTCAAGGAGCTCGTCCGCCGCTGGTACCCGCGGATCTACTACGCCAAGCCGGAGAAGGGTCTCGCGCACCGGGCGCTCGCCGACATCAAGGAATCCATCGGCGAACTCGACTACTACCGGCGCGTGGCCTTCGTCCCCCAACCGGGCCCGACCAGCGACGAAGCCAAAGCGGCCGCCGCCGAGGTGCAGCAGAGGTAACCCCCTGCAACACCCGCAAGGGCACCCGCTACGATTACTCCCATCAAGGTGATCGCACGCGGTTCCCTTGCTGATGGTGGGCGTAGCTCAGCTGGTAGAGCACCTGGTTGTGGTCCAGGAGGTCGCGGGTTCGAAACCCGTCGCTCACCCCATCACCCCGGCATGGTCAGGGCCTTGCAGCCCTTCCCCCTGTCGGGGTTTCGCCTTTTTGTGGGGGTCGAACCCCCACGCCCCCGCCGGGGGATACCCCCGGACCCCCGTCGCCGGAGCCGGTTGCGCTATTGGTGGCAACCCTCACGACCGGATGGCCCAGCGTGCGCGCGGCCGGTCGGCGGTGCACCGTGGAGTGGTGGCACGTTCAGGACCGAAGATCAGGCGGAAGAAGAAGCTGCGGTACGAGGACATCACCGTCGTCGATCGATCGCTGCTCAAACGGGCGGTGGGGGCGGCCGCCCTCGGCAACGCGATGGAGTGGTTCGACTTCGGCGTCTACGCCTACATCGCCGACACCATCGCCGAGGTCTTCTTCCCGCCGACGGTCTCCCCCGGCGTCCGGCTGATCGGGACCTTCGGGGCCTTCACCGCCGCCTTCCTCATGCGGCCGCTCGGCGGGCTCGTCTTCGGGCCCCTCGGCGACCGGATCGGACGGCAGAAGGTCCTCGCCGTCACCATGATCATGATGGCCATCGGGACCCTGTGCATCGGGCTGATCCCGTCCTACTCCTCCATCGGTGTCTGGTCGCCGATCCTGCTCGTGGTCGCCCGGATGGTGCAGGGGTTCTCCACCGGCGGGGAGTACGGCGGCGCGACGACCTTCATCGCCGAGTACTCGCCCGACAAACGCCGTGGCTTCATGGGCTCCTGGCTGGAGTTCGGGACGCTGTCCGGGTACGTGCTCGGCGCGTCCGTCGTCACCGGCATGAAGGCCTGGGTCCCGCACGAGACACTGCTCGACTGGGGCTGGCGCGTCCCGTTCCTGGTCGCCGGCCCGCTCGGCATCATCGGCCTCTACATGCGCCTCAAGCTCGAAGAGACGCCGGCGTTCCAGAAGCACGCCGAAGAGGCCGAGAAGCGCGGCCGCTCCGGCGAGCCGTTCTGGAAGATGTTCACCGAATACTGGCCCGCGCTGCTCATCTGCGTCGGCCTGGTGCTCGTGTTCAACGTCACCGACTACATGTTGCTGTCGTACATGCCGACGTACCTGTCCGAGCAGCTGCACCTCGACGCCACCCACGGCCTGCTGCTGATCATCGTCGTCATGGTCGTGATGATGCTGATCATCCTGGTCGGCGGCCGGATCACCGACAAGGTCGGCCGCAAGCCCGTGATGATGGCCGGTTGCGTCGGCTTCTTCGTGCTCTCCTGGCCGTTGATGCTGCTGGTGCACGACGGCGGCCTGGTGCTGACGTTCCTCGGGCTCATGGGCCTCGGCCTGCTGCTGCTCTGCTTCGAGGTCTCGATGCCCGCGGCGCTGCCGGCACTGTTCCCGACCGCGATCCGCTACGGCGCGCTGTCCATCGCGTTCAACATCTCCGTGTCGCTCTTCGGCGGAACGACACCGCTGGTGATGCAGGCGCTGATCTCGTCCACCGGCTACGACTTCTGGCCCGCGTGGTACCTCATGGCCGCCGGTGCGGTCGGCGCCGTCGCCGTCTACTTCAGCCGGGAGACGGCGAACAAGCCGCTCTGGGGCTCGGGGCCCGCGGTGGCGACCGAAGAGGAGGCGCGGGAACTGGTGCGCAGGTCGACGGCCTAAGCCGTCTCGAGCAGCAGTTCGGTCAGCTCGGCGGGCATGGTGATCATGCAGTCATGGCCGGTCGGCAGCTCCCGCACCGGCTCGCCCGCCGGAACGGGACGCCGGGTGATGCCCGTCGGCTCCCCGCCGACGCAGTGGATGTGCGTGCGCGGGATCGCCTTCGCCGCCGGGTTGCCCAGGTGCACGGGCTCGGTCAGGCACCGCACCGGCTGGTCGGACAGCATCGAGCGCAGCCAGGCGACGTCGTCGGGGTCGGTGACGCCGAACAGGCCCATCGGCGGCACCCGCCAGCCGTCGACCGCGTCGTCGATCAGCTGCTTGGTGAGGGGGATGACGTCGGCCGCGGTCTCGCCGTCTTCGGGGACCATCGCGTCGAGGAACACCAGACGCGCGATCCGGTCGGGGAGCCGGTCGGCGGCTCCGGAGATGACCATCCCGGCGTAACTGTGCCCGACGAGCACGACGTCACGCTCGTCCTGGAGGAGGCTGACGACGTCGTCGATGTGCGTGCCGAGCCCGACCTCCGGGCTCAGCAGGTGGGCCTGGTCGCCGTAGCCGGTCAGCGACGGCGCGAGCACGCGGTGGCCGGCGGATTCCAGGCGCGGGACCACGCGGTCCCAGCTCCGGCCGCTGTGCCAAGCGCCGTGGACCAGCAGGAATGTTGACATGCGTGCCTCGGTTCTCGATAGTTCCTCGGTACCATTCGGTAACCGGAACCATCGTGATCCACTCGACGCGCACCGGGCAATACGGCACTTTTCCGTGCCCCGGTTCCCAGGAGGTAACCATGGAGGACCCGTGCGAGGCCCGCGGAGTGCTCGGGATCGTCGGCGACAAGTGGGCGCTGCTGGTCGTGCGGATGCTCAAGGACGGGCCGCGGCGCTTCACCGAGCTCAAGCGCTCGATCGACGGCATCAGCCAGCGCATGCTCACGGTGACCCTGCGCGACCTCGAGCGTGACGGGATCCTGACCCGCACGGTCCACGCCGTCATGCCGCCGCACGTCAGCTACGAGCTGACGTCGATGGGCCGGACGCTGCGCGAAGCCACCGCGCCGCTGCTCGAGTGGAGCATCGAGCACCTCCCGCTCATCGCGGCGGCCCGCGCGGAGTACGACGACCGCTAGTTCGCGGCCGTCTTCCACTCGTCCCAGGACAGCTGCCAGACGCTCCAGCCGTCGGTCGGCTCGAGCTTCGGGCCACCGCTGTTCCGCACGGTGACGACGTCGCCCTTCCTGGACGTGTCCATCAGCCACTTCGTGTTCTCGGTGGACAGGTTGAGGCAGCCGTGGCTGACGTTGCTGTGGCCCTGCTGCCGCACCGACCACGGTGCGGAGTGGTAGAAGATGCCGCTGTAGGACAGGCGGATCGCGTACTGGACGAAGGTGCTGTAGCCGCCGGGAGCGTCCTCGGGGACGCCGTAGGTGGCGGAGTTCATCGTGTAGCCGGTGTGCTCGCTCATGACGGTGTAGGTGCCGGCCGGGGTGTTGTGGCCCGGCTTGCCCATGGAGGTCGGCATGGTCTTGACCTCCTTGTCGTTGATCGAGACGGTCATCTGGTGCGTCTGGCCGTCGGCGACCGCGACGAGCTTGTCGCCGATGGTGCCGGTGATCTTCTTGTCCTCGCGGCCGTAGCTGCCCTTGCCGAGCGCCTTGCCGTAGACGGCGGCGTCGACCGTGATCTTGGTGCCGCTCTTCCAGTAGTCCTTCGGCCGCCAGGTCACCTGCTTGTCGCCGGACCAGCGGAAGGCGCCCTCGGTGGCCGGCTCGGCGGTGACCTTCAGCGCCTTCTCGGCGGCGGCCTTGTCGGCGACGTTCCCGCTGAAGGTGAAGATCAGCGGCATTCCGACGCCGACGGTCTCGCCCTGGTCGAGGTTCACCGAGACGCCGAGCTGCCGCGCGGGCTTGACGGTGCTGAAGCTCGACTCGGCGCTGACGGGCTTGCCGTCGGAGCCGGTCGCGGTGGCGGTCAGCTTGTAGGCCTTGTTGTAGCCGAGCGGCTCGGCGGAGTCCCACCCCGAGCCGTCGGCGCGCGCCTTCCCGGCGACGACCTTGCCGTCGGCCCCGGTCAGCCGCACATCGCCGACCTTCCCGTCGGCAACGGCGACGCTCACGGGTTCGCCGGGCGCGACGTCCTTGGCATCCTTCGCAGGGCTCAACGTGAGCACGGCGGCCTTCAGCGCGGGCGTGGGCGCACTCGAGGACGGCGTCTCCTTCGGAGATTCACCCGAAGGACTACTGCTGCAGCCGGCCACCGTGATGCCGACCACCCCCGCGGCCACCAGCAGCCGCACCCCCACACGCGTCATGTCCACCTGCCTGTTTCGCCGTCGATGTCCGACTACAGTGTGCCCGACCAGCCCCGACACCGGGGCGGCAACGCCGGAACTCGCCAACGGGACCCCCCTGAAACAGGCCTCGGAACCGGGTGCTAATGTTTTCCACGTCGCCGAGGGAAACCTCCGGCAGACACCGGCGCCATTAGCTCAATTGGCAGAGCAGCTGGCTCTTAACCAGCGGGTTCGGGGTTCGAGTCCCTGATGGCGCACCCCCACCACCCCAGGTCTGATTCTCTTCGGCCTGGGGTTTTGTGGTATCCGGAACTTCCTCGTCCGCTTGCGCACAGTCCACTGTGGTCGTTCGGGAGCCCGAGAGTGTCGGCGAGCGGCTTTCGCGGGATCGCACCCGCCAACTTGCCGGCCGCATCGTCCAGGACTTCCTTCCCGACGTTCGGGTAAAGGTCCATCGTGACCTTGATCGACGAGTGCCGGAGCATGTGCTGGATCACCTTGATGCCGACCCCCGCCGCCAGCGCCAACGTCGCCTCGCCGTGACGAAGGCCATGCAAAGTGACCGAGGGCACCCGCAGCGACCACCGAAACCGGCAGCATCGACCGCCCAGCGGTGTGTCGCCGGCACCGGGCCTCTGATTGATGGTGGTGACTCGGCCCGTCCCGGGGCCAGCCGCCGGACGGCTGAGCGGTGAGCGCCACGGGTGCTGAACATGGGCATGGGTGCACGACCGATGTGCCGGGTTCCCCGCTGCACGGTGAGCGCTCTCCCCGCTCATCGGAGCGCGCGACGCGGCCGAGCAGCTCGCCGCTTTCATCGCCCGGGAAGGCTGGCAGTCCGAAGACGCCGAGCGCGTCCGGCGCCGGTCATCTCGCGGCTGCCCTCCTCGGTCGTCCCGGTGGTCGACGAATCAGCTCAAGCGGCTTCGAACAGTCCACTGTGGAGGCTCGCCCGCACCCTCATTGCCTGCCGTCGTCTCCTGCCTGACGCACCACTTGCCCGGGATAGTCCCGGAAGTAGCTGAGAAAATACTCGACGTCCGGCTCGAACCGGATTCCGTGCCTGTCCGCCAGCAGCTCCCGGCCCTCGGCGGAGATGGCGACGTCACCGCCCTGGTACTCGCCGGGATCGCCGCCGAGCAGACGCGCCAGCTCGTCCTCGCCGAGCCCGGCGAGATCCTGTTCGAACACCAGGCTTTCATCTCGGCCGTAACCGGTGACCGCCCACATCTGCTTCTCCACTCGCCTGGTCGGATCGCCGTCCTTCGTCTGTTCCCCGGTGTCGGGGTCGAGCTCGCCGAGATGGTTCCTGCCGTTCTTCGAGTACTTCTCGACAGCACCGTGCTGGGAGTCCCATTCAAGGATGCACCCCGAGAGCGGGTCGACCGTGAGGAACAACGCGGTGGCCGGGTCGTAGTAGCGCGACCGCAGGTGCACGAACCCGGTTTCCGCGTCGGTGTTCCGCCGATCTTCCTGGGCACCCTGTTCTCGCTGATGATCAGCAACCGCTCGCTCCTTGCGCACGAGACCGATCAACGCTTCCACGACATCGGCACCCTCGAGCGCCTGGCGCCGTTCGCGAATGAAGTCAGCGAACCTTCAAGACATCCCGGACGTCGGCGCGATCCAGCTGCGCCATGCACCAGGAAAAATGACCGTCAGAGCCGTCCGATGTGAAGGAGTTGCTGGTGGCTATCGCGTACGCGGCTTGATAAAGGATCAAGACCTCGATCGGATAGCCCAGTTCTTCCACGATCCGGGCGGTCAGCGCCTGCGTTGCCGCCGAGGCGTAGGGCCCGTACATGTCCATGATCATCGCCGTGACGGCGGCGTCGAACCGCGGGTCTCCGGCGGTCGAGATGAAGCCGAAGTCAAGCACCGCGGACGGGTCCCCGGCCTTGTCGACGAGGATGTTCTCACCGAAGAGGTCACCATGAATCAACGCGGAAGGGACCGGTTCCAGCCCTGGCAGCATCTCCAGGACGCGGGCGAACAACCGGTCGAATCCTTCGACTTCGCTGCTGATGAGACTCCCGAATCGGTCGACCCGGCGAACCAGCAGCGCGCTCAGCGCCTCCGTGAAGCTCCCGTCCGACCAGAACGGATCCTGCTCGCCCAGGACCGGAAGCGCTGTCATGGCGGCGGTCGCCGACACCTCCGCCAGCGCACGCAGGATTCCGATCACAGCCGTGGCCGATCGGTGGTCGATACCATCGGCAGTGGTGGACAGTCTTTCCCGCAGCGGCTTCCCGAACAGCTCTCGCTCGAAGGTCACGGCCGACGCGTCGATTTCTTCCACGCCGAGAATCACCGGGGTGTCGAACGGCAGACCACCTGCGGCGACATCGGCGTAGAACTTCTGCATCCGGACCAGCTCCGAGACACCACGACGGGCCCACACTTTCGCGACCGTTCCGTCACCGAGGCGGTAGATCGCGCCCTCGACGCCTGCGCCAAGAGGCTTCACGTCCGGGTATCCGTGCCGCCCGAAGTACTCCAGCCATTCGACCGTGTGTTCCTGCAGAAAGTCGGACAATTTACGAAGACCTCTCCGTTGACGCTTCGCCCGAGGCCGCGCTCAGGTGGAGAACTCGTTGACTCCCAAGGAGAAGTCTCCGTGGCCGATCCCGTTGCTCGCGAGGCCCACCGTCACGACGCCCATTCCTTCCAGCCAGTGCGCCATTTTCAGGCCGCCGACGTCCAGCGGTCGTAGCCCGAGGCTCCTGACGAACGCCGCCACGTCCGCCTTGGCCTGTGCGTCGTCGGCCGCCATGAAGACCGTGGGCCTGCCCTTCTCCAGGACGTTGCGGAAGATCGTGTTGAAAGCCTTCACCACCTTGGCGCCTGGCGGGGCGACCTTGGCGGCTTCCTGGGCGATCGACGTCTCCTCGCGGTGGGCCAGTCCGTCGAACGTCGCGTTGAAGGGGTTGCTGATGTCGATGATGACCTTGCCCGCGAGGGCGTCTCCGAACTCCGTGACGACCGGAACGACACCGTCGTACAACAGGGCCGTGATGACGATGTCCCCGGTCGGGACCGCGCCCCACTTGCCCGGCGTCGCGGCGCCGCCCAGAGACTTGGCCAGGTCGTCGGCCTTGGACTGGTCTCGCCCCATGACCTCGACCGTGTTGCCGCCCGCCACCGCGCGCGTGCCGATCGTGCGGGCCATGTTTCCCGTACCGATGAGGGTGATTGCGCTCATGTTCTCGTCCTGTCGTGAGGTTGCGTGGTTCAGAGTGCGGTGACGCCGCCGTCGGCGACCAGCTCCAGGCCGTTGACGTAGCCGGAGTCGTCGGAGGCGAGGAACAGCGCGACGGCGGCGATCTCCTCGGGGCGGCCCATCTTTCCCCGCGGGATCAGGGATTCGAACGCCGCCCGGGTTGCCTCGTCGAACAGTTCTTCCTGCTTGGCGGTGGAAACCTGGCCGGGGGTCAGGACGTTCACCCGGATCTTGCGGTCCTTCAGCTCGTTGAGCCACACGCGGGCCCAGGCCTGCTGCACGGCCTTGCTTCCCGCATACAGGCTCCAGCCGGGGAAACCCCCGAGTGAGGCGTTCGAGCCGGTCATGAAGACCGACGCGCCGTCGTTGAGCAGCGGCAAGGCCTTCTGCACGGTGAACAGGGTGCCGCGGGCGTTGAGCCCGAACGCGCGGTGGAACTGTTCCTCGGTGATCTCGCCGAGTGCGGCGGGTTCGCCCATCCCGGCGCTGGCCCACAGCACGTCGATCGAACCCTTTTCCCGCTTGACCGTGTCGTACAAGCGGTCCAGGTCGGCCAGTTCGGCCGCGTCGCCCTGGACGGCGGTGACATTGCGGCCGATCAGCCTGACGGCCTCGTCCAGCGCGTCCTGCCGCCGGGCCTGGATGAAGACGTGCGCCCCTTCCTCCACGAACAGCTTCGCGCCGGCCAGCGCCATGCCGGTCGATCCGCCGGTGATCACCGCGACCTTGCCGTCGAGCTTTCCCACGTTCGCTCCTTCGAGTCGCCAGTCGGCACGTTATGTGTACCGATCTGTTTGGTTAACGTAGCGGACGGTCGACTCGGGGGCAAGTTATGTACACCGGTCGGTACTCGACCCGGTTATGCTGGAGACATGACGGAGTTGGAGAAGGGGCCCCAAGGCCGCCGCCGGGGCCGGGGCGCGCGCGAGCGGATCCTCGGCGCGTCGCAGCAGCTGTTCCGCGACCAGGGCATCAACCGCACGGGCATGGACCAGCTCAGCGCGGCGGCCCAGGTCTCGAAGCACACGGTCTACCAGCACTTCGCCGGCAAGGACGAACTCGTCGCCGAATACCTGCGCCGGTTCGATCCCGACGTCATGCCCGAAGTGTTCGACCGCCCCGACCTCACACCCCGCGAACGGCTCCTCGCCGCCTTCGACATACCCGCGTCCACGCCCCTGTGCCCGTACATCGCGGCGGCCGTCGAACTCCACGACCCCCGGCACCCCGCATCCCAGTACGCACGGGACTACAAGAAAGCCATCGCCGCGCGGCTCGCCGACACCGCCCGCGAAGCCGGCGCCACCGACCCCGAACAGCTCGGCGAGCAACTGGCGCTGCTCATCGACGGCGCCTCGGCCCGCACCCGCGTCCTCGACAGCGCGTCCTTCCCCACCGCCGCCGCCATCGCCGCCGTCCTCATCGACAACGCCATTCCCGCTCCGACGGGAGACCGATGACGGGAAGGCGGCGAATCAGGACGGGTCGCCCACGAGAGCGAGCGCGCGCGTCTCGGGAACTCCCAGCATCAGCAAGCTCGTGATCGTCGCCGCTCGGGCGCCGGAGGTTCCGTTCGACAGTTCGCTGTCCGCGATGGCGAACACGACGCCGTAAGCAACCTGGCTCAGAACGCCCGCCGGCAGGTGCCGGGCGAACACACCGCTGTCCTGGCCCCGTTCCACGAGGTCGGCGAGGAGCTCGTCGACCGGCCCGAGCAGGCCGTGGATCGCCTCGCCGTACTCGCCACGGCGCAGTGCCAGCAGCACTCGGTACCGGTGCGCCACCGGCCAGAGGCGGGCGATGAATTCGACCCACGTCGCGTCCGCTTCCGCGGCGGAGGCGTTGGCTTCGGTGAGCACGGCTGTCATCTCGGCGACGGCCCGTTCCGTGAGTGTCCGGACCAGGTCGAGGCGCGAGGGGAAGTGCCCGTAGACGGTGCGGCGGACGACGCCGGCAGCGGCGGCGATGTCGCCCATTCCGGCGTCGGGGTTCTCTCCCAGCACATCGAGGGCGACGTCGAGGATGCGATCGCGTGTCTCGTTCATCGAGCGCGCACGGGAGGACTCGGTGGGCACGGCAGCATTCTTGCACACCGGTGTGCAATGAAGTAGGTTGCACACCAGTGTGCAACGAAAAGTTGCTTCGGAGCCCCTGGAGAAGACCATGACCGCCTCGGCCCTCCTCCGCCCGTTCACCGTCTCGATCCCGGATTCGGAGATCGACGACGTGAAGCAGCGACTGGCCAGAACGCGCTGGCCGGATCCGGAAACGGTGGACGACTGGTCGCAAGGGGTCC
Organism: Amycolatopsis camponoti; assembly: GCF_902497555.1. Lineage (NCBI taxonomy): Bacteria > Bacillati > Actinomycetota > Actinomycetes > Pseudonocardiales > Pseudonocardiaceae > Amycolatopsis > Amycolatopsis camponoti. The sequence goes on along the minus strand of NZ_CABVGP010000001.1, from coordinate 1,362,391 downwards.
GCGTGGAGAACGCCCGATCTCTGGTCGGCTACTGGGAACGCGGCTACGACTGGCGGCGCTTCGAGTCCGAGCTCAATCGCTTCCCCCAGTTCCTGACCGAGATCGACGGGCTGGACATCCACTTCGTCCACGTCAGGTCCGGGAACCCCCACGCGATGCCGCTGCTCCTCACGCACGGGTGGCCGGGCTCGATCGTCGAGTTCCTGAAGCTGATCGGCCCGCTGACCGATCCGGTTTCGTTCGGCGGAGACGCCGCCGATTCGTTCGACGTCGTCATCCCGTCGCTGCCCGGGTTCGGGTTCTCCCAGAAGCCCACGGAGACCGGGTGGACGGTGTCGCGCATCGCCGGCGCGTGGGTGGAGCTGATGAAGCGTCTCGGCTACCCGAGATGGGCCGCGCAAGGCGGCGATTGGGGTGCCGTCGTCACCACCGCCCTCGGCGCCATGCAACCGGACGGGCTCCTCGGAATTCACCTGAACACCCAGTACGCTTTTCCCGCCCGGATACCCGAAACCTTGTCGCCCGAACAGCGCCACGCTGTGGAGACCCTCGCCCTCTACGCCGGCGATCTCGGTGGGTCGAACCACCTTCAGGGCACGAAGCCGGAGACTGTCGGGTTCGCTCTGGCGGACTCTCCCGCCGGTCAGGCGGCGTGGATCTACGAGAAGTTCCAGTCCAAGACCGACAACCAGGGGCTCGCCGAGGACGTCCTCGGCCTCGACGACATGCTCGACGCGATATCCCTTTACTGGTTCACCAACAGCGCGGCGTCGTCCGGCCGCATCTACTGGGAGAACAAATCGCTCACTTTCGCCGGCCCGAAGCTGACGCTTCCGGTCGCGGTGACCGTCTTCCCGGGGGACATCCCGCGCCTGCCGCGAAGCTGGATCGAAGACACCTACCGCAATCTGATCCACTACGGCGAGGCAAGCAAGGGCGGGCACTTCGCGGCCTTGGAACAACCCGAGATCTTGGTCAGCGAGATCCGCACCGGCCTGCGCCCGCTTCGTTCCTGACGCCCACACTCTCCGTGCGGTTGCCCCGTCCTCAGTTCGCGCGGAAGTAGTGGCCGTTGTCCAGACCGTCGAGCAGGCCGGGCTGGGTGGGTTCCCACCCGAGGGTCCGGCGGGTGATGAGGTTGGACGCCGGGTAGCTCTGCGTCACGATGTTCGCCAGGAACCCGAAGTAGCCCGGCACCATCAGGACGTCGGCGGGGATGCTCACGGCGGGCAGGCCGAGCCGGCTGCCGATGGCCTCGGCGATGGCGCGGAGCGGGATGGCGCCGTCCGCGACCGCGTGCCAGTAGCTGCCGGCCGGGCCCTTTTCCCAGGCCAGGCGGAACACCGAGGCGGCGTCGCGGACGTGCACGGCGTTCCACTGGTTGGCTCCTTCTCCGGGGTAGCCGACGACACCCTTCTCCTTCGCGAGCGCGATCAGCACCTGGAGGAAACCGGCTTGATCGGTCGTGCTGTGCGCGATGTTGGCGATGCGCACGATCGACGACCGCACTCCCCGCTCGGCCAGGCCGATGACGGTGGTCTCCACGATGTTGCGGGCCCGCAGGGTGCCCGCGTGCTCCTCGCCCGCGGGCAGGGCCGGTCCTGCTCGGTGGACGGCCGGCCCAGGTTGCCCGGCGAGCCGATGCTGCCGGCCGCGACCAGCGGCTTGCCGGTGCCCGCGAGCGCTTCGCCGTAGGCGAGCATGATCGGGACCTCCGCGGCGGCCACGGCGTCGATTCCGCCGGTGGGGAGCAGGTCTTGCCGGTGCGCGACGTGGATGACGCCGTCGGAGTCCGCGGCTGCCTCCTTGAGCCCGTCGAGATCCTCGAGGCTGCCGCGACGCACCGTCGCGCCGAGCGCGGACAGCGCGGTCGCGGCCGGGTCCGAGCGGGCCAAGCCGGTGACCTCGTGCCCGGCGGCGATGAGCTCGGGGATGATGTGGGAACCGAGATGGCCGGTCCCGCCGGTGACGAAAACTCGCACGATGTTTCCCGCTCAATCCTTGATGGTGACGCCGAGGCTGATGTCGAACCCCGCGCCGTGGTTCGCCAGGCCCATCAGCAGCGGACCCACCGCCTCCAGCCACCGCGCCGCCGCGAGATCGCCGGCATCCAGCGGACGCAGCCCGAGGCTCTCGATGAAGGCCGACACACGTGTCTTGGCGTCCATGTCGTCGCCGGCGATGAGCACGTCCAACCGGCCGCCCTGGGCCAGAACGTGGCCGAAGACGGTGTTGAACGCCTTCACGACGTGCGCGCTCGCCGGAAGGGTCTTGGCGATCTCCTGTGCACCGGAGGTGCCGGCGGGGGTGACGACCCCGGTGGCGTCGGCGTTGAAGGTGTTGGAGATGTCGATGACGATCTTGCCGGCCAGCGCGTCGCCGAACTGGGCGAGGACCTGCGCGGCGCTGGAATAAGGCACTGCGGAGACCACGATGTCGCCGGCCGGGGCGGCGCCGAACGTTCCGGCCGTCGCGCTGCCGCCCAGCTCGGCGGCCAGGTCCTTGGCCTTGGCCGCGTCGCGGCCGATGACCTCGACGGTGTGGCCGCCCTCGACCGCGCGGGTGGCGATGGCGCGGGCCATGCCCCCGAGGCCGATGATGCTGATGGTGCTCATGGTGTGCTGCTTTCTGGAGTCGGAAGTGTCTGCGGGGCGCCCGACATCCATGGTTGCCGCCGGTCCGAGTTGATGTCCAAGACCTCTTTCGGCCGCGGCGATACCCTGGTGGCATCGCCGGACCCGGGGAGGCCCTTGATGGATCTGGACCTGCGCAAGCTGCGCTACTTCGTCGCGGTGGCCGGCACGCTGCACTTCGGCCGCGCCGCCGAACAGCTGCACATCGCGCAGCCGGTGCTGAGCCGGCAGATCCGCGCGCTCGAACAGGATCTCGGCACGGCGCTGTTCACCAGGGACAGCCACGGGGTGACGCTGACCGGCGCCGGCGCGCAACTGCTGACCGACGCCGCCCCGTTGCTGGCCTCCGCCGACGCGGCCCGCCGCCGGGTGACCGCGGCCGCGCGGGGCGACCAGCGGATGATGGTCGGCTTCCGGGCGGGCATCGCGGTCGCCCCGGCGATCCAGCAGTTCGCCGTCCGGCACCCGGATGTGCGGGTCGACGTGCAACGCATCGAGGCCGACGAGCAAGCCGCGATGCTGCTCGACGGCCGCCTCGACGTCGGCTATGTGCGGCTGCCCATCGACGAGACCGGCCTGCGGGTCGTTCCGCTCTACACCGAGCCGCGGGTGGCGGTCCTGCCCGCCGGGCATCGCCTGGCCGGCAAGGAAGAAGTCACCGAGGCCGACCTGGCCGGCGAGCCGCTGCTCTGGCACGCCGACGCGAGCACGCAGCCCACCCGGCGCCCGCACCTCAACGCCGGATACCTGGTTCGCGGCGTGGACGAAACGCTCGAGCACGTCGCCTCCGGCCGGGGCATCTCGTTCCTGGCGCGCTCGGCGACCGTTTTCTACACGCATCCGGAGGTCGTCTACGTGCCCGTCCCGGATCTGGCGCCGGACCAGGTGTGCCTCGCCGTGGCGGCCGCACATCTCACCCCGGTGGTCGACGACTTCGTCGCCGCGGCTCAGGCGGCGGCCGAGATCACCGCGGAATGCGGCAATTACGAAATGTGGCAGCTCGGCGGCGATGCCACGGCGAAGCATCGCTGAGCGGTAGCTCGAACCGGCTCGCGTTTCTGTCCGTGTAGCAAGCAAATCCCCGGCAGGACCGCTGGACGGCGCGGCCCCGACTTCGATTGCTACGGTGAAACAGTGACGGCGACCCGGCTCGGCAAGGTGCAGCAGGTCATCCTGCTGTGCGCCGTCGCCATGGGCGTCATCGCGATGCACCACGTGAGCCTGTCCCACCGCATGGGCGACGCGGCATCGACCGCCGTCGCGCACGTCGCACCCGGCTTCGAGCCGGACATGACCGGCTCCGCCCCGGACGGGGCATCCGGTGAGCACCATCCGGGCATGCCGAACGGCCTGCACGACCTGCTCCACCTCTGCCTGGCCGTGCTGTTCGCGGCCGGGGCTCTCCTGCTCGCGCTGGTCGGGTTCCTGGGGATTTCGTGGCTGACCACGACCTTCCCCCGTTTCGCCGGCCTTCGCGGCTCGCCACGCCGCGGACGTCCACCCGACCGAGGCGGCCGCGAAATCCTGACGTCCCTCTGCGTCTTGCGCACGTGATCGACCCGGCCCCTTAACGGTCCGTCGAATTCACCCACGCACCACAGAGAAGGATTTGTCATGCGCAAAACCGTCATCATCGGCGGCATCGCCGTCGTCTCCGCCCTGCTCCTCGGCGCCTGCAGCGGCAACGACTCCATGTCCGGAATGGACCACGGCCCGTCGGCGCCGTCTTCCTCCGCGCCGGCGGCCGCCGACCACAACGCCGACGACGTGACCTTCGCCCAGCAGATGGTCCCGCACCACAGCCAGGCGCTGGACATGGCGAAGCTGGTCCCGTCGCGGAGCACCGACCCGAAGGTGGTCGACCTCGCGAGCCGCATCGCGAAGGCGCAGGACCCGGAAATCCAGCAGATGCAGAGCTGGCTGACCAGCTGGGGCGCGGGCATGTCGGGCATGCCCGGCATGACCCACGAGTCGATGCCGGGGATGAGCGGATCGATGCCTGGGATGATGTCCGAAGAGGACATGAAGAAGCTCGAAGCCGCCAAGGGCGCGGAGTTCGACAAGATGTGGCTGGACATGATGATCAAGCACCACCAGGGCGCGGTCGACATGGCCGAGACCGAGCTCTCGAAGGGCAGCAACGCCGACGCGAAGGCGCTGGCCCAGAAGATCATCGACGCCCAGCAGGCGGAGATCACCGAGATGCGGGGATTGCTCACCCAGAGCTGATCATGGGCTCGCCGGGGCGGTGTGTCGCCGCCCCGGCGACCTCAGGTGCGTAGATGAGCGAGCGCGGTGATGATCCGTTCGGCGATGTCCGGCGGCCACGGAAACGCGACGGTCGCCGCGCGCTGGTGAGCGAGACCGTGGATCCCCAGCCACAACGCGATCGCGTCGGCCGAGGGGTCGGTGCTCGTCGCCTCTCCCGCCGCCACGCAGTCGGCCAGCGCGCCGGTGATCAGTTCCAGGCACCCCTGGCCCAGTGCGAGCATGTCGCTTTCGGTCAGTGATCCCTGGGCGAGGTCGGGCATCCACAGGCCACCGAACATGGTCCGGTAGCGGCCCGGGCGGTGCTGTGCGAAGCCGAGATAGGCGTTGCACACCGCGAACAGCCGGGGCCGGGGGTCTTTCGCCGTGTCGAGCGCGGCCCGCAATCGCGCTTCCAGCTCGTCGAACGCCTGCTGGACGACGGCCAGCATGATGGCAGGCTGGTCCGGGAAGTGCCGGTAGATCGACGGGGCCGCGATCCCGACGCGGCGGGCGACGGACCGCAGCGTGACGGCGCTTTCGTCGCCGGTCTCGTCGAGCAGTTCGACCGCCGCGTCGACGATGTCCTCACGCAGGCGGCCGCCTTCTCCGCGCCGGTTGCGGGTGCGCGTGGCGGCGCTCGGGGTGTCGGCCATGGGCGTCACCTTACACCTGAAAACTTATCGGCGTTAGCTCTTGCGCGCACCAGAGTTACGGCCGTAAGGTTACGACCGTAATCAGCCCAGCCGAAACGGAGCCAGCCATGATCGACACCATCACCGCCACCACGATCGTCCTGCCGGGCAAGGTCGGGACGGACGGTCTGCAGGTCGGCACCACCGCCCTCGCGGCCCCCGCCGCCGGCCAGGTCATCCTGGAAATGGAGGCGACCGGCGTCTCCTTCGCCGAACAGCAGATGCGCCGCGGCAAGTACTACGACCAGCCCCCGTTCCCCTTCGTCCCCGGCTACGACGTGGTCGGCACGGTGACCGCCACCGGCCCGGACGTCGACCGGGCCATGATCGGCCGCCGGTTCGCCGCGGTCACCAAGATCGGCGGCTGGGCCAGCTCCCTGCTCGTCGACGCCGCGGACCTGGTGCCCGTGCCCGACGGCGTCGACGCCGCCGCGGCCGAGACCGTGCTGGTCAACGGCATCACCGCCTGGCAGATGCTGCACCGCACGGCCAAGGTGCGGGCCGGCTCGACGATCGTCGTGCTGGGCGCCAACGGCGGCGTCGGCTCCACGCTCGTGCAGCTGGCCCGCCACGCCGGCATCAAGGTCATCGGCACCGCCTCGACCCGCCACCACGACGCCGTGCGCGCCTGGGGCGCCACCCCGGTCGACTACCGCGACCCGAAGATGTACGAGCGCATCCGCGAGCTCGCGCCGGACGGCGTGGACGCGGTGTTCGACCACGTCGGCGGCGCCGGGCTGACCGAGTCGTGGCGGCTGCTGCGTCGCGGCGGAACCCTGGTGTCCTACGGAACCGCGGCCACCAAGGACGACGAGGGCAGCTCCCGCCTGCCGGTGCTGAAGTCGTTCGGCCGGCTGCTCGCATGGAACTTCCTGCCCAACGGCAAGGGCGCGCACTTCTACAACTTCTGGGCCGGTCGCCGCCGCCTCGCCACCTTCCGCACCCGGCTCGCCGACGACCTCACGCAGGTGCTGCGGCTCCTCGCCGACGGCGTCCTGGTCCCGCAGATCGCCGCACGGTTCCCGCTGGCCGACGCCGGTGCGGCGCTGGCGCTCGCCGAGTCGCGCACGGTCGCCGGCAAAGTCGTCATCGTCCCGTAAGCGCGGCCATGACGACCCGCACGCCGAACCCCCGCGGGCACGGCGGCCGGCTCCGCGCCGAGATCCTCGCCGCGGCAACCGCCCTGCTCGACGCCGGCGGTGACGAACGAGCCGTCACGCTCCGCGCCGTCGCCCGCCGGGCCGGCGTCGCGACTCCCTCGATCTACCACCACTTCCGCGGCCCGCAGGCGATCATGCTCGCCCTCGTGCGGGAGGCCTTCGCCGAGCTCACCGCCCGGCTGCGGGCCGCCGCCGACGAGACCGGACCCGGCCCACGGCGGCAGCTGCTCGCCATCTGCCAGGCCTACGTCACCTTCGCCCACGACCACCCCGAGCGGTACCGCACGATGTTCGGCGGGCTCTGGAACCCGGTCGTCACCGGCGGCGAAGTCACCGCCGAAGACCTGTCCGGTCTCGGCGCGGACGCCATGGCCGTGGTGGTGGACGGCCTGACCGCCTGCGTCGCGACCGGCGACTGCACCAGCACCGACCCGGCCGCCGACGCGATCGCGCTGTGGCTGGGCCTGCACGGGCTCGCCCACCAGCGCGCCACCGCCCGGATCTTCCCGTGGCCCGCCGACCTCACCCGGCGGCTCGTCGTCCCGCTGGCCCACCTCGTCGACTGAGCAAGCCGGCTTCGCCTCGCGCACCCACCTGTCTCGGAGGTATCAGCCATGACCACCGCCGTCCTCACCGCCCCGGCCCCCGCCACCGCTCCCGACCGCCGGATCGGCGTCGTCGACAGCCGTGCCGCCTACCTCAGCTTCGGCCTCGCGTACGTGCTCGGGCACGGCGCTTCCGCCCTCGACCGAAGCGGCGCCGGCCTGCCCTCCTGGCTGCCGACGACGGTGCTCGCCCTCGGCCTCGCCGCCGGCACCTTGTTCAGCGTCCTCGCCGTCGCTCGTTCCCGACGCGGCGCCGGAAAGCCCGAGCTCCTCGCCGGCAAGCTGCTCGGCCTTTCCTGGGCCGGCGGGTTCGCCGCGTTGTTCCTCGCCATCACCGCGTTGACGTCCACTTCGGGCAATCCGGAGCTGGCGACCGTGCTGTGGCCGGCCGGTTCCGGGCTCGTCGTCGGCCTGCTGTACCTGGGCGAAGGGGCCGTGCGCCGCAACGTGCTGCACTACTGCCTCGGCACGTGGCTCGCCCTGGTCTCCGCGGCCGCGCTCTTCTTCGGCACTCCGGGCGTGTTCTGGGTTCTCGCCGTCGCCGGCGGTGGCGGCTACGCCGTCGCGGCCCACTTCGAACGCGGCCGCCTCGCCGGCCTCCGTTGATCCCCCCATCCTCCCACCGAGAAAGGTCCCTTCCGATGAACCGCTCCCTGCGCCTCGCCGTCCCCGCCCTCACGCTCGCCCTCGCCGCCACCACGGCGGGCACGATCGCCCACGCACAACCGGAGACTACAGTCCACATCGGACAATCGACCGGCAGCCGAACATCGGTCCCCCGCGTCGCCCGGGACTGGATCGCCGGCTGGAACTCGCCGAACCCCGACCGGCTGGCCCGGCTCTTCACGACCGACGCGACCTACACCGACAACGCCGTCGGCGTCGTCTGGCACGGGCGGACCGGGGTCGCGGACTGGAAACGCCGCACCGACCAGTTCATCCCCGGCGTCCAGCTGCGCCTGGTCAACGCCTTCCGCGACGGCGACGACGTCGCGATCCAGGCGGTCTACTCCGGACAGATCACCGGCGCTCCCCGGCCGTTCTCGGTCCCGGCGACGGCCATCCTGAAGCTGCGCCACAGCCTGATCGCCACCGACACGGACTACTACAACCTCGCCGCGGTCCTGGCCCAGTCCGGCCTTCCCGCGGACTGGACTCCGCCGGGTTCCTGAGGGAGAACCTCGTGGCCCCGCTCGCGACGGCGAGCGGGGCCCAGGCCGACGTCACGGAAGGGCCACCACGCAGCGACAGGACCCGGCCACGTGACTGATCCGGATCCGGTCGGCCGTCGTGAACGCCGCCTGGCCGGCCGCGCCGAAGTCCACCTCGATGCTTTCGGGGCCGGCTCCCGTCACCGTGCCGCGGCGGACGGCCGACCATCCGGTCGCCGGGTCCGGCTCGTCGAACACGAGCACCCGGTCACCGGTGGCGAAGTGGTGCCAGCGGCCGCCGCCGGGGATTTCCCTTGTGCGAGGGGCCATGGGGAGTTCTGCCGCTTCCGGGGTGAGCCGTGCCCGCGGGTACAGCGCGGCGGCCGGGGATGGAGGGAGCATTCTCGTTCCTGGGTCCGGGCAACGATGCGGAGGACGACGTCAGGCCGGCAAGGCGACCGGCGTGGTCGGCTGCAGGACCGACTCCACCAACGCCTCACTGCGGAAATGGGACACCGCCTGGTATTCCGGGTCACCGATCATGTCGGCGAACGCCTGCCGGCTCGGGTAGCGGACCAAGACCACCATGTCCCAAGCCTGGCCGTCCTCGGCGACCAGGGCGCGCCCGGCGTCGCCGAGGTACTCCACCCGCACGCCGTATCGCGCGTTGACCGCCGGGCCGAGTGCCTCGGCGTAGCGCTGGTAGCTCTCGCGACCACCGTCCGGGCGGAACCGCAGCAGGTTCAGCATCACCACGGGACCGCCCGGATCCTCGGTCAGCAAGGCATCCACCGCGTGCTCGTCAATCTCGATCATCGAAATCCTCCGTTCGCGCAACACGGCCAGACTGACACACTTGTTGGTCGGCTGGCAAGTATGTTGTAGGATCCTCCCCATGACCACTACCCGTCGCACCCAGCAGGAGCGCCGCGACCAGGCCGAAGCCGCGTTGCTGGGCGCCGCCGCCGAACTCGTCGTCGAACAGGGCGTCCGCTCGCTGACGCTGGCGCGCGTCGGTGAACGCGCCGGGTACAGCCGTGGCCTGGTCACTCATCACTTCGGGTCGAAGCAGGTACTCCTCGAACGCCTGGCGCGCGCGACGCAGACCGGATTCGTGCCCGGCCTCGGTGACCTGTCACCCGGTCTGGACCGTCTCCTGCGGCTGATCGAGGGGTACGTCGGAGCGCTCGGCGGGGTGGGCGTGCTGAACCGGGCGTTCCTGCTGCTGTGGGCCGAGGCGGCCACCGCGTCGGAACTGGCCCCGATCTTCCGCGAGCGGGACGAGGCGTTTCGCGCCGACCTGCGCGAAGACGTCACCGCGGGGATCGACGACGGCACCATCCGGCCCGACGTCGAAGCCGGCGAGGTCGCGGTCGCCGTCGTCGGGCAACTCCGCGGGATCGGGCTGCAACGACTTCTCGACGCGGAAGCCGTCGACACAGAACGGTTGCGGCACTCGGTCACCGAGTACTGGCGTCGGACGCTGGCCTTGCACGTCGACGACGGCGTTACGGCGCAGCCACCACGTCGACCGCAGCGTCGCGCAGCTGACGCCGCGAGCTGATCCCGAGCTTGCCGAAGACCTTCCGCAGATGCCATTCCACGGTGCGCGGACTGAGGAAGAGCCTGGTGCCGATTTCCGGATTGGACAGTCCTTCGCGAGCGAGCCGCACGATCTGGAACTCCTGGGCCGTCAGCTCCTCGGCGGTCCCGGTGGTGCGTTTGCGCGCGGTCTCCCCCGTGGCCAGCAGCTCACGGCGAGCGCGGTCGGCGAAGGCTTCGAGCCCCATCGCGGAGGTCATCGCGTGGGCGGTGCGCAGGTGCTTCCGGGCGTCGGTCCGGCGGCCCTCGCGCCGGAGCCATTCGCCGAACAGCAAGTGGCCACGGGCCAGGTCGATCCGCAGCGGCGTCCCGGTGAGCAGGGCGATCGATTCGGCGTAGCACTCGCCGGGGCGGTCGCCGGCCAACGCTCGGAGCCGGGCTTCGAGCGCCCGGGTCCAGGCGGTCGGGGTCGCTGTCCGAGCCCGTTCGGACATCCGGTTCAGCGCGGCGGCGACGAGGTCGTCGTCCCCGGTGCGCGACGCGGCCTCCGCCAATTCGGCCGTCGCCAAGGCCTGGTGGCCGACGGTGTCGTGCTCGAACACCCGCCGGGCCGCGTCCCGGGCGACGTCGTGGCGGCCGAGTCCGTTGGCGAGCACCGCGTTCGCGTAGCCGGCGAACCGCACGACCCGGCCCTGGCCCCGCTCGGCCGCCTGCGCCGCCGCGGTCGCGATCTCCGCGGTGGCAACGGCTTCCCGGCCGCGCAGCGCGGCGAGCAGGATCGCGCTGTACCCGACCGGACGGCCCCCGGTGACGTCGGCGAGCAGGCGGTCCTCTTCGACGAGCGCCTGTGCCGCGGTCAGCTCGCCGGCCAGCAGCTCGTGGTTGGCGAGGAAGTTGAGCGCGAACTGCAGCTGGACGAGCGCACCGGTCTCGCGCGCCAGCCGGACCTGACGCTCGGCGAACGCGCGGCCGGCCGCGTGGTCCAGCATCTCGGTCGCCAGGGTTCCGCCGGCCCGGTTGCCCAGCAGCCACAGCACGCGCTCGGTGTTCTCGCCGCCGGTGTCCAGTGTCCGGACGGCCTCCGTCGCCTGGGTCATCAAAGGGGCCGCGGCCGCGTAGCCGTCGGTGAGCCGGGTGGCGAGAGCGTCGAGCACGAGATCGACGGCGGTCGGTGGCACCTGGGCCGCCGGCGCCGCCCGCGTTCGCCGCGCCGCCTCGACGACGTCGCTCTCGGCCCACACGGCGGCACCGAGCGCTTCCAAGTACGTTTCGCGGGCATCGCCGCCCTCGAGGGATCCGGCGGCGTGCAGGAGCAGCTCCACGGCGTCGCCGCCGCGCCGCTGGTCGAACGCGATCTGTCCGCGCAGCCGTTCGATCTCGGCGTCCCGCGCGGGATCCGGTGGCCCGGCCTCGGCCGCGCCCAGCAAGCCCAGTGCCGCTCCGAGCGCGCCCGCGCCGCGTTTCGCCCGGGCCGCCGCGAGCTCCCGCCGGGCGCGCAGCGCCGGATCGGGGGTGAGCGTGGCCGCTTGTTCGAGCAGCGCCGCGGCGGCGGCGAGTCCCCCTCGCGCCTGGGCGCGGCCGGCCGAGCGCTCCAGTTCGGCCGCGACGTCTTCGTCCGGGGTGACGGTCGCCTGGGCGCGGTGCCAGGCGCGCCGGTCCGGGTCGACGCCCGCGTCGGTGACCGCCGCGAGCACCCGGTGCACTTCCTGCCGCTCCCGCGCCGACGCGGACCGGTAGACGGCCGAGCGCACGAGCGGGTGCCGGAACCGGATCCGCGACCCGAACTCGATCAGCCCGGTCGTCTCGGCGGCGGCCGCCGGGTCGGCGCCCAGTCCGAGCTCACCGGCCGCGCGCCAGAGCAGGGTCGCGTCCCCCAGTGGCTCCGCGGCCGCGGCCAGCAGCAGCTTCCGGGTGTCGGGTGGCAGCGGATCCAGCTGCTGCAGGAAGCAGCGCTCGAGGCGCTCGGCCAGCGCGTCGCCATCCGGGCTGAGAAGCCCGTCGGCCCGCTCGGCGGCCGTCCAGAACCGGGGCAGCTCGACCAGGGCGAGCGCGTTGCCGTGCGTTTCGGCGATGATCCGGTCGCGCACCCGCGGGTCGAGCGGGCCCTTGATGACCGACTCGAGCAGGGCGTGGGCCTCCGCTTCGCCGAGGCCGCGGACCACGAGGTCCGGCAGGCCGGCCAGGTCGAGGTCGCCGGCCGGTTCGCGCACCGCGATCAGCAGCGCGATCGGCTCGGCCAGCAGCCGCCGCCCGACGAAGGCGAGGGTCTGCGCCGACGCCCGGTCGAGCCACTGCGCGTCGTCGACCAGGCACAGCAGGGGCCGGTCCTCGGCGACTTCGCCGAGCAGGGTCAGCACCGCCAGCCCGACGAGGAACCGGTCCGGCGGGGTGCCCGAGGTCAAGCCGAACGCCGTGCCGAGCGCGGTCCGCTGCGGCGCCGGCAGGTGCTCGAGCCGATCCAGGAAGGGGGCGCAAAGCTGCTGCAGTCCGGCGTAGGGCAGCTCGCGCTCGGACTCGACGCCGGCCGTCCGCGCGACCCGGCAGCCCGCCGCTCGCGCCGCGACGTGGTCCAGCAGCGCGGTCTTGCCGATCCCGGCCTCGCCGCGCAGCACCAGCACCCGGCTCCGCCCCGCCCGCGCCGCGGCGAGCACGTCATCGAGCAGGGCGAGCTCGTCGCCGCGGCCGACCAGCCGCGGCTCTTGACCGGACATGACCCGGAACCCTAGCGCGCTCCCCGGGGCCCGGGCCCGTGCCGGACCAGGGTGTCTCCCTGGGGCCAACGGGCCCCGTGCCGGGCGACAGTGGTTTCAGACGGCACCGGGCCGTCTGCCTCCACCGAAGGAGCTCCGATCATGGACATGAAACTCGAAGTCGTCGTCCTGCCCGTCACCGACGTCGACCGGACCAAGCACTTCTACAAGGCCCTCGGCTGGCGCGAAGACGCCGACATCGTCTTCGGCGACACCCGGGTCGTGCAGCTGACCCCGCCGGGATCGGCGGCGTCGGTCCAGTTCGGCAGCGGGATCACCGACGCCGCCCCGGGTTCGGTCCGCGGGACTTACCTCGTCGTCGACGACATCGAGGCGGCCCGCAAAGAGCTCGCCGCCCACGGCGCCGACGTCAGCGAGGTCTTCCACCGCGACGCGACCGGCGCGTTCGCCCCGGGCATCCACCCCGACCGCGGCACCTACTCCTCGTTCGCGTCGTTCAGCGACCCGGACGGCAACACCTGGCTGCTGCAGGAGATCACGACCCGCCTTCCCGGGCGCGTCGACGGCGTGACCTACAGCTCGACGCAGAAGCTCGAGCAGGGGCTGCGCGAGGCAGCGGCCGCGCACGGCGAGCACGAGAAGGAAACCGGGAAGTACGACGAGGAATGGCCGAACTGGTACGCCCAGTACATGGCGCAGCACCAGGACGCCTGAGCCCATCCGGCGGTGCGCGGGGCGACCCGTGCACCGGATCCTCGAAGGACCCCCTGAAAGAAGGAACCATGGCTCACCACGATTTCGACGCCATCGTCCTCGGCAGTGGCGCACCGGGCGAACACACCGCGGCCGCCATCGCGGCAGGCGGTCTGCGAGTCGCCATCGTCGAGCGGGAGCTGCTCGGCGGCGAATGCTCCTACTGGGCGTGCATCCCGTCCAAAACCCTGCTGCGGCCCGGTGAAGCGCTCGCGGCGGCCCGCGACGTCCCCGGGGCCCGCGAGGCGGTCACCGGCCGCGCGGACGCCGCCGCGGCGCTCGCCTGGCGCGACTTCATGGTCTCGTCCTACGACGACGCGAACGCCGAGAAGTGGGCTCGCGACACCGGCATCGAGGTGTTGCGCGGCGACGGCAGGCTCGCCGGTCCGCACACCGTCGCCGTCGGCGGGAAGGAGTACACCGCCGACCACATCGTCGTCGCGACCGGCTCCGCCCCCGTCATCCCGCCCGTGCCGGGCCTCCGCGAGCTGCCCGGCCTGTGGACGAACCGGGAAGCGACGGGCGCGAAGGAAATCCCGCGCCGGCTGCTCGTCCTCGGCGCCGGCCCGACCGGGGTCGAGCTGGCCCAGGCGTTCACGCGGCTCGGTGCTGACGTCGCGCTCGTCGACGGCGCCGACCACGTCCTCCCCCGCGAACCCCGGGCGCTCGGCGAGGCCGTCGGAGAAGCTCTGCGCGCCGACGGCGTCGCACTGCACCTCGGGCAGCACGCGAGCGCGGCCCGGCTCGACGGCGACGAGTACGTGCTCGACCTGCCCGACGGCACGCAGCTGCGCGCCGAACGGCTGCTCGTCGCCACCGGACGACGGCCGCGCGTCGAGGGCATCGGCCTGGAGACCGTCGGCGTCGAGGCGAACCCGCACGGCATTCCGGTCGACGACCGGATGGCGGCCGGCGAAGGCCTGTGGGCCGTCGGCGACGTCACCGGGCAGTGGAACCTGACCCACGTCGGCGAGTACCAGGGCCGGGTCGTGGCCGCGAACATCCTCGGCCGGCCCGCGAAAGTGAACTACGACGCCATCCCCCGCGTGGTCTTCACCGACCCGCAGGCCGCGGCCGTCGGCGCCGCCGAAGGCGCGTTCACCGCGACGGTCCGGCTTTCCGGGGTGGCCCGCACGGCCACCTACACCCGTGCCTACGACACGCGGCCCGGGTTCCTCACCGTCTTCTCCGACGGCGAACGGCTCACCGGCGCCTACGCCGCCGGTCCCGAGGCCGGCGAATGGCTCCAGCAGGCGACGCTCGCGATCCGCGCCCGGGTCCCGCTGGCCGTGCTACTCGACGTCGTCCAGCCGTTCCCGACCTTCTCCGAAGCGTTCCTCCACGTCCTGCGCGATCTCGACCGCCAGGTCCACCCTTCGTCAGGAGCACAGTGATGTCCTACCGAGCGTTCGAAGTGACCGGGACGCGCCGGTTCACCCTGGTCGAGCGCGAACTCCGCGACCCGCTGCCGGGCGAAGTGCGCCTGCGGGTCGACGCCTGCGGGGTCTGCCACAGCGACACCCTCGCCGTCGAAGGGCTGCGCGCCGACCCGGCGGTTCCGGTCGTGCCCGGCCACGAGCTCGTCGGCGTGGTCGACGCGGTCGGGCCGGGCGTGACCGCGTGGGCGGCCGGCGACCGGGTCGGCGTCGGCTACCTCAACGGCCACTGCGGCCAGTGCGAAAACTGCCGCCGCGGCGACTTCGTCAACTGCACCGACCAGGCCTGGACCGGCACCACGACCGACGGCGGCTACGCCGAAGTCGCCTACGCCCGCGCCACCGGGATCGTCCGCATCCCCGACGGCACGCAGGCCCTGGACGTCGCGCCGCTGCTGTGCGCGGGACTCACGGTGTACCGGGCGCTGCTGACCGCCGACGCGCGGCCGGGTGCGCTGGTCGCCGTCCAGGGCATCGGCGGTCTCGGCCACCTCGGCGTCCAGTACGCCAAGACGCTCGGCTACCGCGTCGCGGCCATCGCCCGCGGCGCCGGGAAGGCCGAGCTGGCCGCGGAACTGGGCGCCGACGAGTACATCGACAGCACGGCCGCCGACCCGGGCGAGGCGTTGACGCGACTCGGCGGAGCGGCGGCGATCATCGCGACGGCGGCGAGCGGCGCGTCGATGTCCCCGCTCGTGGCCGGGCTCGGCACCCGCGGCCGGCTGCTCGTCGTCGGCGCGGCCCCCGACCCGATCGAGGTCCGGACGCCCGCGCTGATCTTCGGCACGCGCTCGGTGACCGGTGCCCTCACCGGCACGTCGATCGAGAACGAGGACAGCCTCCGGCTCGCCCACGACCGCGGGATCCGCAGCCGCAACGAGATCATGCCGCTGTCGGAGGCACCGAAGGCGTACGAGCGCATGATGTCCGGCGACGCGCGGTTCCGCGTCGTCCTCGACACCCACGCATGAGGCGTCGGCCGGCGGAACCGCGGATCCGGTTCAGCGGCAGGGTTCCTGGTGGGCCAGGGCGCAGGAAACCGTGGCCCACACGGTCTTCCCGGCTGACGGCAGGTCGTCGTGCGAACCCCAGGCCGTCGTCAGCCGGTCGACGAGGTACAGGCCGCGGCCGCCGAAGCCGGTGCCCGCGGACGCCCGGAGCCTCGGCGGGGTCGGGGAGCCGTCCTCGACCCCGATCGTCACCTCGCACGGGCCCGCGTGGCGCGTCAACTCGAGCCGGCGGGCGCCCCCGGCGTGCTCGTAGGCGTTCTGGACGATCTCGTTCAGCACCAGCAGCACGTCTTCGCGGTGCGGCTCGTCCAGGTCGCCCAGCTGCCGGGCCGCCCAGCGGCGGACCCTCGCGAGGTCGGCCGAGCCCGTGCCGCGGAGGTCGAACCGCGCGGGGTCGCCGCCGGCGGGATGGCCGGTCATTCGGCGGGCAGCGCTTCGGCCAGGTCGGCGACGACGGGGATGAGCTCGTCGAGGCCGGTGATGTTCAGCGCCCGCCTGACGGCGTACTGGCGGGTGACGACCTTGACGCTCACGCCGCGTTCCCGGCCGCGGCGGTGCAGCCCGGCGAGGATGGTCAGCCCCGCGGAGTCGATGAACCCGACCTCGCTCAGGTCGACGACGACGAGCCGGGCCGCCGTCGTGTCCACCTTCTCCTGGGCGAGCTCCCGGCGGAGCGCGGGAGCCGTGCCCGCGTCGATCTCGCCCGCGACCTCGATCACGTGGGCCGCGCCGGTCCGCCGGTGGGAGATGCGCAGGACGGCCGCGTCGCCCTCGTCCACTGCTCGGCCCCTTTCCCTGGCACGACCGCCGATCCCGCCCAGCGTACGGGCCGGTTCGTTCCGCCGCGCAGGGGACCGGCGGACCGCCAGGCTAAAGTTCGCGGACGGACCGAAGGCGAGGGGACTCTGGATGACTGCGGGTCAGGAGCGACTGTCGGATTTGCTGCGCGAACACGGCGACAGCCTGATCACGCGCTGGGCCGAGCTGGCCGGCGCCGGCCTGCGCGGGCGCATGACGACCACGGAACTGCAGCGTGACCTGGGCGAGCTGTTCGCCACCCTGCTCCCGGTCGCGGACGAGCCCGCCACCGGTCTCGACAGTGACCAGCACCGCGAGCTCAAGGCGTTCCTGGCCGACCTGTCCCGGAACCGCGCGCGCCAGGGGTTCAGCCCCGCCGAAACGGCGTCCAGCGTCTTCGCGCTGAAGCAGGCCGTGTTCGAGCTCACCGAAGGCAACGACGACCCGGCGGTGTTCCGCCGGCTCATGGCCTTCTCCGGGCTCCTCGACGGGCTGGGTCTGTGGACGTTCGAGACGTACGCGGCCGCGCGCGAAGAGATCATCAGGGAGCAGTCCGAGCAGCTGCTCGAGCTGACCACCCCGGTCGTGAAGCTGTGGGAAGGCGTCCTCGCCGTGCCGCTGGTCGGCACGCTGGACTCGGCGCGCACGCAGGTCGTGATGGAGAAGCTGCTCGAGAGCCTGGTCGAGACCAGCTCCCAGCACGCGATCATCGACATCACCGGCGTCCTCGCCGTCGACACGCAGGTGGCGCAGCACCTGCTCAAGACCGTCGTCGCCGCGCGGCTGATGGGCGCCGAGTGCACCATCTCGGGCATCCGTCCCCAGATCGCCCAGACGATCGTCGCGCTCGGGATCGAGTTCGGCGACATCACGACCAAGGCGACCCTCGCCGACGCCCTGCGCCACGCCCTCCGCTTCGAAGGCGTGGAGCTGGTGCACGGCGGGAAGGGGCCCGCCTGATGGAGCGGATCCCGATCCTCGAGATCGGCGACATCCTGCTGGTCTCGATCCAGGTCGACCTGGAGGACCAGAGCGTCCTCACCCTGCAGGAAGACCTCGCGGAGAAGATCAGCTCGACCGGCGCGTCCGGCGTAGTGATCGACATCTCCGCGGTGGAGATCGTCGACTCCTTCATCGGCCGGATGTTCGCGACGATCGCGTCGCTGTCGCGGCTGTTCGACGCCGACACCGTGGTGGTCGGCATGCGCCCGGCCGTCGCGATCACGCTCGTCGAGCTCGGCCTGACGCTCGGCGACGTCCGCACCGCCCTGAACCTGGACAAGGGCATGACGATCCTGCGGGGTCTCCGGGCGGCGCGGAGATGACCCCAGCCGGCGTGGTGGACGAGATTCCCATCGTCACGGACTCCGACGTGGTCCGTGTCCGCCAGTCGGTCCGATCCCTCGCCCAGCAGATCAAGCTCTCGCTCGTCGACCAGACGAAGCTCGTCACCGCGACCAGCGAACTGGCTCGCAACACCCTCGTCTACGGCCGGGGCGGCCACGCCCGGATCGAGGTCGTCACCGACGGCCGCCGCACCGGCGTCAAGGCCCTCTTCCACGACGAGGGCCCCGGCATCCCCGACACCGACCTCGCGCTGGCCGACGGCTGGAGCAGCGGCAAGGGCCTCGGCCTCGGCCTGAGCGGGGCGCGCCGGCTCGTCGACGAGTTCGTCCTGGACACCGAGGTGGGCCGCGGCACCGAGGTCACCGTGGTCAAGTGGTCACGGTGACCGTCTCGGACTGCCTGCCGGTGACCGAGGACGTCGCCTGGGTGCCCGTCGACGACCCGACGGCGGCCGGCCGGGCGCGGCGGATCGCCACCGCACTGGCCGATCGGCTGGGCTTCACCGAGCAGCGGACCGCCGAGATCGGCATCGTCGTCACGGAGCTGGCCACGAACCTGGACCGCCACGCGCGGCACGGCACGCTCGTCGTCCGGTCGGTCCGCGCGACCACCCACGCCGCGGTGGAGGTCGTCGCCGCCGACCTCGGCCCCGGCATCGGCGACCCGGCCGCGGCGATCGCGGACGGCCACTCCACCGCGGGCACCCTCGGGGTCGGGCTCGGCGCGGTGCACCGGCTCTCCGACACCGTCACGGTGTTCTCGGAGCCGGGCAGCGGCACGGTCGTCACCGCCCGGTTCCAGCCGGCCGGAGCGGACCTGGCCGGCGACGACGCGGCCGGGATGACCCGGCCGATCACCGGCGAAGAGGTCTGTGGCGACGCCTACGCCGTGATGCGCGCGAACGGCCGGCTGCGGCTGATGATGTGCGACGGGTCCGGCCACGGACCGCTGGCGGCCAGCGCGGCGCAGGAAGCCGTCCGGGTCTTCTGCGAACGGCCGGCCGACGAACCCCCGGAGCAGGTGCTCGCCGCGATCCACGCCGCGTTGCGCAGCAGCCGGGGCGGGGCCGTCGCCGTCGCCGACCTGGCCCCGGCCGAGGGGCGGGTCCGCTTCGCCGGCCTGGGCAACATCGCCGCGTCCGTCGTCCTCGGCGACCGGAAGCAGGGCATGATCTCGGTGCCCGGGATCGCGGGCTACCAGGCCCGGACGATCCGCGCCTTCGACCACGAGCTGCCCGCCGGCGCCGCGGTCGTGCTGCACAGCGACGGGCTCACCGAGAAGTGGCGCCCCGCCCAGTGGACCGCCCTGTTCGACAGCACGCCGCTCGTGATCGCCGCCGCGCTGGTGCGCGACGCCGGCGTCCGCAACGACGACGCGGGCGTCCTCGTCGGCAAGCCGCGGCCATGACGTCCCCGCGCCGCGCGAACGAGCTCCTGCGGATGACGCTCTCCGCCGAATCCGGCGTGTTCGCGATGCGGCAGTACGGCCGGGAGGCGGCCCAGGCGATCGGCCTCGAACCGCAGGACCAGATCCGCGTGGCGACCGCCCTCAGCGACGTCGGCCGGGACCTGGTGCGGAGCGGGACGGAGGCGTCGGTCGCCTTCTTGCTCATCCCGGCGCCGTTGCCCGGCCTGGCGATCGAGATCACCTGGCAGGGCCCGCCCGCCGTCGACGTCCTCGACGTCAGCCGGGCCACCACGGCCCGGCTGATGGACGAGGTCACCACCACCCACGAGGCCGCTCGCGGCACCATGACCATGACGAAGGGCACGACGGCAGGTTCAGCGCCCATGGACTTTTCTCTCGACGCCTTGCGCGAACGGCTCGCCGCCGGCAGAGCCGCCGGCCCGCTCGACGAGCTGCGCGCCCAGAACCAGGAACTGCTCACCGCGCTCGACGACCTCGAAAGCAAGCGGCGGGAGCTGCTGCGGCTCAACGAGGAGCTCGAAGAGACCAACCAGGGTGTCGTCGCGCTGTACAAGGAACTCTCCGAAGAGCTCGAAGAGACCAACCGCGGTGTGGTGGCTCTCTACGCCGAGATCAACGAGAAGACGACGCAGCTGGCCGCCGTCAACGAGGCGAAGACCCGCTTCTGGTCGAACATCAGCCACGAGCTGCGCTCGCCGGTGAACTCGATCGTCGGCCTCGCGCGCATGCTCGGCGCCGCGGGGTCCGAACCGCTCACCGGCGACCAGCAGCGCCAGGTCCGGCTGATCAACGACTCCGGGGAGACCCTGCTCGCCCTGGTCAACGAGCTGCTCGACACCGCCAAGGCCGAATCGGGCCGGCTGGTCCCCCACCCGACCCCCATCGACGTCCGTGCGGTGCTCCTCCACCTGCAGGGCGTCCTGCGGTCGACCGTCCCGGACGGCGTCGAGCTCCGCATCGGCGACACCGAGGCCGGCACGCTCGTCACCGACGAGACCATGCTCGTGCGCATCCTGCGCAACCTGCTGTCCAACGCCATCAAGTTCACCGAGCGCGGCTCGGTGGGCGTGGCCGCCACCGCCGACGGCGAGCACGTCCGCTTCACGGTCACCGACACCGGCATCGGCATCCCGGCCGAACAGCTCGAGCGCGTCTTCGAGGAGTTCCACCAGGTCCGGAACAAGCTGCAGGCGAAGACCTCCGGCACCGGGCTGGGTTTGTCCTACGCCCGGAAGCTGGCCGAGATCCTCGGCGGCGAGCTGACCCTGGCCAGCGAGGCCGGCCAGGGCACCACGGCGGAGCTGCGGTTGCCCGCCCGGCCGCCCGGCGGGGACATCACCGCGCTCGGCAGCGTGCTCGTCGTCGACGACGACCCGGTGTTCCGCGACGAGTTCACCCGCCGGATCGCCGACCTCTCCCCCGAGGTCCGGGTCGCCGGTGACGGCCGGGAAGCGCTGGAGACGCTGGGCGGGTTCCGGCCCGACGTGGTCTTCCTCGACCTGGCCATGGCCGGCATGAACGGCCGGGAGGTCCTCGCCGTGCTCCGCGCGAAGGACGAGCTGTGCGACCTGCCCGTCGTCGTGACCACCTCGGCCGTGCCCGACGGGCTCGACCTCACCGCGGCCGGGCTGCGCGCTGCCCTGCTGCTCAAGTCGCAGATCTCCGCCGAAACCGTCAGGCTCGCGGTCGGAGAAGCGTTCGCAGTAGTGCGGAGGACGTGACATGCCGGACCCGGCCGCGACGATCCTGATCGTCGACGACATGGAGGCCAGCCGTTACCTGGCCGGCAGCTGGCTGCGCCGCCACGGCTACCACGTCGTCGAGGCCGGCACCGGCGGTGCGGGGCTCGACGCGGTCGCCGAGCACCGGCCGGACCTCGTCCTGCTCGACGTCAACCTCCCCGACGTCAGCGGGATCGAGGTCTGCGAGCGGATCAAGGCGGACCCGGCGACCTCGGCGATCCCGGTGATCCACATGTCCGCCACGGCCATCGAGCCGGACGACCGGACCCACGGGCTCAACCGCGGCGCCGACGCCTACCTCGTCGAACCGGTGGACCCGGCCGAGCTGGTCGCGGTGGTCGAGTCGGCGCTGCGCTACCACCGCGCCCGCGCCGTGGCCGAGCGGCTGGCCCACCGGCTCACGAAGCTGACCGAAGCCACGCTCGCCATCAACTCCGCGACGACGTTCGACGGCTTCCTGGCGGCGGTCGCCGCGGGCGCGGCGGCGATCTTCGCGGCCCCGGCGGCGGCCCTGGCGACAACGCCGCAGGGCGCGGTGCGCACCGCGAGCGCCGCCGAAGACCACCGGGCGGCCACCGGCACCGAGCCTGCCGTCCTCGACCACCTGACCGCGTCGCTGCTGCAGCCCCACGTGCGCACGACCGTCAGCAGCGGCCACGAGCTCGCGTGGCGTCCCGGGCGCAGCTCCACGATCATGCTGGCCCGGGCGCGCCCCGGTGCCGACGTCGTGTGCGTCGCGGTCGACGACGAGGTGGCGGCCACCGACCAGGACCGGGACGTCCTGACCCAGCTCGGCCAGGTGAGCGCCCTGGCCGCCGACGCCCTGCGCACGCTGTCCCGGGAGCGCGATCTGGCCGTCGCGCTGCAGCGGAGCCTCCTGCCGCGCAGCCTGCCGAGCAGCCGGCAGCTGCCGATGGCGGCCCGCTACCTCCCGGCGTCGCGCCACACGGAGATCGGCGGCGACTTCTACGAGGTGACCGAGCTCGACGGGCGGCTGCTCATCGCGGTGGGCGACGTCTCGGGCCACTCGCTCCAGGCGGCGCTGGTGATGGGCGAGGTGCGGCACGCGTTGCGCGCCTACGCGGTCGAAGGGCACGGCCTGGTGGAGATCCTCGACCGCCTCGACGCGGTGGTGAGCCGCTTCCACCCCGACGGCCTCACGACGGCGTGCCTGATGCTGGTGGATCCCGCGACCGGCGCGACGGAGGTGGCCTGCGCCGGCCACATCCCGCCGCTGCTGGCCGACGCCGGTGGAACGCGCTTCATGGAGATCCGCGGGCCGCTGCTCGGTGTGGGCCTGCCCCGCCCGGCGGCGACGAAGATCGACCTCCCGGTCGGCACCCTCGCACTGTTGATCACCGACGGGCTCATCGAGCGATCCGGCACCGACCTCGACGCGGGAATGGCCGCACTGGCCGGCGCGGTCACGCACGACGCGGATCTGGAGGCGTTGTGCGACAAGCTGCTCGACGAGTTCGGCCGCGACGCCCAGGACGACATCGCCCTGCTCGCCTTCCGGCGCGACGCCTGAAGGTCTTTCCGGCGGTTCAGCGGTCGGTCAGCAGCGGAACCGCGGCCAGCCACGAAAGCGCTTCCCCCGTGTCCCGGTGGATCGGCAGCACCCGGCCCAGCCCGAGCAGCTCGATCGGCCGCAGCAGTACCCGGTTCCGGCCGGCGAGCGCGAACGGCACCCCGCGCAGCACGGCGTCGGCGGTCGCGTCCACCAGGATCGTCAGCACCCGCGCCGCGCAGAAGGTCACCGCCGCGGTGTCGACCACCAGGGCCGGCGGTCGCCGCCGGAGCTCCCGGTCCAGCAGCGCCTCGAGGACGTCCGTGACGGCGAGGTCGAGATCACCCGCCGCCGCGACGATCGTCGCCCCGGCGGTCCTGATCACCTCGAAGGAGCCTGGCACGGCGGGTGGGGCCTCCTGAACGGAAAACCGGCCCCGGGTGGGGACGCGGGGCGACGGCCCTGGAACGGAACCGGCGCTCCGCAACCGTACACGCCCCCGGTCGTCAGGCTCCCCCGCCGAGCACCGCCGGGATCGCCGTGTGGCCGTTGGACAGGAACGACGGGACGGTGGCCAGCTCCGCCGGGTCCACGGCCAGCCGGAGCCCGGGGAACCGGGCGAACAGCGCGGGCAGGGCGATCGCGGCCTCGAGGCGGGCGAGCGGGGCACCCATGCAGAAGTGCACCCCGTGCCCGAAGGCCAGGTGCTGCTTGTCTTCGCGGGACAGGTCGAACCGGCCGGCCGTCGCGCCGTGCTCGGCCGGGTCGCGGCCGGCCGCCGCGTACGCCGCGAGGATCGCCTCCCCCTTGGCGATGATCGTGCCGTCGTCCAGGGCGATGTCCTCGACCGCGTACCGCAGCGGCAGGTACGGGACGGGGGCCTGCCAGCGCAGCGTTTCCTCGATGACGTCGGCCCAGCTGTGGTCACCGCGCAGGACGGCGGCGAGCTGCTCGGGATGGGTCAGCAGGGCGGTGACCGCGTGGTCGAGCAGGTTGACCGTCGTCTCGTGCCCCGCCGTGAGCATGAGGATGAGGGTGTCGACCAGCTCGTCGGCGTCGAGCCGGGTCGCGTCCTCCGACCGTGCGGTGATCAGGGCGCTGGTCAGGTCGTCGGCGGGGTTCGCGGTCTTGTCGGCGACCAGGCCGCGCATGAGCTCGTACAGCTCGTGCGAGTTCGCCTGCGCCTGCTCGGCGGTGACGGTGGTGTCGAAGATGGTGTCGACGACCGAGCGCATCGCGGCCCGGCGGTCGACCGGCACGCCGAAGAGCCGGCAGATCACCTCGACCGGCAGCGGGTAGGCGAACTCCTCGCGCAGGTCGACGGGCTCGCCGCTCGCGCCCGAGTGCTCGAGCCGGTCGAGCAGCCCGGTCGTGATCTGCTCGATCTCCGGCCGCATGGCGTCGACCTGACGCGGGGTGAACGCCTTGGACACCAAGGCCCGCAGCCGCCGGTGGTCGGCGCCGTAGGTGGTGAACATGTTGCGCACCGACACCCAGATCAGCAGCGGCCAGTCCTCGCCGATCCGCCCTTCGCGCAACGCGGTCCAGTGCGCGCGGGGATCCTTCGACACCCGGGGGTCGGTGAGGAGCTTGCGCAGCGTGGCCGCGTCCGCGACCGCCCACGCCGGGACGCCGCCGGGCAGTTCCACGAGCCCGGCCGAGCCCTCGGAGCGCAGGAGCCGGCCTTCTTCGTGCACGTCCTGGCCGTTCACGTCGAGCCGCAAGACGTTGCCGCTGGTCATCTGGATTCCCTTCCACACCCCGGACCGGCCCACCCCGAACCGTAGGCCGTCCTTCCGGTTTTACCAGCAGCACAGGGGATTCCGGCACAGTGGTTCGAGAAAGAGGGGTGACCCCTGCTGCCCTTCAGCCCGGCTGGAAGAACGCGAGCAGTCTCCGGGCGGCGTCCGGAGACATCAGCATTTCCTTCATGTCCGCGGACTTCCGGGCGACGGCGGCGGTGCGTTCGAACATTTCGCTTTCGTATTCCTCGACGGCGGCGGGGAAGTCGTCCGGGTGCGCGGCCAGCGCGAGACCGAGCCGGGCGCCGTCGAGCAGGGCCATGTTGACGCCCTCGCCCACCGCCGGCATCAGGTGCGCGGCGTCGCCGAGCACCGTGACGTCCGGCCGCGACGGCCAGGTCAGGCCGACCGGGAGGGTGAAGAACGACCGCGGCACGACCGTGTCGTCGCAGGCTTCGATCAGCGCGGTGATCCGCGGGTGCCAGCCGGGGAGCAGCTCGATCAGCCGCGCGCGGGCGGCGGCCGGGTCGTCGAACGGGATCCCGCTGGTGGCGAACCAGTCCTCGCCGGTGTGGTAGAAGCTGACGCCGATGCGGACGCGGCCGTCGCCGTTGCGTTGTGCCGCCAGGGACTTCCCGTCGCCGAGCACCCAGTAGGTGCCGCGCCCGACCATCGCCGCGAGCTCGGGGTGCGTGCGGTCGATGTCGGGAATGCCGACCTCGACGGCGTTCTGGCCGATGTGCGCGGGGCGGGCGTCGGTGACCAGCGCGCGGACCCGGGACTGCGCGCCGTCCGCGCCGACCAGCAGGTCGTACTCCGCGCTGCTGCCGTCCGCGAAGTGCAGCAGGCCGTCTCCGGCGGATTCGAACGCGCGCCCCCAGCGCACCACGCCCTCGGGGAGGGAGTCCAGCAGCAGGTCGCGCAGATCGGCGCGGTCGACCTCGGGCCGGACGAGCGGGGCGTCGTCGGGCGTGTCCTCCTGCAGCAGCAGGGTGCCGTCCGGCTCGAGCAGGCGCATGTCCTGGCCTTCCCCGCGGGCGATCGCGAGGAATTCCGCCATCAGGCCGGCCTCGCGCAGCGCCTGTTGCCCGGAGTGGATGTCGAGCATGCCGCCCTGGCCGCGCGCGTCGCGGGAGGACTCCCGCTCGTACACGACGGCCTCGACGCCGTGGACGTGCAGCACCCGGGCGAGGGCCAGGCCGCCCGGCCCGGCTCCGACGATGGCGATCTTCATGGGAGCCCCTTCGATACACTGTATTGACAAATACACTGTATCGAAAGATGCGATGTACTGTCACTCGCATGTTGGTGTGGGAACGGCCGGAGCCGCCGGAACGACCGGTGCCGACCCCGCTGAGCAGGGAGCGGATCGTCCGGACGGCGATCCGGCTGGCGGACGCGGACGGCCTCGAAGCGGTGTCGCTGCGCAAGGTCGCC
The DNA here is from genome assembly GCF_902497555.1 of Amycolatopsis camponoti. Classification (NCBI taxonomy): domain Bacteria; kingdom Bacillati; phylum Actinomycetota; class Actinomycetes; order Pseudonocardiales; family Pseudonocardiaceae; genus Amycolatopsis; species Amycolatopsis camponoti. The sequence continues at coordinate 1,336,444 of NZ_CABVGP010000001.1, read as the reverse complement.
GCCGCGCTGGACGTCGGGCCGATGCGGCTGTACGGCTACATCGCCACGAAGGAGGAGCTGCTCGACCTGATGGTCGACGCGGTCTACGCCGAGATCCGCCCGTCCGGGGACGGCTGGCGGGAGGTGCTGACCTCCGTCGCCGAGCTGACCCGGCGCGCCGCGCACCGGCACGAGTGGCTGGCCGACCTGATCGGCGGGCGGCCCCAGCTCGGGCCGAACGCGCTGGCCAGGGGCGAGGCCGTGCTGGCCGCGCTCGACGGCGTCGACCTGGACCTGGTCATGCCGGTGGTCGGCGCGGTCGACGCGTACGTGATCGGCACCGTGCGCCGCGAGATCGCCGAACGCCGCGCCGAACGCGCGTCCGGGATGGACCAGCGGCAGTGGCAGGCCGCCTCCGGCCCGTACCTGGTGCGGATGTTCGCGACCGGCCGGTTCCCCGCGCTGGAGACCGTCATCCGCGACGCCGCCCACCTGGACGCCGACGAGACCTTCCGGATCGGCCTCGGCTTCCTCCTCGACGGGATCGGCGCCGGCATCCCGAGCTGACGCTCAGCGGCGGAGCCGGGCGAAGAACTCGTCGAGCTGACCGAGCTGCCGCTCCGGCGTCGCTTCCCGCGGCGAGAGGACGCCGAGGATCTGCAGGCCCATGAGCATCGAGAGCAGCTCGTCCACGACGGCGTCGATGCTCGGCAGCTCGCCGATCTCGCCGTCGGCCGTCGCCTCCGCCAGGAGAGCGCGCATCTCCACCCGCCAGCGGTTCATGAAGCCCGCGTGCATCTCGGCCTTTTCGGGGGAGTTCAGCGCCTGCTGCCAGAACGTGATCGCCAGCCGCGCTTCGGTGAGGCGCTCGTCGTCCAGCGGCATGATCTCCAGGCACAGCGTCCGGAGCCCGCTCAAGCCGTGGCGATCCCCCTCCGCCTTGTCGGCGCGGGTGTTCGTCGAGTCGAAGATGTGCTGGAAGGCGGCGGTGAGGACGGCGTCCTTGTTCGGGAAGTAGTAGAGCAGCGCCCCGTTCGCGAAGCCGGCCGCTTCGGCGATCCGCCGGGTGGTCACCGACTGGATGCCTTCCTCGGCGACGAGCCGCCACACCACCCCGATGATCTCCCGGCGGCGCGCGTCGTGATCGACAACCTTGGGCACGAACGTTCCCTTCCCGCCGGCGGCCTCTCCGTCCAGCCTAGGCCGTGACCCAGCCGTGACTTCCGCCCCTCTTTATTTTGTACAAGCGTTCAGTATAGTTGCCGCCACGCGCTCAAGGAGGACGCCGATGCCTCAGCATCCGCTCGCCCCGGTGACGGCCGAAGAGATCCGGACCGTCCGCGAAACCGCCGAGAATGCCGGACTGGTCGCCGAAAGCACCCGGTTCGTCTACGTCGGACTCGAAGAACCCCCGAAAACAGACGTGCTCGCCGGCACGGCGGGCCGCCGGTTCCGCGCGCTGCTGCTGGACCTGGCGACCCAGGAGTCGCGGGACGTCGTGGTCGACGTGCTCGCCGCCGAAGTCGTGTCCGCCACCGAGCTCGACACCGCGACCAGCGGCCAGCTTCCCGTGCTGGACGAGGAGTTCGAGCTGGTCGAACAGGTCCTCGCCACCGACGAACGCTGGCTCGCCGCCCTCGAAATCCGTGGGCTCGCGGTCGAAAACGTCCGCGTGGCCCCGCTTTCGGCCGGCGTCTACGCCGACGAGTACCCGGACGAGTCCGGCCGGCGGATCCTGCGCGGCCTGGCTTTCCTGCAGGAGAAGGAAAGCGACTCGGCGTGGGCCCATCCGATCGACGGCCTCGTCGCCTACGTCGACACGATGAACCGGGTCGTCGACCAGGTCATCGACAGCGGGCCCGTCCCGGTGCCGCGCGAGTCCGGCGACTACGACGACCCCGCGGTGCACGGACCGCTGCGCACCACGCAGAAACCGATCGAGATCACCCAGCCCGAAGGATCGAGCCTGCACCTCGACGGCAACCTCCTCACGTGGGAGAAGTGGTCGCTGCGCGTCGGGTTCGACGCTCGCGAAGGCCTTGTCCTGCACCAGATCGGCTTCGACGAGGGCGACGGCGTCCGCCCGATCGTCCATCGCGCCTCCATCGCCGAAATGGTGGTGCCCTACGCCGACCCGGCGCCGGTGCGGTCGTGGCAGAACTACTTCGACACCGGCGAGTACCTCGTCGGCCGGTACGCGAACGCGCTGGAGCTCGGCTGCGACTGCCTCGGCGAGATCACCTACCTGGACGCGGTGATCGCGGACGAACAGGGCGAGCCGAAGACCCTCCCGAACGCCGTCTGCCTCCACGAAGAGGACTTCGGGATCCTGTGGAAGCACACGGATCTGTGGTCCGGGTCCGCCCAGACGCGGCGTCAGCGCCGGCTGGTCGTGTCGTTCTTCACCACCGTCGGCAACTACGACTACGGCTTCTACTGGTACTTCTCCCTCGACGGCACGATCGCCTTCGAGGCCAAGGCGACCGGCGTCGTGTTCACCTCGGCCCACGACGGCGGCGACTACCCGTACGCATCGGAAATCGCCCCCGGGCTCGGCGCGCCGCTGCACCAGCACCTGTTCAGCGCGCGGCTCGACATGACCGTCGACGGCGTGCGCAACCGCGTCGAGGAGATCGACGTCGAGCGCGTGCCGATCGGGCCGGACAACCCGCGTGGCAACGCTTTCACCACGCGCCGGACCGTTCTCGAGAAAGAGTCCGAAGCGCAGCGCGACGCCGATCCCGGCCGCAACCGGGCGTGGCACATCGTCAACCCCGGCCGCGAGAACCGCCTCGGGCGGCCGGTCGGCTACGCCCTCGTCCCCGAAGGCCTGCCGACACTGCTCGCCGATCCGCGGTCCTCCATCGCGCGGCGCGCCGGGTTCGCCACGAAACACCTGTGGGTGACGCGTTATGACCCGGCCGAGCGGTACTCGGCGGGCGACTTCGTCAACCAGCACGCCGGCGGCGCCGGGCTCCCGGCCTACGCGGCCCAGGACCGTCCACTGGCCGACGAGGACATCGTCGTCTGGCACACGTTCGGCCTGACGCACGTGCCGCGCCCCGAGGACTGGCCGATCATGCCGGTCGACTACACGGGCTTCACGCTCAAGCCGGTGGGGTTCTTCGACCGCAACCCGACGCTCGACGTGCCACCGTCGGCGAGCGCGCACTGCCACCACCCGGGAGACCCGGCCTGAGCCGCGCGGGCCTCGTCGTCTCCGGGCGGCTCGTCCACGAACGCGAGCCGTCGAGCACCTGACGCACCAACCCCTCCCTCCCTCCCCGTCCCCTCGGAGCCGACCATGGCCGAACCGAGTACCACTCCCGTCCCCGCCACCGACACCGGCCACACCCTGCGCGGATCCATCGGGATCGCCGGGATCGTCTTCCTCGTCGTGGCGGCCGCCGCCCCGCTGACCGCGATCGGCGGCGCACTGCCGGTCATGCTCGCGATCAGCAACGGGCCCGGCGTCCCGCTCGCCTACGTCGTCGTCGCGGTCGTGCTGCTGCTCTTCAGCGTCGGCTACGCGACCATGAGCCACCACGTCGTCGACGCGGGCGCGTTCTACGCCTACGTCACTCGCGGGCTGGGTCCCGCGACCGGGCTCGGCGCGGCCGGGCTGGCGCTGCTGACCTACACCGCCATCCAGGCCGGGATCTACGGCCTGGCCGCGACGACGCTGCAGGGGCTCATCACCCACTACGGCGGCCCGTCCATCCCGTGGTGGGTCCTCGCCGGGGTGCTGCTGCTCGTCGTGGCCCCGCTCGGTTACCGCAGCATCGACCTCGGCGCGCGCGTCCTCGGCGTGATGCTGGTGCTCGAGATGAGCGTGCTGGCCGTGCTCGCCGTGACGATCCTCGTCAAGGGCGGGCCGGAGGGGTATTCGCCCGGCTCGTTCAGCCCGGCGGGCTTCTTCCACGGAGCGCCGGGGATCGCGATCATGTTCGCCGTCGCGTCGTTCATCGGGTTCGAGGCGACGGCGATCTACGGCGAGGAGGCCCGTTCGCCGCGGCGGACGATCCCGGCGGCGACCTACACCGCCGTCCTGCTGATCGGTGTGTTCTACGCGGTCTGCAGCTGGACGATGGTCATCGCCTACGGCCCGTCGAAGGTCGAGGCCGCGGCCGGCGGCGACACCGCGGGTCTCGTGTTCAGCGCGGCCGCCCGGTACCTCGGGACCGCGTACGCCGACATCATGAACATCCTGCTGCTGACGAGCTTGTTCGCCGCGCTGCTGGCGTTCCACAACGCGATCGCGCGCTACCACTACGCCCTCGGCCGCCAGGGCGTCGGCCCGGAGGCGTTGGCCCGCACGCACCACCGGCACGGCTCCCCGCACATCGGCTCGCTCACGCAGTCGGCGTCCGCGGCCGTGATCCTGGCGGTGTTCGTGGTCGCGGGCTCGGATCCGGTGCTGAACCTGTTCACGTGGATGTCCGGGCTGGCGACGGTCAGCATCCTGGCGCTGATGGTGCTGACCGGCGCGGCGATCATCGTGTTCTTCGCGCGCAACCGGGTCGACGACCGGCTGTGGCACACGCGAGTCGCGCCGGCGCTGGGCTTGGCCGGCATCGTCGTGGTGACGGTGCTGGTGCTGGCGAACTTCACGACGTTGATCAGCGGCTCGGTGACCCTGGCGATCGTCCTGCTGGCGCTGGTGGTGCTGTTCTTCGCGGGCGGGCTCGTGGTGGCCCGGGTGACGCGTGGGTCACGCCGGGAGAATCAGCTGAGCGGGTAGTGGATCAGCTCCACGCCGCCGCTGGCGTAGTTGGGTACGTCCGCCGACACGGCTTTGCCCTCCTCGGAGCCCAAGGCCGATGCCATCGCCTCCGCCGACTCGAAGTCGGCGTGGAACACCGCGAAGTACTTGCTCTGGCCGGCGAGGGAGGCCACGTCGAAGGAGTACTGCGACTGCACCAGCCCCGGCAGCTTCGCCGCCAGCGGCAGGTGGGTGTTCACGTAGTAGTCGCGGAAGTGGGCCTCGTCGGCGGGCGGCGGGTAGAGGACGGTGAGCCGGTGCATGGCGTTCCTTTCGGCGGCGGTCTCCCCCAGCCTGGCACACCGCCGCCGGCGTCGTCAGCCGGTGAAGCCGATCTTGTCCGACGCCATCTGTCCGGCCGGGCACGGTGGTGACGACCTCGGCGCGGTTCAGTCCCGGGCGACGGCGTTGGCCCGGTCGATCGCCGGCATGTGTTCCTCGGCCCAGCTGCGCAGGGCGGCCAGCGGCACCTCGAGCGAGCGCCCCAGGTCGGTGAGGCGGTAGTGGACCTTCGGCGGCACTGTCGGCTCGACCCGGCGCGCCACCAGTCCGTCGCGCGTGAGGCTCTGCAGCGTCACGGACAACATCTTCTGCGACACCCCCGGCATCCGCCGTTGCAGGTCCGCGAACCGCACTTCGGCCGGGCCGGCGTCGGCCAGCACCTTGACCGCCATCGACGTCCACTTCGTGCCGATCCGGTCGAGCAGCTTGCGGGTCGGGCACGCGGGGTCGAAGAGATCGCCCTTGCTCGAAGGGGTCACCTGGAGCTCACCACCTGTCGGGGAAGTGCCGTCTTGGCCGGGCCACGGCCGTTACCTATCGTCAGCCACTAACCAATGGTAACCACTTCGGGAGACAGCGTGCGCGAACACCGGATCACCGCGAACGGCATCGACCTCAACGTCGCCATCGGCGGCGAAGGACCCGCTCTCCTGCTGCTGCACGGGTTCCCGCACACCTGGCGCGTCTGGAGCGCGGTGCTCCCGCACCTGACCCCGCACCACCGCGTCATCGCCCCCGACCTGCGCGGGCTCGGCGGAACCACCCGCGCCGACGGCGGTTACGACGCCGGCACCCTCGCCGCCGACGCCGAAGCCCTCCTCGACGCCCTCGGCGAACCGGCGGCGACGGTCGCCGGCATCGACGCGGGAGCCCCGCCCGCGTTCCTGCTCGGCATGAGGCGGCCCGAGCGGGTCCACCGGCTCGTCCTCATGGAGTCCCTGCTCGGCCGCCTTCCCGGTGCCGAAGACTTTCTCGCCGGCGGGCCGCCGTGGTGGTTCGGGTTCCACGCCGTCCCCGACCTCGCCGAGACGGTCCTGACCGGGCACGAAGCCGAGTACATCGGCTGGTTCCTCGACGCCGGCACCCGCGGCGGCGTGCCCCGCGAACTCCGGGACCACTTCGTCGCCGCCTACACCGGCCGCGACGCGCTGCGGTGCGCGTTCGCCCACTACCGGGCCATGCCGGAGAGCGCGCGGCAGATCGCGGAAGCGGTCGCGACCGGCCGGCTCACCGTGCCGACGGTGGCGATCGGCGCCCACCCGGTGGGCGAAACCCTCGCGCGGCAGCTGCGCCCGGTGACCGACGTCCTCGAGTCCCACGTCCTCGACGACTGCGGCCACATCATCCCGCTGGACCGCCCCGACGCCCTCGTTCCACTGCTGAAGTCCGGCGATTTCGCCCGTACCGGCCACCGGTGAGCGCTACGATCGAACGGTAACGCCACTCGAGAAGCGGACCCCGATGACGGACAGCCGGTCGTACCCGGCCATGCACCCGCCCCGCCGGATCGGGTTCGCGGTCACCTGCTGGTTCCTGGCGCTGCTCGGCGGGGCCGGCGCGGTCCTGTTCGGCTCTGCCGCGGCGATGAGCACCGACTCGTGCCGGCCGGACGAAATCGTGTTCCCCTGTACCGAAACCGGGCAGCAGGTCGTCTTCTGGCTGCCGCCGGTCGGCTGGATCGTCTCGAACCTGCTGGCCTGGCTGACCAGCGCACTCCTGATCCGGCGCGGCGGGCCTCGCTGGCCGGGCGTCTTCGTCGGCGTGGTGGTCTACACGATCGCGATGGTGGCCGGCTGGTTCGTCGCCGTGCGCTGAGCTTTCCGCTCAAACCGTGGTGATCTTGGGGCTGCCTTCGAGGTAGGTCGCGAGGTTCGCGGGCGAGTACGCCATCGCCTGGTGCCGGTCGCGGGCGCTGGACGCCAGGGACTCCGACGGCTCGTCCGCCTTGCCGATCGGGCGGTCGGCCGAGCCGAACAGCCGGAAGAACGCGTTGAGGGAGTTGTGCAGCTCGCCTTCCGCGTTCGCGTCGGCCAGGTCGCCGAACGCGCCCGGGTCGAAGCCGAGGCCGCACCGCTCGGCGCGGTTCGCGAGCCACCGCAGGGCGATGTCGGACAGGTCGTGCTCCTGGTACCCGCCGCCGACGTCGGAATGCGCGCCGGTGAACCAGACCTGCTCGCGTTCCTGGTTCTGCTCCGCGCGCTTGAACGAGGGTTGCCAGACGGCCGGGACGTAGGACTTCCGGTGCTCGTCCACCGCCAGTGCCTGGAAGGCCGACCGGACGGTCGAGCTCAGCGTCATGTCGTGGAACTGCCAGCGCCGGTTGATCAGGTGCAGCAAGCGGCCGCCGCTGAGCGGGATGCCCAGCGCGCCGACTGTGTCCCACACCCCGATGAACCGGATGGGCGTCACTTTCTCGCAGGCGTGCTCGGCGCGGAACCGCACGGCCGCGGGACTGTCCGGCCCGGTCGCCACGTCGCGGTCCCGGTAGAGCCGGTACGCCTCGCCGATCCGGTCGGCGTGGTCGGGACGCAGGACTCCGCAGTTGCGGATGAGCCCGACCGTGCTGCGCGCGGTGTAGGCACCGCGGCTGAACCCGAAGAAGTACAGGTCGTCGCCGGGCGCGTAGTTCTCGACGACGAACCGGTAGGCGTCCCGCACGTTGGCCGACAGGCCCCAGCCGAACGCCCCGCCGGCCAGGTGACCCAGCCACGGCAGCCCGGCGCCGACGCCCTTGAGGTAGCAGGTCAGCTGGCGCACGCCGTCCGGGGCTTCGCCGGGCACCGCGTCCCACACCTTCGCGACGTTCGTCCGAGCCGGCTGCTTGAGGGAGTTCCACGTCCCGTCGCAGCAGATCACCAGTCGTTTCTTCATCCTGCCTCCCCGGCCCGCCGGACACGCGTGAGTCGCGTCCGGACGGTCGCCCGTTACGCCCGGGGCGGAGGTTTCGGACTCGTCTCGTTCCCGGTGATCATCCGGCGGACCTTCAGTCGGAGACGGTCAGCCGGATCGACGGCGCAAGAGCCTTCGCCGGGTCCGCTTCCGGGCCTGCGGCCTGCGGCCCGCGGCGCGCGGCGCGCGGCGCAGGGAAATCGTGCGCTCCACCATGCTCGCGAGGAGGCGGGCGGCGTTCGCGCAGTCCACGTCCGCGCGAACGGTGCCCGCGCCGCCGCTCCTGCTCCAGCCGCCGCTGCTCGGTCGCCACGAACGCGCCGACCTTGCCCGGCCAGTACGCGCCGACTTGGTCCGCTCGACGCCCGCCGGGCCGTCCCCGGTAGTCGGCCGCACTACACGGCCGCCGGATCCGTGACGGCGCAACCGCCGGTCGCCGGCCTCGCGACGGGTCGGCCCACCCGGGGGTGAGCCGACCCGTCATCGCGGGAGCGACGCGTCAGCCGCGCAGCAGGGCGAGGATCTGGTTCAGCAGGTTCACCAGCGCCTGCAGGTTGTTCAGCGGGCCCGGGTCGAGCAGGCCCGCGATCGCGCACAGCAGGTTGCCGAGCAGGTTGCCCGGGCCGGCGTCGGCCGTGATGTTCAGGTGGACGCGGTCGAGGTGGACGACCAGGCCGAGCAGGTCGAGGTCGAGCGGCCCGAGCACCAGGTCGAGGATCTGGCAGGACGCCGCCGCGACGCCGGCCGGCACCGTCACCGCGCGGGACTCCGTGCCGACCTGCCGTCCGGCCGAGTCCGTCAGCGTCACGTCGGCGACGCCGTCGGCCAGCAGGTTGCTGCCGTCCGCGACGAAGCCGGTCGGGGTGAACGTGCCGGCCGCCGTGCCGGTGCCGCCCGACGCGTCGGTGAACGTGCCCGTGATCGGGGTGGACAGCGCCGGGATCGCCGGGGCGGCCGGTGCCGGGGCGGCGGACGCCGGGCCCGCGCCGGTGAACAGGGCGACCATCGCGGTCACGAGGATCGCGATGACGGCCGCGATGCCGGTCTTCCGAACTCTCATCGTGGACTCCTTCAGCGGAGGAATGGGACGCTCCAGGGATCCACCGAAACGGCAGCGAGAAACACGATGGGCGGAAAATTCCGCGGTGAGCAATCTCAACTGATCGACATCGCGGATCGCCGTAACCAATCCGGAATGGACTCGTTTGCGCCGCCGCGCGCGATCACGGATTTTCCTTACTGTAGCACGTTTATCGAGCTTGACCAGGTGCGGGCCGTCGACAAAGAACTGTCCACTCAGAACTACTGTGACAGACCGGAAGAAATGTTCCCAAGCCCGGGTTGAACCGAATGCACGACTCGCATTACCCCCGAATGCCGCACCGTGATCACCCGTGGTTCCCGCGTCACCGGCCGCCGTGTCAGGCGCGGTGTCAGTGCCGTGGCCGCCGGGTGTCAGCACGCCCGGCGACAGTGGTTCTCGTCCCCAGCACCGGGGGCCACGAACCCAGGAGAACACGATGCGCACCTTCGCCACCGCCGCCCCGATCACCGCCGCCTTCGACCTGGCCGCCGGCCGCATCCGGCTCGCCGCCGCCGAGCGCGCCGACACCACCGTCGAGGTCCGCCCCGCCGACCCCGGCAAGAACCGCGACGTCAAGGCGGCCGCGCAGACCACCGTCACCTACGAAGACGGCGTGCTGCGCGTCCACACCCCGCAGGGCCGCAACCAGTACTTCGGCCCCTCGGGATCCGTCGAGGTCACCGTCGGGCTGCCCGCGGACTCCCGCGTCGAGGCGACCACCGCCGGCACCGAGCTCGACGGCACCGGCCGCCTGGGCGAGGTCACCTTCACCGGCGCTTACCGCCACATCAAGCTCGACGAAGCCGCGAGCGTCCACCTCACCGCCACCGACGGCGACGTCGAGATCGGCCGCCTGGCCGGACCGGCCGAGATCACCACCGCCCGCGGCGACATCCGCATCGGGGAGGCGACCAGCGGCCTGGTCACGCTGACGACCCAGGCCGGTTCCATCGACGTCGGCGCCGCTCCCGGCGTCTCGGCTTCGCTGGACGCCGGTACCTCCTACGGCCGCATCGACAACACCCTCAAGAACACCGGCACCGCCGAGCTCGCCATCCGCGCCACCACGAGCCAGGGCGACATCGTCGCCCGCGGCCTCTGAACCGCCGACGCCGAAGGGGGACCACACCGGAAGGTCCTCCTTCGGCGCACCCGGGGACGGCGCGCGCGTCCACTAAGCTCCGTGGCCGTGCCGCGTCGAGGTCGTGCTCCGGGGCCCACCGGGCCGGTTCTCGGGCGGGCGCTGGGGGTCCTCGCGGCCTTCACCCCGGATCACCCCGCCCTGCGGCTCGGCGAGATCGCCCGCCGGGCCGGGATGCCCGCCGCCACCGCGCACCGCGTCCTGCGGGAGTTCTGCGAGTGGGGTGCGCTCGAGCGGGACGACTCCGGCGTCTACCGCGTCGGGCTGCGGCTGTTCGAACTCGGGTCGCTCGCGCCACGGGGGCTGGGGCTGCGTGAGCGCGCCCTGCCGTTCCTCGAAGACCTCTCCCAGATCACCCGCGAGAACGTGCAGCTCGCGGTCCGCGAAGGCACCGAAGTCGTCTACATCGAGCGGATCGCCGGGACCGGCGCCGTGCCCGTGCTGACGCGCGTCGGCGGGCGGTTCGCGCTCACCGCGACCGGCGTCGGGCTCGTCCTGCTCGCCCACGCGCCCGCCGAGGTCCAGGAGGACGTCCTCCGCAACCCGATCGAGCGGTACACGCCCGAGACCGTCACCGACCCGGACCGCCTGCGGCACATGCTGGCCGACGTGCGCACCCACGGCTTCTCCACCAGCGAACGCCAGGTGACCCTCGACAGCCTCTCGGTCGGCGCGCCCATCCACGACGCGCGCGGCCAGGTCGTCGCCGCCGTCTCGCTCGTCGTCCGGTACGGCAGCGCGTCGCCGCACGCGCTGGCCCCGCTGGTGATGACCAGCGCCCGCGCGATCTCCCGCGCGCTCGGCTGAGCTTTCCATCTTATGAAAATGCCCTTCGCGGGCGTCTCGCCGTGAGCGCAGGCTGTGAGCCCCGCCACGAGAGGACGAAACCCTATGAGCGCCATTCCCCGCGATCAGTGGTACGTCGCCGCGTACGGCTCCGAAATCGGCCAGGACCTGTTCAGCCGCACCATCTGCGCCGAGCCGATCCTGTTCTGGCGGACCCGCGACGGCGGTGTCACCGCGATGGCCGACCGCTGCGTGCACCGCCGGTTCCCGCTGTCGCAGGCCCCGTCGCGGCTCGTCGACGACCAGGTCGTCTGCGGCTACCACGGCTTCACCTACGGCGTCGACGGCAAGTGCGTGTCCGTGCCCGGCCAGACCCGGGTGCCGCGGACCGCGCGGCTGCGGAGCTATCCCGTGGTGGAACAGGACTCCTTCGTCTGGGTGTTCATCGGCGACCCGGAAAAAGCGGCTGCCGCGAAGATCCCGCGGGCCCCCTACCTCGCCTCCCCCGGGTACACGACGGTCGCCGGGATGGAGCCGCTGAAGGCGCGCTATTCGCTGCTGGTCGACAACCTGCTCGACCTCTCGCACGAGACCTACCTGCACGGCGGCTACATCGGCACGCCGGAGGTCGCCGACACGCCGATCACGACGGAGGTCGACGACGAGGCCGGCGTCGTCTACGTGTCCCGGCACATGGCCGACGCGGCGTGCCCGCCGTTCTACGCCAAGTCCACCGGCCTGCAGGGCCGGATCACCCGCTGGCAGGACATCGAGTACACGCCGCCGTGCCTCTACAAGCTGCACAGCCGCATCGCGCCGGTCGGCTCCGTGCCGAACCCGGACGGCAGCGACCCGGACGCCTTCCACGTCGAAGTCGTCTACGCGATCACGCCCGAGACCGAGCACTCGACGCACGACTTCTGGGCGGTGGCCCGGGACTTCGCCCTCGACGACGACGGCGTGTCGGCCTTCCTCGCGGAGAACAACCGCACGGTCGTCCTGCAGGACGTCGAAGCGCTCGACGTCCTCGAGCGGGTGCTCGCCGCCGAACCGGACGGCTACCAGGAGCTGTCGATCAACATCGACACCGGCGGCCTCGCGGCGCGCCGGCTGTTGCAGCGCCTGGTGACGTCGTGACGGGGCCGATGCTCACCGGTGACCGCGTCTACCGGATCCACTGGGTGCTGGGCACCGACCGCCTGCGCGCGGTCTGCCACTGCTCGGCCGAGCGCGAGTTCGACGATCCCGTGGCGCTGTGGGACTGGCTCCTCGCCCATCCCGAGGGGCACGACGCATGAGCCTCGACTTGGTGGTGGCGGACAAGGAAAAGCTCGCCGACGGCGTCGTCCGGCTGACGCTCCGGGCGCCCGACGGGCAGCCGCTCCCGGCCTGGGAACCGGGGGCGCACATCGACCTGCTGCTGCCCGGCGGCACCCGGCAGTACTCGCTGTGCGGACGGCCCGGCGACCCGGCGGCGTACCAGGTCGCGGTCCTCCGTGAGCCCGACGGCCGGGGCGGCTCGGCGTACGTCCACGACGAACTCGTTGCCGGACAACGCATCCAGGCGGACGGACCGCGGAACCACTTCGCACTCGTCGACGCCAAGCGCTACCTGTTCGTCGCCGGCGGCATCGGCATCACGCCGATCCTGCCGATGATCGACCGGGTCGCCGAAACGGGCCGCGAGTGGCAGCTCGTCTACGGCGGCCGGACGCGCTCGTCGATGGCCTTCACCGCCGAACTCGCGCGCCACGAAGACCGCGTGACGATCCGGCCGCAGGACGAGCACGGCCTGCTCGACCTGCCCGCGCTGCTGGCCGAGCCGCGGCCGGACACCGCGGTCTACTGCTGTGGCCCGGAACCGCTGCTGGCGGCGGTGGAACAGCACTGCGCCGGCTGGCCCGAGGGCGCCCTGCGCGTCGAGCGGTTCGCCCCGGTGGCGGACGACGGCCCGCGGACGGCGTTCGAGGTCGAGCTGGCCGGGTCGGGCCGCGTCCTGGCGGTCCCGGCGGACCGGTCGATCCTGGAGGTGATCGAGGAGTCGGGGCTCACCGTCCTGTCGTCGTGCCAGGAAGGAACGTGCGGCACGTGCGAAACCGGCGTCCTCGGCGGCACCCCGGACCACCGCGACTCGGTGCTGACGGCGGAAGAACGGCGGACGGCCGAGGTGATGATGATCTGCGTTTCGCGCTCGTGCTCGCCCCGGCTGGTGCTCGACCTCTGAATCGAGGTGCCCCCGGACCGGCCGGCCGCGTGCCACAATCTGCGTCTTGTGGGTTTCGTCTGGTTCCTGGTCCCCGGTCTGGTGCTCGGTGCGGTCGCCGTCGTGCTCGCGGCCATCGCGTTCTTCAGCTCGCGAGCCGCCGTCGTGCGGTACCGGCTGTTCCTGATCGGGAGCGTGCTGGGCGCGGGCGGCGCGCTCCTGCTCGTGACCGGCTGGCTGCTGGGCGACCCCGCCACGCCGCGGGGTGACGCGCTCAAGACCGGCGGCTTGGCCGGGGGTGCGATCCTCGCCGTCTACGCCCTTTGGATCAACGACCGTCGGCGGCGCACCGAGGAAGCGCGTCACGAAGTCGAGCGGACCCGCGCTCAGCAGGATCGCGAGCGCACGGAGAACGAGCAGTTCGCGAAGGCCGTCGAGCTGCTCGGGCACGCCGCGGACCAGGTCCGGGTCGGTGCGCTGCACGCGCTGGCCGGCCTGGCGCGCACCCGCCCGGCCTACACCCAGACGGTGCTCGACGTGCTGTGCGCGTACCTGCGCCGCCCGTTCGGCCACCCCGGGTACGACGCGCGGCCGGACAACCCGGACGAGGCCGAGCCGGAACCCGACGAGGACTGGCCGGCCGAGCGGATCGCCGAAGCCGACCGCGAACAGCAGGTCCGCCTCACCGCCCAGCGGCTGATCGCCGCGCTGCTGCCCGGCCGGGCCGACGAGGGGGCGGTCCGCTACGACCTCGACCTGACGGCGGCGAACCTCGAGTACCTCGACCTGACCGGCCGCAGCCTCGGGCGGCTCATCGCCCGCCGCGCCCGGCTGCACGGCGTCAACCGGCTCGGCGAGTTGCGGGTCGGGGGCCCGGCGCTGTTCTCCGGCGCGACCTTCCACGGCCGGACCGAGCTGGCCGGCGCCCGGTTCGACGGCGGGATTTCGGTGCTGAAAGCGGAGATCAAGGGCGCCTGGCGGGTGACCGGGGCCCAGGCGCGGGTGTTCGCCGACCTGCGCACCGCCGCTCCCGACGAGCAGTTCGGCGCCTTGACCCTCCTCGGGGACGCCGAGCTCAAGGTCGACGACGACAGCGGCTGGGCGACCCGGTCCGGCGCGTGACCCTCAGGGGAGCACGACCAGCTTCCCGCTGGCCTGGTCGTCCTCCATGTACCGGTGCGCGGCCACGATGTCGGCGAGTCCGAAGACCCGGTCGACGTGGGGCTGGTGGACCCCCGTCTCGACCTCGCCGACGATCCGCTGCAGCACGTCCGCGCGGCCCTTCATGTCCTTGCTGTGGAAGGCCGTCAATTTGGTGCCGGACGGGATCATCGCCACCGGCTGGAAGTCCGCGATCGACCACCCGCTCAGCGACCCGGCCACGCAGACCGTGCCGCCGCGGCGGACCAGGTTCAGCGAGTCGACCGCCGTGCGCGCGCCGACGAGGTCGAGCACGTGGTCGGGTACCCACGGCAGGTCCAGCGGGCCGTCGTCGACGAGGACGTGGGCGACGCCCGCCGCGGTCAGCGCGCCGGCCTTGTCCGGACGCCGGGTCGTCGACGCGACCTCGACGCCGTGGCCGGCCGCGATCGACGCCGCCGCCAGCCCGACCGACGACGTCCCGCCGCGGATCAGCAAGCGTGTTCCCGGCGCGGTGTCCAGGGTGTCGAGCGCGCCCTGGGCCGTCAGGTAGGTCTCGGGAAGGGCCGCCAGGACCTCCCACGCCAGCGTGGTGGTGATGGGCATCAGCAGGTCGTCCGGCAGCAGCGCGTATTCCGCGTAGCCGCCGTCGAACTCGCGTCCCATCTCGCCCATCACCGCCGCGACGGTCGTGCCCTCCGGCAGCGCGGCCGACTCGGCCACGACCCCCACGCACTCGATGCCGAGCACCCGCGGGAACCGCACGTCCGGCGAATGCCCCTGCCGGGTCCGCAGCTCCGACCGGTTCAGGCCGGCCCCCTTCACCCGGACCAGCGTCCAGCCGTCCTGGACCGCCGGTACCGGCAGGTCACGGACCTCCAGGACCTCCGGGCCACCCGCTCCGACACAGACCGCCGCACGCATCGTCGAACTCACGGCGACACCGTGGCACGGGAAGATCCCTCCGGCAACGCATTTGCCCGCGGTAGCGCCAGCGCTACCGGGGATCGGGTAGCCCGCGCTACTGATCTTCGCGCCGGATTCGAGCAGCATTTCCGTATCGAACCGGATCAAGCGAGGAGAACCGATGCGCAAGGGTGCAGTGATCTTGACGGTGGCGGGGCTGCTGGGCGGCCTGACCACGGCGGCGGCCGCGAACCCGAGGTCGCCCGTGCAGGACGGTCTCGACGCGCTGGTGAGCCAGGAGAAGTTCCCGGCCGCCCTCGCCTGGGTGGGCAAGAACGGTACGTCGGCGTCGCTGGTCGCCGGGTCCGCCCGCCTCGACCGCCGCGTCCCGGTCCCGCGCGACGGCCGGGTCCGCGCGGGCAGCAACACGAAGACGTTCACCGCGGTCGTCGTGCTCCAGCTCGTGGCCGAGGGCAAGGTCGAGCTGGACGCGCCGATCGAGAAGTACCTGCCCGGGCTGGTGCGCGGCGAGGGCATCGACGGGAACGCGATCACCGTGCGGCAGCTGCTGCAGCACACGAGCGGGCTGCCGAACTACACCGAGTACATCGGCGTGGAGAACTTCGAAGACGTCCAGCACAAGTTCTTCCAGCCGCACGACCTGCTCGCCGCGGCGCTGGCCCACCCGGCGAAGTTCGCGCCGGGCGCGAAGTGGGAGTACAGCAACACCAACTACCTGCTGGCCGGCCTGCTCATCGAGCACGTGACCGGGCGCCCGGTGCAGGAGCAGATCACGAAGAGGGTGATCGCGAAGGCGGGCCTGCGCGACACGTACTGGCCGCAGCCCGGCGACGAGACCATCCAGGGGCCGCACCCGCACGGCTACGCGCTCGCGAACAGCACGTCCGCGAAGGTCGTCGACGCGACCGAAATGGACCCGTCGTGGGGCGGCGCGGCCGGTCAGCTGATCTCGACGCCGAGCGACCTCGCCCGGCTTTCGCGCGCGCTGCTCGGTGGCGAGCTGCTGCCGCCCGCGCAGCTGGCCGAGATGCGCAAGACGGTGTCCGCGCCGCTGTTCCCGGGGTGGGAGTACGGCCTCGGCCTGTTCCGCGTCCCGCTGAGCTGCGGCGGCGTCTACTGGGGACACGGCGGCGACATCGACGGCTACGAAACCCGTGGTGGCGCCACGGAAGACGGCCGTTCGGTCGGGCTGGCGGTGACCGCGCTGCCGGGCACCTTCGGCGACGGCGAGAAGGCGGCGGTCGCGGTGTTGTCCACTGTGGACACGGCGTTCTGCCGGTGACCGGGGGCTTGGGAAGCCCGGCTCGCGGGTAACCGGCCGCCATGACCGAAGCCGAGAAGGAACCCATCAGCCCCGACGTGCCCCGCCCGCCCGGCGTCCCGGACGTCGACCTCGACATCGAGATCCCCGAGACCGAGCGCAAGAAGCCCGAGCACGAGGACGTCGAAGAGGACGCCGGCGAGGCCGAACCGCCCAGCTGACGCCCCCGCCGGTCACCGGATCGAGGGAATCCGCGGCGCGAACGGTGGTCTCCGGGCTGCCCGCGCCCGTCCCCCCGTGCTTGGGTGGTCCGGGGTGGCCCGGGGACCAAGGGAGGAAGCTGCGGTGCGGACGTCGCGAGCGGGGTTGGCGGTGGCCGTCGCGGTCCTGGTGGCGGCCACGGCGCCGGCCGCCGCGACCACGCCCGATCCGCTCGCGCCCTACCTGACCCAGAAGGTCGCCTGGGGTGCCTGCCCCTTCAAGGCGGAGCAGGACCGGTGCGCGCGGATCACCGTCCCGCGGGACTGGTCCGCGCCGGCCGCGGGGAAGGACCTCCAGGTCTCGATCAGCCGAGTCGCCGCGACCGGGGAGCGGCGGGGCGCGATCCTGGTGAACCCCGGTGGGCCCGGCGGGCAGGGCACCTCGCTCGCCGGCGTGCTGGCCGGCCTGGAACCGGCGGTCAGCGAGCACTACGACTTCGTCGGGATGGACCCGCGCGGCACCGGCCAGGAGGGCGGCGACGACAAGGGACTCGTCTGCCGGGTGCCGACCGGGCGGATCCCCGACGGGGACGACCTCGACGCGCGGAACCGGTCGGCCGCCAGCATCGCGCTGCACCAGCGGACGCCGCGGGCGCTGGCCGAGGCCTGCCAGAGCGACGCGCTCGCGCCCTTCGTCACCACCTGGCAGACCGCGCACGACATGGACCTGATCCGCGCGCTGCTGGGCGACGAGAAGCTGAACTACCTCGGCTACTCCTACGGCACCTGGCTCGGCGCGAAGTACGCGTCGCTGTTCCCCGGGCACGCCGGGCGGGTCGTCCTCGACTCCAGCGTCGACTTCGAAGGGCGGCTCCAGGCCGCTTTCGAGGCGTTCCCGAAGATCGACCAGCGGCAGTTCGACCGCGTCTACGCGCCGTGGCTGGCCCGCCGGTACCCGGACCAGCTGGGCAAGACGGCCTCGGCGGTCAAGAAGAACTGGGAGCGGGTGCGGGCCTACTTCCGCGACGAGGGCGTGTCGCCGGACGCCTTCGACCACGTCTTCGTCGGCAACGGCAGCACGAAGCAGTGGCTGGTCGGCGCGCTGATCCTCACCAAGGGACTGGCGGCCCTCGACGGCACGGCCCCGCCCGCGCCCGCCGACCTCGACCGCGTGGCGCGCACGACGTTCGGGCGCCCGGCCGCGCAGCTGACGGCCAGGGACGTGGCCCCGCCCGAGCCCGACTACGCGGACGTGGGCGGTACCCGGCTGGCGGTGGCGTGCGGCGACCAGCCGACCCGCGCGGCGACCTGGTACAAGGTGCTCAGCGACGTGCAGGGCCCGCAGTACCCGCTCTTCGGCTGGGCGTACGGGCTCAGTGAGGCGTGCGGCTACTGGTCCGACCTCCCCCGGCAGCCGTTGCCCCGGCTGTCACCGGAAGCGGCGAAGAACGTCCTGGTCGTCCAGGGCGAGTTCGACCCGCAGACCGGCTACGAACAGGCCGAGTCGGCGGCGCGGGCGGCCGGTGTCCCGATGGTCTCGGTGGCGGATTCGCCGTTCCACGGCCAGTACGCGGTGAGCGGCAATTCCTGTGTGGATGATTTGGTGAGCGGCTACTTCCTCGGCGCCGCCCGGCCCGCCGCCACGATCTGCCCCGGGGTCCCGCTGCCCGGGGAGAAGCAGGTGTTCCCGGTGGCCGGCCCGGCGGGCGAGGCGACCGGGGAGCCGGTACCGGAGCCGGAGCCGCGGGACGCGCTTTCGTCCACGCGGCAACGGCTCCAGGATCGGATCAGCGAAGTCAACCGCGGCTAGGCTCCCGGGTCTGCCGCGGCCGGTCGTGAGTGAGAAACAGTGTTCTAACCCGGTTTCTCACTCACGACCCCGAGTACGCGCCCGTGTCGAGGTCCTCGATCAGCGTCTTGCCGGTCGGGGTCCACCCGAGCAGCTCCTGCGTGGCGGTGCTCGTCGCCGCCAGGTCCATCGCGAAGAACCCGCCGATCCACCCCCAGTGCTTCTGCGCGTCGGCCGCCGGGATCGAGGCCACCGGCAGGTCGAACGCCCGCCCGATCGCCGCCGCGATCTCCTTCGTCGGCACGCCTTCCTCGGCCACCGCGTGCAGTCGGCTGCCCGCCGGCGCCTTCTCCAGGCCCAGGACGGCCATGCGCGCCGCGTCCGTCACGTGGACCGCCGCCCAGCGGTTCGCGCCGTCGCCCGGGTAGCCGGACACTCCCTTCTCGCGGGCGATCGCCGACAGGATCGCGATGAACCCGTGGTCGCCCGTGCCGTGCACGGTCGGCGAGAACCGCAGGCTCACCGGGTGGACGCCGCGGTCGGCGAACCCGAGCGCGAGGTTCTCCGCGCCGCCGCGCGGGGAGTCCGGGCCGTGGAACGGCGACGCGTCGGCTTCGGTGACCGGCTGGCCCTGCACCAGGCCCGCCACTCCCGAGGCCAGCAGGAACGGGCGGCCGCTGCCCGCGAGCGCGTCGCCGATCGTCTGGACGGCGGCCCGCTCGGCCGCGTTCGACACGGCCTGGTTCGCGAAGTCGTGCTTGTTCGCCAGGTGGATGACCGCGTCGGCCGCTTCGGCGCCGGCGCGGAGGCCGGCCAGGTCGTCGAGGTCGCCGCGCCGGACCCGGACACCCTTCGCCTCGAGCTTCGCGGCGGACCCGTCCGACCTGGCCAGCCCGGTGACCTCGTGGCCCGCGGCGAGCAGCTCGCCGACGACGGCGGTGCCGATCCAGCCGGAGGCTCCGGTGACGAAAACGCGCATGGCGTGAACTCCTTCGAGTGGCTGTGCTTCCCAAAACTGATGTCAGTGACCGACGTCAGTCGCTGACATCCACACCGTACGCCTTTATGTCAGCCGCTGCCATCACTAGACTCGGCCGCATGGTGCGCTGGGAACCCGGGACCGCGGAGCGGCTGCAGAAGGCCGCGCTCGAACTGTTCGCCACCCGCGGGTACGAGCAGACGACCGCCGCGGAGATCGCGCAGTCCGTCGGGCTGACCGAACGCACCTTCTTCCGGCACTTCAGCGACAAGCGCGAGGTGCTGTTCCAGGGGCAGGAACTGCTGGTCCAGGCGTTTCTCGACGGTATCGACGCCGCTCCACCGGAAGCGTCGCCGCTCGAGGTCGTCGCCTCCGCGCTGGCGACGGCCGCGAAGTTCTTCCCGGACGAGCGCCGCCCGCACTCCCGTATGCGGCAGTCCGTCATCGACCGGAACCCGGCGCTGCAGGAACGGGAGCAGCACAAGCTGACCACCCTGGCGACGACAGTCGCTGACGCCCTGCGTGCCCGGGGCGTCGACGAACTCGCGGCCACGCTGGCGGCGGAGTCGGGCGCGACCGTGTTCGGGATCGCGTTCACGCGGTGGTTGCGCGAGGAGAAGTCACTGGCTGACATCGCGGCGGACGTGCTGGCCGAGCTGCTGCTGCTGGCCGAAACGGCCGCTCAGGCCTTGCGCCCGACCAGGTGAAAGACGCGGCTGAGCCGGCGGTAGGGGTCTCGCCGGCCGGCTTCGAGCTCGACGGCCGCCACGCGCTCCGCGTCGGCCGGATCCACCTCGGCGCCGCCGAACCCGAGCCAGTCGACGAACAGCCAGACGCCGTACCACCGCACGGGCTCCACGCCCCGGTCGCGAAGGAGCTCGCTCAGCTCCTCGACGGTGTCCGCCCGGGTCGGGACGCCCAGCACGCCGATCTCCGTGTCCGCGTCGAACGCCGCGAGGGCGTCCTCCCACCGCTGCTCCAAGGCCGGCCGCACCGCCATCGCGTGGGCGTTGCCGGTCATGATCGAGACGACACCCCCGGCCGCGACGCACCGGCACAGCCGGTCGAGCACCGGTTCCGGCCGCACGAGGTAGCCGAGGACACCGTGGCAGAGAACGGCGTCGAAGCGCCGCCCGCCGACCGCCTCCTCGGCGTGCTCCCCGTCGGCCTCCACGAACGTCACGCGGCCGCGGATCCCGGGTGACAGCCGCTGCCGTGCCTTGTCCAGCATCGCCGGGGACGGGTCCAGCAAGGTGACGTCGTACCCCGCCCCGGCCAGCGGAAAGGACTGGTGACCGGCGCCGCCGCCGACGTCGAGCACGGTGGCCGGGGGCGCCGGGAGGTGCTCCAGCAGCTGGCGGTGCAGGACGTAGGTGCGCACGCGCCCCTTCACCGACGCGTAGGCGTCGTCGGCGAAGTGGCCGGCCAGCGCGGCCCAGGCGTCGTCACCCACGCGGACCACCGTACCGGCGCGGGCGTGGTGACTCGGGGGCCGCGGGCGGGGTAATGTCAGCGTCGCTGCGGTTGAGCACAGCAGCCGCCCCCTGGAACCCATCCGCCCGCGCGATTCCCCGCGCCGGCCGGGACGGCGGGCTCGCCCGCCTCACCGAGGTGAGGACGCTCATGCACGACACCATCACTCGCCCAGGCGTTGCCTTCCTGGTGGAAGCACCGCCCCGGATCGCCATCACGACGACGGCCGAGCGCACGGTCGTGGCCGTCACCGGCGAGCTCGACCTGTCGGCGACCGGCCGGCTCGCCGCCCGGCTCGGCGAAGAGCTCGACCTCGCGCCGCGAGCGCTGGTCATCGACCTGACGCGCCTCGACTTCTGCTCGGTGCGCGGGCTGAGCGTGGTGCTGGACGCGGTGGCCGCGGCCCGCGCGGCCGGGATCCCGGTGGCCGTCGCCGCCGACGGGCGGGCGGTGCGGCGTCCGGTCGAGGTCCTGGGGCTCGGCGACGCGCTGCCGCTGTACCGCACGCTCGCCGACGCGGAGGAGCACCGTGTCCGCTGAGCAGGAGTGGCAGCGCGCCAAGGAGACGTTCGTAGCCGGCGAAGACCGGCCCACGGCCGGCCCCCTGGCCGGGGAGTTCGCCCGGCTGACGAGCCGGCTGCTCACCGCCCTCAGCGTCGAAGACGTCCTGGAGCGCGTCCTCGAAGCGACCACGCTCATGGTGCCGTCGGCCGACCTGGCCAGCTTCACCCTGGTCGACGCGGACGGCCGGTTCCACACCCCCGCCGAGACCGACGCGGTCGCCATCGAGCTGGACCTGCTGCAGTACCGGTTCCGGGAAGGGCCGTGCGTCGAGGCCGCCGTGCCGGCCGGCCCGGCCGTGGCGATCGCACCGGACCTGGCCGACGAGCCCCGCTGGCCGCAGTGGGCGCCGGCCGCCGTCGGGCTGGGCGTGGGCGCGGTCCTCTCCACCGCGCTCATCCCCGGCGCGCCGACCGGCCGGTCCGTCGGCGCGCTCAACGTCTACTCGCGCTCCGCGGGCGGGCTGGACGACGCCGACCGCGACGTCCTGCTGCTGCTGGCCACGCACGCGTCGCTGGCCATCGCCACCACCGACGCCGTGACGCGCAGCGAGCTGCAGGCGGCCCACCTGCGCACGGCGATCGAGAGCCGGGACGTGATCGGCCAGGCCAAGGGCATCATCATGGCGCGCCGGGGCGTTTCGGCGGAGGAGGCGTTCGACGTCCTGCGGCGCACCTCCCAGGACCTGAACGTCAAGCTGGCCGAGCTGGCGCGGACGCTGGCCGAACGGCACGCCGAGATCGACCTGCCCGGCTGACGCCGTCGCCTCGGCTGTCCACAGTGGAGCGAACTCAGCGCCCGGGCCGCCGCCGGATCCAGTCGCGGGCGTCCTCGACCGTCGCGTGCAGGGTGAACGCCTCGTCCAGGTGGCTGAGCCGCACCGCGCGCACCACCGCGCGGTGGGCGGCGACCACCGCGAGCGGCACGCCGCCGTCGGCCGTCTCCGCGACGAGCTCGGCCAGCACCTGCAGGCCCGCCGAACCGCAGAACCCGATCCCGGCCAGGTCGACGATGAGCGCCGCCGGCCGGTCGTCCAGCACGGCACGGGCCCGCTCCCGCAGCACCGGCGCCGACCCGAGGTCCAGGTCGCCGGAGGCCGCGACGACGACGGCTTCGGGCACGGTGCGCACCCGCACGCTCAGCGTCCGCTCGCCGGTCACCGCGCCTCCCTTCGCCGGTGCCGACCTTAAGCCGCCCGCATCGTTTTGTCATCGATTCGCCGCGCGACCGGGGCGCGGAGCGCGGCGGCCCGCGCCCGGCGGGTCCATCATGGGGAGATGAACCAGCCGGTCACCACCCCCGCCGTCACCTGGACGGCGGGAGCGGTCGCCCGGATGCTGGACTTGCCGCCGTCCACCCTGCGCGCGTGGCACCGGCGCTACGGCCTCGCGCTGTCGGCGCCGCAGACCGGCAGCCACCGCCGCTACGGACGCGCCGACGTCGACGCGCTGTTCCGGATGAAGCACCTGATCGAGCAGGGGCTCGGCACCGAGACCGCGGCCGCCCGCGCGTTCCACGCCGACGGCACCACCGACGCCGGGACGCTGCTGGCCGCGGTGCGCGGCCTCGAGCTCGACACCGCGACCGCGCTGCTGGACGCGTACCTCGTCGACCACGACGTCGTCGACACCTGGGAGCACCTGTGCCGGCCGGTGTTCGGCGCGTTGTGCGGCCCGGACGCCGACCACTGCGTCGACCTGGTGCACGGGCTCGCGTGGGCCGTCGCCGCGGCCCTGCACCGCATCCCCGCTCCCCGCAGCGCCGCCCCGCCGGTCCTGCTCGCGTGCGCCGACAGGGACCGGCACACCCTGCCGCTGGAGACACTGCGCGCGGCGCTGGCCGAACAGGGCCGCGCGGCCCTGTTCCTCGGCGGGTCCATTCCGGACACCGCGCTGCGCGACGCCGTCGCCCGCACGCACCCGGCGGCGGTCGTCCTGTGGAGCAGCCGCCCGGCGGCTCCCCCGCGCCGGATCCGCGCGCCCCGGCTCGTCCTCGCCGGGCCCGGCTGGCCACGCCGGACCGGACGCGCCCTGCGCCCGGCCTCCCTCGGCGAAGCCGTCGCACTGCTGACCACCGGGACGCGGTAACCCGCGGAAAACGCCCAAATCGGCCAACGGTGAGCCCCCGGAAAAGGGCATCCCGCGCGTCCGGCATCCTGGGGACCGCTGTGTCCAGGGACGAGGGGACGACGATGGCTGCTTCACCCGAGGTGACCGTGCCGGCGAGTGTCGACAGTCCGGTACCGCCGAAGCCGCCGGCCTCCGGGCTCGCCCGCTGGCTGCTGGAACACCGGGTGGCCCCGGTCGGCCGCCAGGGCGGCGAGGACCACGGCACGCCGCAGGCCTGGTGGAAGGTCATGTGCCTGACCGGCGTCGACTACTTCTCCACCCTCTCCTACCTGCCCGGGATCGCCGCGCTCGCCGCCGGCGCGCTGTCCCCGCTGGCGACGCTGCTGATCGTCGCGCTGACCCTGCTCGGCATGCTGCCGATGTACCGCCGCGTCGCCCGCGAAAGCCCGCACGGGCAGGGCTCGGTGGCGATGCTGGAGGACCTGCTGCCGTTCTGGCGCGGGAAGCTCTTCGTGCTCACCCTGCTGGGCTTCGTCGCGACGTCGTGGATCATCACGATCACGCTGTCGTCGGCCGACGCCACCGTGCACATGCTGGAAAACCCGTACGTGCCCGGCTTCCTGCACGGCCACGCCGTGCTCATCACCGTCGTGCTGCTGCTGATCCTCGGCGGGGTGTTCCTGCTGGGCTTCAGCGAGGCGGTCGGCGTCGCCATCCCGCTCGTCGCGGTCTTCCTGCTGCTCAACGCCGTGGTCACCGTCGCCGGCGTGGTCGACCTGCTCGGCGACTCGGCTGACCTCTCCCGCTGGACCGACGCGCTGACCGCGGGCGGCGGCGGGTTCTTCGGCGTGGTCGGGCCCGCCGTGGTCGCGTTCCCGCTGCTGGTGCTGGGCCTTTCGGGCTTCGAAACCGGCGTCAGCATGATGCCGCTGGTCGCCGCGGACGGAAAGACCGCCGAGGAGCGGCTGGAGTCGCGCATCCGCAACACGCGCAAGCTCCTGACCGCCGCCGCGCTGATCATGTCGGTGTTCCTGATCGCGACGAGCTTCATCACGACGGTGCTGATCCCGGCGGACGCGTTCAAGGAAGGCGGCGAGGCGAACGGCCGGGCCATGGCCTACCTCGCCCACCACGAGCTGGGCGAGATCTTCGGCACCGCCTACGACATCAGCAGCGTCCTGATCCTCTGGTTCGCCGGCGCGTCGGCGATGGCCGGGCTGATCAACATCGTCCCGCGGTACCTGCCCTCCTACGGCATGGCCCCGGAGTGGGGCCGCGCGGTGCGGCCGGTGGTGATCGTCTACACGGTGATCAGCATCCTGATCACCGTCGCGTTCGGCGCCGACGTCAACGCGCAGGCCGGGGCCTACGCGACCGGGATCCTCGCGATGATGGTGTCGGGCGCGGTCGCGGTGACCATCTCGGCGATCCGGCGTAGCCAGCGCGGCGCGGCGATCGGGTTCGGCGTCCTGACGCTGGTGCTGCTGTACGCGCTCGTCGAGAACGTCATCGAAAAGCCGGACGGCATCGCCATCTCGGCCCTGTTCATCCTCGGGATCATCGTCGTCTCCCTGGTTTCGCGGGTTTCGCGGACGACGGAGCTGCGCGCCGAGCGCATCGAGTTCGACGAGGAAGCGCGCCGGTTCATCGCCGATTCCCTGGCCCACGACGGCAACCTGCACATCATCGCCAACCGGCGCCAGGGCGGCGACGAAGCCGAGTACTCGGCCAAGGAAGCCGAACAGCGCTCGATGAACCCGGTTCCCGGCGCCGCCGACATCATCTTCCTGGAGATCGACGTGGTCGACCCGTCGGAGTTCTCCAACGTGCTCGAGGTGCGCGGCGTGGACATCGACGGGTACCGGATCCTGCGCGCGGACAGCCCCGCGGCGCCGAACGCCATCGCCGCGATCCTGCTGGCGCTGCGCGACGTCACCGGCGTCCGGCCGCAGTGCCACTTCGAGTGGGCCGAAGGAAACCCGCTCGGGCACCTGTTCCGCTACCTGATCCTCGGCCGCGGCGACACCGCGCCGGTGGTCCGCGAAATCATCCGCAGCGCGGAAAAGGACCCGGCCCGCCGGCCGGGCATCCACGTCGGCGGCTGACGGCCGGCGCCGGACCCCGCTCGATCTCGACGGCACGCGCGCCGGGACTACCCCCGTTCGCGCCGGACACGCATGCCGGTTTACCGGCGGAATGCCCGGGTAGCCCGCCGCTCTACGCAGCCGTGGGCACCGGAAGTGCCTCGCCCGCAAGGAGGTCGAGATGACACAGGGATCCGGCGGTCAGTCGCCGCCGTCGACGACGGACACCGCGAAGGACGAAGCCCGCGAGGTGGCCACCACGGCCGCCGACCGCGGGGGTGCGGTGGCGCAAACCGCCGCGCAGGAAGCGAAACACGTCGCGGAGCACGCCCAGCGCGAAGCGCGCGATCTGCTTCGCGAGGGCCGGGACCAGCTCGAGGCCCAGGCCAAGGACGGCCAGCGGAAGGCGGCGCAGAGCCTCCACCAGCTGGCCGGTCAGCTGGACCGGATGGCCGAGCAGACCGACTCCCCCGGCGTCGCCGCCGACGTTGCGCGGCAGGTGTCCGGCCGGACCAGGACGGTCGCGGACTGGCTGGAGCACCGCGAACCCGGGGACCTGCTCGACGAGGTGCGGCGCTTCGCCCGCCGCCGTCCGGGCGCGTTCCTGGTCGGTGCGGCCGTGGCGGGCGCGGTCGTCGGACGGCTCACGCGGGGTGTCGTCGCGCAGCAGCAGGAGAATTCCGGGAGCTCGCCGAACGGGCGCGCGGCCGCGGCCGTCCCGCCGGCGCACCCCGGGCCGGCCGGGATCCCGCCGGTGCCGCCGGCTCCCGGGCCGGGCGGGACGGGGTATCCGCCGCCGGTCGCCCCGGGCGGGTACAACGCACCGCAGCCCGGCCCCGGCGCTGCCGCGCCCGGGTACGACGCGCCTCAGCCGGGCGGGCCGGCCGCTCCCGGCGGTCCCGAAGCGCCGTTCCCGGGCGGGTACGCCGCACCGGCGGAACCCCTTCCCCAGCCCACCCGCTACTCCACGCCCGGGCAGGTGCCGTGATGACGCAGACCCCCGGCCCCGCGCCCCGGCCGGTGGTACCCCCGCCGGTCGACGTCGCCGGCTCCTCCGTCGGCGAGCTGTTGTCCAACGTCATGAAGGACGTCTCCACGCTGTTGCGGCAGGAGGTGGCGCTGGCCAAGGCCGAAACGAAGGCCGAAGCCACCAAGGCCGCCAAGGGCGCGGGCCTGTTCGGCGGCGCCGGGTTCGCCGGCTACCTGGTCCTGCTGTTCCTGTCCGTCGCGCTCTGGCAAGGCCTGGAGAACGTGATGGACGGCGGCTGGGCCGCGCTCATCGTCGCGGCCCTGTGGGCGATCATCGGCGCGGTCCTGTACGCCACCGGGCGCAGCGAGTTCCGCCGGATCAACCCGAAACCCGAACGCACCGTCGAGACCCTGCAACGGGTTCCGGACGCACTGAAAGGCGAGCGCTCATGACCGACCCCGACCGGATCCGCCGGGAAATCGAAGGCACGCAACGGAACCTGAGCACCGACGTCAACGCGCTGACCGAAAAGGTGAGTCCCGGCCGCATCGTGGAGCGTCGCGTCGGCCGGCTGCGCACGGCGTTCGGCAGCGCGAAGGACCGCGTGATGGGCACCGCGAACGACCACGCGTCGGCGGCGGGCGACAAGGTCGGCTCGGTCGCCTCCACCGCGCAGGACAAGGCGAGCTCGGTCGCGTCCACGGCCCAGGACAAGGTGAGCGCCGCGGCCGGCGCGGTCTCCGACGCCCCGGAGCAGATCCGCCGCGGCACGCAGGGCAACCCCTTGGCCGCCGGGCTGATCGCGTTCGGCGCGGGCTGGCTCGTCTCGTCCCTGCTGCCGGCGAGCGAGCCCGAGCGCAAGCTGGCGGGCCAGGCGACCGACCTGGCGCGCGAGCAGCTGACCCCGGTGGCCAAGCACGCGGCCGAGGAGCTCAAGGACAACCTGCGCGAGCCGGCTCAGCACGCGGCCGAGTCGGTGCGGTCCGAAGCCGCGGACAGCGCGTCGACCGTCAAGGACGAGGCGCGGTCCGCGGCCGGCGAGGTCACCGACCGGGCGCAGGAGGCCCGGCGGAACGTCCGTTCGTCGTGACCCCCCGGGGCACGGCGCGCACCGCGGGGTCGCGCCGTGCCCCGGAAGTTCAACCGGAACTCCCGCGCGGTCCACCCCGGCGGGGTAGCTTGCTCCGCGTGAAGACTCCGGCGCCGTTCGTCCTGGCCCTGTCCGCCGCGCTCACCCTGGCGCTGAGCACGCCGGCCTCGGCCGCCGGTGCCGTGCTCGCGCCGGGGCTGACCGTCTCCACGACCGTCACCGGGGAAGGCACCGGGCACAACACCTGGACCGTCACCGCGCAGGTACCCGGCGGGTCGAGCCCCGATCCGGACGCGCCGCCGTCCGCGCTCGGGAGCCGTGACCACGCTGATGCGCTCGTAACCTCCTTGCGGGGCAAGGGTTTCGCCGCGCGCGCCGAGCAGGTCGACTGGCCCGCGTTCGCCGACACGCCCCGGGGCGCCCTGGGCTGGCGGGTGCGGGTCGGCTCGTTCGCCGACCGCGCGCAGGCCACGGCCACCGCGAGCGCCATGACCGCGAACGGCTTCACCGGCGCCGTCGAATGGACCGGGCAGGACGGCCCGGAAGCACAAGGTCCGCAACGCGTTCGCGTCGCGGTCGTCGACCCGCGGCGGTTCCGCGGCGACGTCGTCGCGTCCCACGGCGAGTCGGTGGCGGGGCGGCGCACGACGTCGGCGCTGTCGGCCGCCGCGGGGGCGCTCGTCGGGACCAACGGTGGCTTCTTCGTCATCGACCCGCGCGATGGCATCCCCGGCGAACCGGCGGGCATCGGTGTCTACCAGGGCCTCCTGCAGAGCGAAGCCACCACCGGGCGGCCCGCGCTGCTGCTCGGGGACCGGCCGTCGATCGGCGTGCCGCGGACGGCGCTCACCGTCGGCGGCCACGACGTCAACGGGGTCAACCGCAAGCCCGGCCTCGTCCGCAACTGCGGCGAGCCCGGCGACGTCCCGACGGACCGGCCGCTGCACGACACGACCTGCACCCACCCCGACGAACTAGTGCTCTTCACGCCGCAGCTCGGCACGCCGACCCCGGCCGGTGCCGGCGTCGAAGCCGTGCTGGATGCCCACGACGTCGTCACGGCGGTGCGTCCCGCGGGCGGCGACGTGCCGGCGGGCGGGCACACCGTGCAGGGCATCGGCGCGGCGGCGACCTGGCTGAGCGACCACGCGCGGCCGGGCACGAGGCTGCCGGTCGGGACGCGGATCTTCGAAGCGGGCCGGCCGATCCACCCGGCCGGCGTCGTCAACGGCGGCCCGTGGCTGGTCCGCGGCGGGCGGGTCGCGGTGAACGCGGCGGCGGACGGCATCGTGCACCCGGGCGACCCGTCGTTCGTGTACGGCTGGGGCGTCAAGCGCAACCCGCGCACGATGGTCGGCCTCGACCGCCAGGGGCGGCTGCTGATCGTCACCGCCGACGGCCGCCAGCCGGGCTTCGCCGAGGGCCTGTCCCTGATCGAGGGCGCGAAGCTGATGGCCCGGCTGGGCGCGGTGACCGCGATCAACCTCGACGGCGGCGGCTCGACGGCGATGGCGATCGACGGCAAGCTGGTCAGCTCCCCTTCGGACGCGACGGGAGAACGCCCGGTCGGCGACGCGCTGCTGGTGCTGCCGCGGCGCTGATCCGGGAGCGCGCGGCACGGGTGGTTTGATGTTGCCCGTGGAGCAGAAGAAATCATCCGAGCGGCTGGTGTTCTTCACCGACGCCGTGGTCGCGATCGCGCTGACGTTGCTGGTCCTGCCGCTGACGGACCTGGTGCCGGAGCTGGTCGCCGAGCACAAGCCCGCGGTGGAGGCCGTGACCGGCAACTGGTCGAAGATCATCAGCTTCGTGCTCAGTTTTCTCGTGATCGGGCG
The DNA here is from genome assembly GCF_902497555.1 of Amycolatopsis camponoti. NCBI lineage: Bacteria > Bacillati > Actinomycetota > Actinomycetes > Pseudonocardiales > Pseudonocardiaceae > Amycolatopsis > Amycolatopsis camponoti. Next base: position 1,306,940 of record NZ_CABVGP010000001.1, on the reverse strand, counting down.
CTTCTGGTCCGTCCACCACCGCATCTTCGAGCACGTGCGGTCGTACAGCACCGCGCTCGTGCGCGTGAACTTCCTCTGGCTGCTGACGATCGCCCTGCTGCCCTTCCCCACCGAGCTGATCGGCGCGTACCAGTCCGAGCGCTTCACCGTGCTGTTCTACCTGGGGACGTTGCTGGCCAGCAGCCTGTGCCACACCGCGATGGTGTTCATCATCCGCCACGACCCGCAGATCCGCGGAGACGCCGAGCCGGTGTCCGACGAGACGTTCTGGAACCACGTGCTGAGCGCGGCCGTGTTCGCGCTCGCGGTCGTCGTGGCGGTGTTCGTGCCCAGCATCGGCTACTACGTGCTGCTGTTGCTGCTGTTCCCGGCGAGGATCGCCCTCTGGCTGCGGAGCCGCCGGGCCGCGCGGTAAATCGGTGGGCACGGCGGCGACGGGCCGCTATCGTGCCCTTGACCGTGACTCGACGCCGGGAGGTGAGCCCCATGAACGCTGTTTCGATGGTGGGTGCTCCCCTCGTCGTCACGGTCGGGCGACTGTCGTAGGGGTCGCCGGGAGCGCTTCAGGCACTCCCGAGAGGTACGAACCCATGGAAACTTCCCATTTCACTTCAGGCGCGCCCGCGGTGGTGATCACGCGGGTCGCGCAGCGGCTCTGGCACGCGCTGGCGGACGACCGGGTGATCGGCCGCTGCGAAGCCACGACGCGGCCCGACGGGCGGATCTTCGTCAGCATCGACGCGTGGCACCGCTCGGTCTTCGACCAGCTCGCCGACGCGATGGTGACGCAGCTGCGGGGCCCGCTCCACACGATCGTCGACGAGGCCGACGCCGAGCTGACGGCCGGCTGGGAACGAGCCGGCTTCACCCTCCGGCGTCGCGAGTGGGAGTACTCGGTGCCCACCGGCGCCGGCCCGGTGCTCGCGCCGCCGGGCGTGACGATCGTGCCCCGCGGCTCGGCTTCGGAGGGCCCATTGCGCGCGTTGGACCGCGTGGTGCGCGCCGAGGTCGAGGCGGCGGTCGGCTGGCAGGAGATGCCGGCCGAGGTCCTGCCGCACCCGCCCGGGGACACCGTCGTGGACCCGGCGTTGTACGCGGCCGCGGCCGACGCCGGCGAGTACGTCGGTCTGGTCCGGGTGGTCCAGGTGCCGCGGCTGCCCCGGATCGGCCTGATCGCGGTCCGCGCGGACCACCGGCGCCGCGGCATCGCCCGGGCGCTGCTGGCCGAGGTACTGGGCTCGTTGCACGCGGCGGGGATTCCGGCGGCGTCGGCGGAAGTCAACGAGGCCAACCCGGCGGCGACGGCGTTGTTCGAGGGCGCCGGCGCCCACCGGGTGAGCAGCAACCTGGAGCTGGTGCGCCATGGCGAATAAGGGCGGCATCGAAGTCGAGGGCACCGTGCTCGAGTGCCTGCGCAACGCCATGTTCAAGGTGGAGCTGCCGAACGGGCACCAGGTGCTGGCGCACATCAGCGGCAAGATCCGGAAGAACTACATCAAGATCATGCCGTACGACCGGGTCCTGGTGGAGCTGAGTCCGTACGACCTGACCCGAGGCCGGATCCTGTTCCGCTACCGGAACTAGTCCGGGCGCGATCCGGGAGCCCGCGCTCCCGGATCGCGCTCACCCGGCCGGCTTCCGCGGCGTGGCAAGGAGATCAGCCCCGGGGGCTCCGGTCGGCGAACTCGACCGTGAAGCCGTCCGGGTCCCGCAGCTGCAGCTGCCGTTCGAAGCCGCGGTCGCGGGGCGGCCCGGTGACCGGCACCCCACGGGCGACGAAGTCGGCGTACAGCTCGTCGAGGTCGTCGGCGAGCAACTCGACCTGCACGAACCGGCGCAGCCGGTCGGCCTCGCGTGACACGACGGCGCCGAGTTCCAGCAGCCCGAGCGTGCCGCTTTCCAGGCGCAGCAACACGAACCGGCCGTTGCGGACTTCGACTGCGAACCCGAGTGACTCGTAGAACGGGACCGAACGGTCCAAGTCGGTGACGGGCAGGCTCATCCCGGCGAACGTGATCAAGGCGCACTCCTTCGGCTCAGTGCGCCAAAGGGAGTCGCGGGCGGGCGTTCCGACGCTGCACCCGCTCGCGCCCAGCCTAGCCGAACTCCGCGAGCACTGCCCGCAGCGCCGGGCTCGCGTCCGCGCTCTGCCGCCATGCCGCGTGCACCTCGCGCTTCGGCTGCCGGCGCAGCGGATGCGCGATCAGGTCGTCCCCCAGCGGCGGTCGGGCCAGGCGGGGGATCAGCGCGATCACCTCGCCCGAAGTGACCAGCGACAGCTGCGTCGCGAAGTCGTCGACCAGGTGACGCACGTCCGGCTCCTCCGGCGCCTCCGCGAACAAGCGCCGGAACCATTGGTGGCACACGGTTCCCGGCGGGCTGGTCACCCACGCGTGGCCCGCGAGATCGGCCCGGCCGAGCGGTTCGGTGGCCGAGGCCAGCGGGTGCGACCGGCTCAGCACCACGTCGCCGACGTCGGTGTGGACGAGCCGCTGCGTCAACGACGGCGGCTGCGCGGCCGGGAGCCCGTCGGCGTCGTGGACGAGGGCGAGGTCGGCCGTCCCGGCGTCGACGCTGTGCAGCGCTTCCTCGGGGTCCTGCTCCGTGATGTGGACGCGCAAGCCGGGACAGCGCACCGACAAGCCGCGCAGCAGCGGCGCGAGCAAGCCGCGGATGGCGGTCGAGAACGCCACCACCCGGAGCGTGCCGCGCGGCGCGCCCTCCGAGACCGACCGCGCCGCTTCGCCGCACCGCTCCAGCGCCTGGAACACCTCCGGCGCCGCGTCGACGATGGCCTGCCCGGCCGGCGTCAGCACGACCCCGCGGCCCGCCGGCGCGAGCACCGGCACCCCGACCTGCCGCTCCAGCCGCTTGATCTGCTGCGACACCGCGGACGCCGTGAACCCCAGCTCCTCGGCCGCCCGCGCGAGCGTCCCGAGTGCGGCCACCGACCGCAGCGCCCGCAGCGCACCGACCTCGATCATCAAGCCAGATTACGCAGTATCGGCAAAAAAGCATCGCTGGACCGCACCAGTCACCCTCCGGCAAGGTCGAGGCATGACCGACTTCGGCGCCAACCTCGTCGCGATGGTGACCCCCATGCAGCCCGGCGGGACGCTCAGCGAACCCGGCCTCGCGAGCCTCGTCGACCACCTGCTGGCCACCGGGTGCGACGGCCTCGTCGTCGGCGGGACCACCGGCGAGTCCCCCACCCTGACCGAGCCCGAAGCCGCCGGGCTCGTCCGTGCCGTGGTGGCGCGGGCCGGGAGCCGGGCCCGCGTGATCGCCGGCGTCGGCACCTACGACACGGCCGCGAGCGTCCGCCGCGCCCGCGAAGCCGAGGCGGCCGGCGCGGACGGGCTGCTGCTCGTCTGCCCCTATTACTCGCGGCCGACGCAGGCCGGGGTGATCGCCCACTGCCTCGCGGTGGCCGACGCGACCGAGCTGCCGGTGATGCTCTACGACGTCCCGGCGCGGGCCGGCATCGCGATGACGACGGAGACGGTGGTCGAGCTGGCCGCCCACCCGCGGATCCGGGCGGTCAAGGACGCCAAGGGCGACCTGTTCGAGGCGATGACGGTCATGTCCCGCACGTCGCTGGCGTACTACTGCGGCATCGACGAGCTGAACCTGCCGTACCTGGCGTGCGGCGCGGCGGGCGTGGTGAGCGTCGTGGCCAACGTGGCGGCCGAGCGCACGGCCGCCCTCATCGCCGCCGTCCGCCGCGGTGATCTGGAATCGGCTCGGTCGATCAACGACTCGCTGCTCCCGCTGACGGACGCGATCATGCGCTCCGGCCCCGGCGTGACGGCGGCCAAGGCGGCGCTGGCCGAGCTGGGTGTCATCCCGCACGCGACGGTCCGGCTGCCACTGGTCGAGGTCAGCTCGGAGGCAGCCGGTACACCGATACGTGCGACCGCGATCGCGTCGTGAACTCCCCGCCGGTCCAGTCCTCGTGCCGGGACTCCAGCTCGAAGCCGGCCAGCCGGCCCATCAGGTCCAGCTCGGCCGGCCAGATGTAGCGCTGCGGGCAGCGTCCGAGCCGGGCTTCGCGACCCTCGCCGAACTTGAAGTGGTGCGACACCAGGTGCTGGCGCACCGTGTCGTAGGTGTCCACGCCGACGTACCCCTGCTCGGCCGTGAACACCAGCGCGTCCTGCCCCGGCGGGAGGCGGCGCAGTTCGGGAACGCCCAGCTCGATCACGAACCGGCCGCCGGGGTCCAGGTGCCGGGCCGCGTTGCGGAAGCACTCGACCTGCTCGTCCTGGGTGAGCAGGTTCCCGATCGTGTTGAAGACCAGGTAGACCAGCGAAAAGCGGCCCGGAGCCGTGGCCGTCGCCATGTCGCCGACGACCACCGGGAGGTCCGCCTTCTTCCGCAATCGGCCGAGCATCGGCTCGGACAGTTCGATGCCGGTGACGGACACTCCCTGCGCGGCCAACGGGACGGCGATGCGTCCGGTGCCGATGGCGAACTCGAGCACCCGCCCGCCGCCGGCCAGCGCGGCGAGGCGGTCCACAGCCGGGTCCACGACCTCGGGCGCGAACATGCCGCGGCCCGGGGTGTCGTAGCGTTCGGCGGTCTCGACGTCCCAGATGTCTTCCTGCAGCACACCTCCACCCTGGTCGGAACCCCTATGGTCGTCCAACGATTAAAGCTTGCCCGATTTCGGGCAGGAATTTGAAGTTCATGACGTCCGCAGGGCATGATGACCGGCGTGGAAGACACCGACATCGTCGAGCGCGTCGCCGCGTCCACCGGGTTGCCACCCGGGGTCGCCGCCCGCGTCGTCGACGACGTCCTGGCCTTCTACCGGATACCCACCGAGCAGTACGTGCGCCGCAGGCACGCCGAGCTGCAGGCCGAAGGCCGGAAGAACCCCGAAATCTTCCCGCTGGTCGCCGCCGAGCTCCGGGGCCGGCTCGTGGCCGCCCCGGACCTGTCCGAGCGCCAGCTGCGCCGCATCGTCTACGGCTGAGACCCAGCCCCTACCGAAGAAGAGGTCCGCCATGTGCGGGATCGTCGGCTACATCGGCGGCCAGAACGCCGCCCCCATCCTCCTCGAAGGCCTGACCCGGCTCGAGTACCGCGGGTACGACTCCGCGGGCATCGCCGTCCTCGGCCCGAAGGACACCACGCAGGTCCACCGCGTCGTCGGCCGGGTCCGCAACCTCACCGCCGCGCTGCCCAAGCGCCTCACCGGGAAGGTCGGCATCGGCCACACGCGCTGGGCCACGCACGGGCCCGCGTCGGAGGACAACGCGCACCCGCACACCTCGGAGGACGGCCGGATCTCCGTCGTCCACAACGGCATCATCGACAACGCCGACGCCCTGCGCGCCCAGCTCGCCGACGCGGGTGTGAAGCTCACCTCCGAGACCGACACCGAGGTCCTCGCCCACCTGATCGCGCGGTCCGGCGCGGACACCCTGGAAGACGCCGTCGTCGAGGCGGTTTCGCGGATCACCGGCACGTACGCGATCGCCGTCACCGACTCCGCGCACCCGGACCGTCTCGTCATCGCGCGCAACGGCTCGCCGCTGATCATCGGCGTCGGCGAGCGCGAGATGTTCGTCGCCAGCGACCTCGCCGCGCTGGTCCGGCACACCTCGCAGGTCGCGCACCTCGACGACGGCGAGTTCGCGACGGTCTTCGCGACCGGCTACCGGACCTTCACCGTCGACGAGAGCGACACGACCAAGCCCACCACCGAGATCGACATCGCCGCCGAAGACCTCGACCTCGGCGGGTTCCCGCACTACATGGCCAAGGAGATCCAGGAGCAGCCCGAGTCCATCGAGCGGATCATCCGCGGCCGGCTGGACCACCGGTTCGGCGTCGCCCGCCTCGACGGGCTCAACCTGACACCCCGCGAGCTGCGCGGGTTCAGCCGCGTGAAGATCCTCGGCTGCGGCTCGGCGTACTACGTCGGCCAGATCGGCGCGACGATGATCGAGGAGCTGGCCCGCATCCCGGCCGACGCCGAAGCCGCGTCGGAGTTCCGCTACCGCAACCCGATCATCGAGGCGGACACGCTCTACATCGCGGTCAGCCAGTCCGGCGAGACGATCGACACCGCTTTCGCCGTCGAGGAGATCAAGCGCAAGGGCGGCCGGGTCGTGGGCCTGGTCAACGTCGTCGGCTCGACGATCGCCCGCGCCTGCGACGGCGGCGTCTACCTGCACGCCGGCCCGGAGATCGCGGTCGCCTCGACCAAGGCGCTGACGAACATGGCGGTCGGGTTCGCCCTGATCGCGCTGTCGCTCGGCCGCGTGCGGGATCTGTCCAATGCGGACGGTCAGCGGATCATCGCCGCGATCCGCGCGCTGCCCGACCAGATCCGCACGATCCTGGCCGCGGAAGGGGAGATCGCCGAGCACGCGAAGGTCGCCGCGTCCGCGAACAGCCTGTTCTTCATCGGCCGCGTCCGCGGGTTCCCGGTGGCTCGGGAGGGCGCACAGAAGTTCAAGGAGATCTCCTACCGCCACGCGGAGGCGTACCAGACGTCCGAGCTGAAGCACGGCCCGCTCGCCCTGATCGACGAGTCCCTCCCGACGGTGGCGATCGTGCCCGCCGACGAGCTGGCCGACCGCAACCTGGCGGCGATGCAGCAGATCCGCGCCCGCGGAGGCGCGGTCTTGGCGGTGACGCACGAGGACGTCGACTTCGGCGAGCTGGACGTCCCGCGGATCGTGGTGCCGCGGACCGAGCCGGAGCTCGACCCGATCCTGCTGACCATCCCGCTGCAGCTGCTGGCCTACCACGCCGCGCTGACGCTGGGCTACGACATCGACAAGCCGCGCAACCTGGCCAAGTCCGTCACGGTGGAGTGAGGCGCAGCCAGGTGAAGCGGGCGAGCGAGCCACTGCGACTTTGCCGGGACCGCAGCGAAGGTCGCGCGCGTTGCACTGGCGAGCGACCAGGTCCGCGACCGGCCACCGGCGCGGGGCGTCGCGGATCGCAGCCGCCCCGCCGCTCCAGCGGGGCGCTGGCGCCAGGCGTTACGCGCGTCCCACCGGCACCGCCGCGCCGGCGATGGCCTGCCGGTTAAGCCGGGCCTGCTTGGGCATGTTCCAGCCCAGCACCCCGGTCACCCGGCCGCCCTCGCGGTACTCGGCCACGAACCGGCGCGTCGTCACGTCACCTTCCACAATGGACATTTCGGCGTCGGCGGACAGCGTCCCGTGCACGTGGATCCGCGCGTCGAACTGGTGGGTCCAGAAGTACGGCACCGGCGCATACGGGCGGTCGTCGCCGAGGATGGTTCCCGCGACGGCGATCGCCTGCTCGGTCGCGTTCGTCCGGTTCTCCAGGCGCAGCAGCACGTCCAGCCCCTCGTGGTGCCACCGGGCGACGTCGCCCGCGGCGTAGATCCCGTCCGCGGCGCGGCACCGGGAGTCGCACACGATGCCGTTGTCGCACAGCACCCCGCTGCCCGCCAGCCAGTCCGTCGCCGGGGCCGCGCCGAACGCCACCACCACGACGTCCGCCGGCAGCTCTTCCCCCGTCGCCAAGCACACGCCGGTAACTCGTCCATCCGATGAGGACAGTCCGGTCACCGCCGCACCGAGTCGCAAGTTGACACCGCGGTCGGCGTGCAGCGTCGCGAGCAGACCCGACACCAGAGGACCGAACTGGTACGCGAGCGGCGCCGGCTGCGGCCCGGCCAGCGTCACCGGGACGCCCAGCCCGCACACGGTCGCCGCGATCTCCGCGCCGAGGACGCCGTCGCCGACGACGACCACGCGCTTGTCCGGCGCCAGCTCCGCGCGCAAAGCCAGCGCGTCGTCGAGGGTGCGCAGGACGTGGACGCCCGCGAGGCCGTCCTGGCCCGGCAGGGTGCGTGGACGCAGGCCCGTGGCGAGCACGATCGCGTCCGCGGTCAACGCCCGGCCAGCCGACGTGCGAACGGTCCGCGTCCCGGCGTCCAACCCCGCCGCGGGGGCGCCGAGCACGAACTCGGCGTCCAATGCGGACAGTGCCTCCGGCGTGCGCAGGCTCGCCCGGGAAGGCGTCCAGCTCCCGGCGAGCACCTGCTTGGACAGCGGCGGCCGGTCGTACGGCAGGTGCGCCTCCGCGCCCAGCACGGTCACGCGCTCGTCGTACCCCTTGCGGCGCAACGCTTCCACCGTGGCCAGCCCGGCGGCCGAGGCGCCGACGACGAGGACCGTCACGCGTCCTCGCTCACCGAAATCGCGACACCCGGGCACACGCTCGCCGCCTCCCGGACGATCGCGTGGTGCGCTTCCGCCGGGGTCTCGTCGAGCAGGATGACGATGCCGTCGTCGTCGCGCTGGTCGAACACGTCCGGCGCGAGCATCACGCAGGTGCCGGCACCGCAGCACTTGCCTTCGTCCACGGTGACCTTCATGGTCGTTCCTCTCCTTCGTCGGTGTGGGTCACGGGGGCGAGCCAGAGCCCGACCAGTGCGTCGGTCAGGCCGGTGGCGGCTTCGCGCCAGCCGGCTCGCGGGGTGTCGCCGCCTTCGGCCACCGCGCGTTCACGCTCGGCCATCGTGTGGATCAGCAGCTGACGGGTCATGGCGCTGCGCTCGGCGCGGACCTCGGCGGGCAGCTCCGGCAGGCACCGGCTCAGCCCGTCGACGGTCCGCGCCAGCGCGGGCGACGACAGCGTCTCCTCGGCGACGGCGAGCCGCAGCGACGGCTCGGTCATCACCTGCGCGGTGAACCGGGCGAACCAGCTCGGCCGGCCCGCCGCGGCGAGGTACTCGGTGGAGGGGTGCACCAGGCACCGGACCCAGTCTCGCAGGTCCGCGCACGCGCCGACCTCGGCGAGCATGCGTCCGCGCAGCTCTTCGACGGCCGCGGAGTGCCGGCGGGCGATGGCCCGGACGAGGTCGGCGCGAGTGCCGAAGTGGTAGCCGACGGCGGTGTTGTTGCCCTGCCCGGCGGCTTCGCTGATCTGCCGGTTCGACACGGCGAGCACGCCGTGTTCGGCGTAGAGCCGTTCCGCCGCCGTCAGGATCGCCTCGCGCGTCGCGTGCGCCCGATCCACCGTGGTCACAGCGGGGTCACCAGCGGACGGGCAGTTCCCGCAGTCCGCCGACGGCGAGCCCCTCGACGCGGCGCAGCTCGTCCGCCGGGACGGCCAGCTCCAGCGTCGGCAGCTTGCGCAGCAGGACTTCCAGGACGACCTGCAGCTCGGTGCGGGCGAGCGGCTGCCCGAGGCACGCGTGCGCGCCGGCGCCGAAGGACAGGTGCGGGTTCGGGCTGCGGCCCAGGTCCATTTCGGACGCGTTCTCGAACGCGCCTTCGTCGCGGTTGGCCGCGGCCATGCTGCACATCGCGGTCGTCCCGCCGGGCAGGACGGTGCCGGCGACCTCGAAGTCGTCGGTGAAGTAGCGCATCATCCCGACACCCGCGTTGGCGTCCAGCCGCAGCGACTCCTCGACGGCGGTGCGCACCAGCGCCGGGTCGGCCAGCAGCCGCTCCCACCGGCTCCGGTCGGCGAGCAGCATCGCGACCATCTTGGCGATCATGTTGGCGGTGGTCTCGTGGCCGGCGATCAGCAGGCCGATCCCGGTGGCGATCAGCATCGGGTCGGACCAGCCCTCGGGCAGCAGCGCGCTGAGGATGTCCTCGCCGGGTTCGGCGCGCTTGGCGGCGATGAGCCCGCCCATGTACCGCCCGAAGTCCTGCTGCGCGGCGTCGAACTCGGCTTGGGTGTAGCGGGTCATGCTGAGCATGACGTCCGACCAGTGCGCGAACCGGTCGCGGTCGGAGTCCGGCACGCCGAGCATGTCGCAGATGACCCAGACGGGCAGCGGGAAGGCGACGCCGGCCTTGAGGTCCCCGGGCGCGCCCTTGGCGACGAGGTCGTCGATGAGCTGCTCGGCCATCGCCGCCATGCCGGGGCGCAGGGCGTTCATCCGCTTGGCGGTGAACCACTTGCCGATCGTGCGGCGCCAGGTGAGGTGGGCTTCGCCGTGCTGCGGGAGGACGGTCGCCATCTCGCTGTTGAACACCCCGCCGGACTCGGTGTCGGCGACCCGCGCGGCGTTGTCGGCGGGCGTCGGCCGGGTCCACCGCGGGTCGGAGAGCACGCTCTTGACGTCGGCGTAGCGGGTGATCAGGGCGGCTTCGTCGCCGCTGGCCAGCCGAACGTGCGCGACGGGGCACTTCTCCCGGAACTCCGCCCATTCGGACGGCGGCTCGAGCGCGGTGCCGGCTTCGAACGGGAACCGCGGCAGCTCGGTGTGGCTTTGCGTCATGACGGACTCCTCGTCGGTGAATGACCCCTACGACGAGCATGGCGACGATCGCCAATTACGTCAAGCGATTGACTTAAGTCTCGCCTCCGAAGATGCCACGAACGACCCGCTCCCGCTCAGCTCACTCGCGCTCGACCTTGCGGAGCCCGCCCTCGGGCGTCCACCACTCGACGACCAGCAGCGTCGCCTCCGGGTTCAGATGAGTGTGGACCACCTCGGCGACGTCCACGCGGAAGCCGTCGCCCGTGTCGATTCCCCGGCCGGAGATCTTCGCCTCTCCCGGCCACTTCGCCTCTTCGCCGTCGACCGGGTCGACCGTCGCGCTGTGCAGCGCCAGCCGCGGGTCCCGCCTCAGGTCCGCGCCCTTGCGCGCGTCGGGCATCGAGCCGAACGTCAGCTCGCCGTCCGCGAACTTCGTCTCGATGCCGGAGATCCGCGGTGACCCGTCGGCCCGCAGGGTCGCCATCGTCTTGTGCTTGTGCGCGTCGAACAACGTCCGCACGCGCCGAGCGAACTCCGGTTCCGCCTCTTCGAACTCACGCCACGCCGTCATGCGGTCATGATGGCAGCCAGCGCACGTGAACCGCCGCGGGTTTGCGGAACACCAGCCCCGACGCCGTGGCCGGCTCCGCCAGTGCGATGCCCGGCAGCCGGTCGAGCACGGTTTCCACGGCGATCCGCGCCTCCAGCCGGGCGAGGTCGGCGCCGAGGCAGAAGTGCGGGCCGTGGGCGAACGCCAGCTGCTTGCGCAGGTTCGGCCGGTGCGGGTCGAACACGTCGGGCTCGGGGAACACCGCGGGATCGCGGTTGGCCGCGGTGAGCGACACCGTCACGAGGTCACCCCGCGCGATCGACGCTCCCCCGAGCGCGACGTCGCGGGTCGCGTACCGGTCGACCACCGCCGCGGCCGGTTCCAGCCGGAGCGACTCCTCGATCGCTTCCGGGACGAGCGCGCGGTCCAGGTGCTCCGGATTCCGCAGCAGGTGCACCAGGAGGTTGGCGATCATGCCTTCCGTGGTCTCGATGCCCCCGAACATCAGCACCGCGGCGTTCGACACCACCTCCGGCAGGTCCAGCACCGAAGCCGCCTCGGTCACCAGCGAGCGCCGGCCGACCGAGCCCTCGATGTGCGAGCGCAGCTCACCGAAGGCTTCCGCACCGCGAGGACCCGGTTCCCGGCCGGCCGAAATATCGTCCACTGTGGACACGATCGCGTCGTACCAGGCCAGCACCCGCGCGGTGTCGGTGTCGTCCAAGCCCAGCGCGTCGGCCACCACCGCGACGGACAGCGGCCCGGCCAGCGCCCGGCGCAGCTCCGCGCGCCCGGCCGCGGCGAACCCGTCGACCAGCCGGGCGCACTCGGCGCGCACGAACCCGTCGAACCGGTCCGAGATCTCGCGGGGCCGGAAGTGCCGGGCGAACGGCGTCCGGTGCCGGGCGTGCTCGGCCGCGTCCAGCGAGAGCATCGAAGGGCCGACGACCCGGGCCGTCGAAAACCGGGGGTCGTCCACGGTGAAGGTCGCCGCGTCGCGCATCACCCGCAGCGCCAGGTCGTGCCGCGTGACCAGCCAGCCGTTCAACGACGGCAGCCAGGCGACCGGCTCGGTCGCCCGGAGCCGCGCCAGCAGCGCGTACGGGTCGGTCGTGAGCTGCTCGATCACGCCCGCAGCCCCGCGATCAGGAGCTTGACCAGGCGGCGCGCGTCGTAGTCCGGGTTGCCGTCCTCCGCGCCGACGCACAGGTTGCCCACCCCGCGCATCAGCTCCAGCGGCCGCACCTTCGCGGTCAGCCCGGCGGCTTCGAGCAGCTGGGCGCACACCGGGACCAGGCGATCGAGGAAGTACGCGTGCAGCGAGGCGAACCCGTCGCCCTGCAGCACCCCCGCGAGCCCGTGCTTGGTCACCAGGAAGTCGACGAACAGGTCGATCCACTGGCTCAGCGCCTCGTGCGGCGAGGACGCCGCCTCCAGCAGCGCCGGCCCCGCGTCGGCGCAGGCTTCCACCTGGTGCCGGTAGACCGCGACGATCAGGTCCGCCCGGGTCGGGAAGTGGCGGTAGATCGTGCCCATCCCGACGCCGGCCTTCGCCGCGATGTCGCGCACCGGCGCGTCCACCCCCGACGCGACGAAGACCGCGGCCGCCGCGTCGAGCAACGTCTTCTCGTTGCGCCGGGCGTCCGCGCGCTTGGGTTTGCTCACCACACCTCCCGGGTTGCTAACCGGAACAATGCTCCGTATGGTTAACGGAGCAACGTTCCGCTTGTCATCATCTCACGGAGGAGCCCCCTCATGCAGTACCGCACCCTGGGCCGCACCGGCGTCCAGGTCAGCAGCCTCGCCCTCGGCGCGATGAACTTCGGCGCGATCGGGCGCACCACCCAGGACGAGGCCACCGCCATCGTCGACGCCGCCCTCGACGGCGGGATCAACCTCGTCGACACCGCCGACATGTACAGCCAGGGCGAGTCGGAGGTCATGGTCGGCAAGGCGATCAAGAACCGCCGCGACGACCTCGTGCTCGCGACCAAGGCCGCCATGCCGATGGGCGACGAGCGCAACCACCGCGGCACTTCGCGCCGCTGGATCTTCAAGGCCCTCGAAGACAGCCTGCGCCGGCTCGACGTCGACCACGTCGACCTCTACCAGATGCACCGCTGGGACCCCGCCACGAGCGACGAGGAAGCGCTTTCCGCGCTGACCGACCTGCAGCGCGCGGGCAAGATCCGCTACTTCGGCTCGTCGACGTTCCCCGCTTACCGGATCGTGCAGGCCCAGTGGGCCGCGCGGGAAAACCACCTGAGCCGGTACGTCACCGAGCAGCCCAGCTACTCGATCCTGCAACGCGGCATCGAGACCCACGTGCTCCCGGTGACCCAGGAGTACGGCCTCGGCGTGCTGGCCTGGAGCCCGCTCGCGTCGGGCTGGCTCTCGGGTGCGGCCCGCGCCGGGCAGGAGATCAAGACGAACCGCGCCGGCGTCCTGCCGCAGCGCTTCGACCTCACCGACCCGGCCAACCAGGCCCGGCTGGACGCCGTCGAGAAGCTCGTCAAGATCGCCGACCAGGCGGATCTTTCCCTGATTCAGCTGTCGCTCGCCTTCGTGACCGCGCACCCCGGCGTGACCAGTGCGCTCATCGGTCCCCGCACGCTCGGCCACCTGGAGTCGCAGCTCGCGGCGGCCGACACCGTGCTGGCCGCCGACGTGCTCGACGAGATCGACGCCGTCGTCGCTCCCGGCGTCGACCTGGCCGCCCACGAAAAGTTCGACACCCCGCCCGCCCTGCTCGACCCGTCCCTCCGGAGGCGTTGATGTCCCCCCGTTTCGGCATCCTGACCGCACCGATGAACGTCGGCTACGACGAGATCCTGCGCGTCTGGCGCGAAGCCGACACCGTGCCCGAAATCGAGCACGCGTGGCTGTTCGACCACCTCATGCCGATCGGCGGCGACCCGGACGGCCCGATCTTCGAAGGCTGGACGCTGCTTTCGGCGCTGGCCGCACAGACCGAGCGGCTGCGCGTCGGGCTCTTGGTCACCAGCAACCGCTTCCGGCCGCCGGCGGTGCTGGCGAAGATCGCGACCACGGTGGACATCGTGTCCGGCGGGCGCCTCGACTTCGGCATCGGCGCGGGGTCGCGCCCGAGCCATCCCCTGGCGCGGCGCGAATACGACGGCCACGGCCTGCCCTACCACAGCCAGGACGACGCCGTCGCCGCGCTCGCCGAGGCGTGCGCGATCATCCGTCGCTTGTGGACGGACGACGAGCCGTTCGACTTCGACGGCGAGTACGTCAAGCTGAAGGGCGCGTTCGGCAACCCCAAGCCGGTGCAGCGGCCGCACCCGCCGATCATGATCGGCGGCCGGGCGAGCGCGACGCTGCGCGTGGTCGCCGAGCACGCCGACCTGTGGAACATCCCGGGCGGCGGCGACATCGAAGACCTCGCCGGCCGCAGCAGGCTGCTCGACCGCTACTGCGCGGAGATCGGCCGCGACCCCGCGTCGATCACCCGCTCGATCTTCCTGCCGGTCGACTACGACAAGCCCGCCGCGACGCGCGAGAAGATCGAAGAGGCCGTGGGCGCAGGTTTCGGGCACATCGTCCTCGGCTTGGCGAACCCGTACCCCGACGGCGTCGTGCGGTGGGTCGCCGACGAGCTGATCCGCTGAGCTGCTTGTCGACACGCGGCTCGGGTTTTCAGTTCTTGCGGAACAGTCCGGCGAGCAGGAAGGGCACACCGAACAGGCCGGTGTTCGCCCGCATCGGGCGCAGTTCGAGCTCGGTGTAGCCGTCGAACAGCCGGCGCAGCTCGTCCGGCGTGTACGCGAGGCCGCCGTGGAGACTGCGGTCGCGGTAGAGCTGCGCGTCCGGGACCTCGGTGCCGGAGCCGCCATCGCCGGTGCCGGCGGCGAAGCACACGAGGCCGAAATGGCCGCCCGGTTTCAGGTGGCGGTCGAGCAGGGCCAGGTAGCTGATCCGCCGGTGCGGTGCGAGGTGGTGCAGGCAGCCCGAGTCGTAGACCAGGTCGTAGGTCTCGTGCGGCAGGTCCATGGCGAAGATGTCGGCGTGGTGGAAGCGGGCGTCACCACCGCGTTCCGTCGCCCAGGCGATCGCGGTTCGCGACCGGTCGACCGCATCCACCTCGTACCCCGCGGCGGCGAGCCTCCGCGCGTTGCGGCCGGGCCCGCAGCCCAGCTCCAGCGCGCGGCCCTTCCGGAGTGACCCGGCGCGGAGCCAGGCGTCGAGGTTTTCGTCGGGCTGGTCGGCGAAGAACGGGACGGGCCGGTCGCGGTCCTCGTAGAAGCCGTCCCACGGGATGTCTTCGAAGAGGCCGTCCAGCATCCGCAGGAGGTCCTCGACCGAGCGGATGTCCCGGTTCACGCTTCGACGCGCTCTCGCACGGCCTCGAGTTCCTGGGCGACGACCGCCATCTGCGCGTCGACGGCCGACGGTTCGGTTCCCTCGGGGAAGAAGAGGCTGAAGATCAGCTCGGCGCCGGTCAGGTTGGGGAGCACGCGGGCGAAGAGGCCTTGGTTCGGAGCCTCGGCACTGACGAAGTCGACAACGCCATGGCCCTTCGCGGTGCGCACGACGACCCGGCGCGGCTCGCCCGCACCGGGAATGCGCCAGACGTCGCCCTGTTCGTGTTCGACGGCGGGCGCGAAGCCGGGCGCCCATTCGGGCAGGTGGCGCCCGTCGGAGAGGTAGTCGACGACCCGCGCGGGCGCCGCAGCGATGGTGATCGTGCGGGTCTCGGCGTGTCCTGTCTCGATTGATGTCATGCCAGAAACGATACGCATCTGCTTATGATTTGTCCAAGCGTAAGATTCCCCGCGTGACGGAGGACGACGACCTGGCGGCCCTCTGCGCGGGAGCCGGCCGCGCACTGGCCGAGGCCGAGCGCCCGATCCTGGAGGAGCACGGGCTCTCGATGTGGCAGTACGTGGTGCTGTCGGCCCTGTCCCCGGGGGCGGCGCCGAGCCAGCTGGTGCTGGCCCAGCAGATCCACTACGACAAGACGCGGCTGATCGCGTTGCTGGACGGGCTGGTCGCGGAGGGGTTGGTGAGCCGTTCGCCGGACCCGTCCGACCGGCGCGCCCGGGTGGTGCGGTTGACGGCCGCCGGCGTTCGGCGGCACCGGGCGGTGCGGGACGCGATCCGGGTGGCGGAGGAGCGGATGCTGACGGGGCTGAGCGCCGAGGAGCGGCGAGTGCTGCGGTCGGCCTTGGCCCGGCTGGCCCGCTCGGACTGAGCGCAGCTGTCACGTTTCGCCCACCGCGGGCGACTTCACCGGCCACCTCGCCATCCGCCTGGGCGATTGGGCCGAGGGCGCGACCGGGATTCCGACCTACCCGGGCTGCCTGGCGACCGCCGGTCAGCCCACCGCGCACAAGGTTCCGTTCACCCGGAACGCCGTCGGCAGGATGTTCGGCCCGCCGTAGTCCGCCACGAACCCGACATCCGCGCCCGGCTTCAACGGTGCCGACGACGTCACCTTCACCGCCGCCCCCTCCTGGGTCCACGTTCCGTTCCAGCCGCTCGTCACCCGCTGACGCGCGGTCGGCCACGTGAACGTCAACGTCCAGTCACCCACCGCCGCCGACGACACCACGTGGATTCCGCCCACGAACCCGCTCGCCCAGTCGTTCACGTCCGTCAACGTCACCGTGCAGCTGCTGGCCGAAGGCGCACCCGTCGTCAAGGTCGACGGCGGTGACGCCCACGACACGTTCCCCGCCGCGTCGCGGGCCAGGACGTTCACCGTGTAGCGCGTTCCCGGGACCAGGTTCCCGACGGACAACGATGTCCCCGTCGTCTCGCCCCACTGCTCGCTCACCGCGCCCGCCTGCCGGTACACCTCGTACTTCACGCCGGGCGCCGACGCCGGCCAGCTGATCGTCGCCGTCTTGTCGGTCGTCGTCGCCGTCGGCTGGCCCGGTGCGGCCAACCGGACCGAAGCGGCGGGGTGCAGGACCACGGTCGTCAGGGAGTACGGCGGCACCGTCCGGTCCCACGAAGACGCGTGAACGATCGACGTCGCGCCGTTCGTGAAGGTGAAGACATCCGTGACGGACGCCGGGTAGTCCAGGTTCACCACCCGCGCCGCGGAAGGATCCTTGTTCACCAGCAGAACCGCGAGGTCCCCGTTCGGACGGCGAACCGCGTGGACGTCCAGAAGCGGGTCGTCCGCGCCGGCCCGGACGAACTGATCACCCGGACGCGCGAACGTGCTCAGCATCTTCAGTCCGTAATACGGTGCGAACGGCGTGTTGAGCGCGGGCTCGCACCCGCCGTCGAGACAGGTCGCACTGGAGAGCAGGCCGGAGTCGCCGTAGTCCGGGTAACCGGCCACTGTGGACAGTGCGGTCCCGCCGTTGTGCGTGTCCCACCAGTCCACCGTGAAGACGCCGTTCTCCAGCAGGGACGCGTACGCTTCGGCCGCGAACAGCGCGCCCGGCTGGGTGTCCATGCCGACCGGCGTGTTCGTCTCGGTCAGTGCGATGCCGAGCGACCGGCCCGCGTACCGCGTGATCTGCTCCCGCGCCAGGTAGATCATGTCGTCCACCTGCTCGGTCCTGGTCAGCGCTTCCGCGGCCGTCGAAGCGCTCGGATACCAGTGCAGCACGGCGAAGTCGATGTGCGGCCCCGCGATCGACAGCACCGTCCGGTTCCACGTTCCGGTGTCCCCCGCGCCGACGATGCCGTCCGGCCAGTTCGCCGGCGTCGTCAGCACCGCGCCGATCTTCACCGACGGGTCGGCGGCCTTCATCGCGTCGGCGTAAGCCACGACGCCCGCGGCGTACGCGGCCGGGCTCTTGTCCTCGTGGTCGTCGGCCTCCCAGTTCGCGCCGTAGTGGCCGTTGCCGTAGAGCTCGTTGCCGATCTCCCAGTACTTGACGCCATAACCCTTCGTGACGTTCGCGTACCGCACCCAGTCCGCGGCCTCCTGCGGCGTCCCGGTGCCGTAGTTGGCGATGACGATCGGCTGCGCGCCGGCCCGCCGGACGCCGCCCATGAACGTGTCGAAATCGGTGCCGGGCGCCACGTAGCCGCCCGGCGCGGTGTTGTCCTTCCAGTGGTAGATGTCGCCGTAGGAGCCGCCGGGGTAGCGCATCGTGCGAACCCCCGCGGCGCCGAACAGGTCGGCCACGGTGTCAGTGCCGAGCTGGCTGTCCCACACCGCGTGGTTGATGCCGAGCGCGGTGTCCGGCACGGTGGCCAGCCCCGCTTTCGCGTTGACCGTCACGGTCGCTTCGGGCGGGGTCGCCGCGGCCGCCGCCGGCACGGCCGCCACGAGCAGGGCGGCCACCGGCCACGCTGCCCAGCGCAGACGTCGAGCTGTCATGGATCGTCCATCCTCACTCGTCGAGACGTACGGATGGCTGAGAGCGCTCTCAGAGCAGAGAACCAGTGCGCGGCCCGGAAGTCAACGGAAGTCTCGCGACGGCCCCGCCCGCATCGACAGGTCGAGGCGTTCGAGGCGGTCGGCGACGAGCGTGACGACGCCCTCCGCGACCTGCGCCCGCCCGCGGATCAGCAGCGCCGCGCTGGTGCGGGCGACCAGGCGCTGCCGCTGCCACAGGCCGGGCGAGACGAGGACGTTGGCCATGCCGGTCTCGTCCTCGAGGTTGAGGAACGTGATCCCGCCGGCGGTGGCCGGGCGCTGCCGGTGCGTCACGGCGCCGCCGACCCACACCCGCGTCCCGTCCTCGACCCGCATGAGCTCGGCGACCGGCAAAGCGCCGCGCGCGGTGAGCAGCTCGCGCAGGTACTCGACGGGGTGGCTGTCCGGGGAGACGCCGGTCGCCCACAGGTCCGCGGCCGTCACCTCCAGCCGCGTCATGCCCGGCAGCGCGGGCGCGTCGAGGCCCGGGGCGAGGCCGGGCAGGTGCCCGGGGCGGGTGGTCGCCGCGGCACCGGCGGCCCAGAGGTCCTGACGCCGGTCGCCGCCGAACGCGCCCGCGGTGGCCAGGGCTTCGACGGCGTTCTTCTTCAGCCGGACGCGCCGGGTGAGGTCGCCGGCCCCGGCGTACGGGCCGTTCGCGTCGCGCTCGGCGACGATCGAGTCGGCGACGTCGTCACCGAGGTGCCGGACCCCGGCGAGGCCGAGGCGGAGCGCGACGCCGCCGGTGCTGCCGGCGTCGGGTTCGAGGGTGGCGTGCGCGAGGCTGGCGTTGAGGTCCGGTTCGCGGACGCGGACGCCGTGGCGGCGCGCGTCGGCGACCAGCGACTGCGGGCTGTAGAAGCCCATCGGCTGCGCGCGCAGCAGCCCGGCGCAGAACGCGGCCGGGTAGTAGCGCTTGAACCACGCGCTCGCGTACACCAGCAGCGCGAACGACATCGAATGCGCTTCGGGGAAGCCATAGCCGGAAAAGGCGTGGATCTGCTCGAAGATCCGCGTCGCCAGCTCGCGGTCGAGGCCGTTGGCTTCGCAGCCGGCGAAGAACCGCGCCATCAGCGCTTTCATCTTCGCGCTGGAGCGCTTGGCGCCCATGGCGCGGCGCAGCTGGTCGGCCTCGGCCGGGGTGAAGCTCGCGACGTCGACCGCCATCTGCATCACCTGTTCCTGGAACAGCGGCACGCCGAGCGTCCGGTCCAAGCTGGACGCCAGCAGCGGGTGGGCGTGCTGCCACTTCTCTTCCTCGCGGCGCCGCCGGATGTACGGGTGCACCGAGCCGCCCTGGATCGGGCCGGGCCGGATCAGCGCGACTTCGACGACGAGGTCGTAGAACTCGCGCGGCCGCAACCGCGGCAGCGTCGCCAGCTGCGCGCGTGACTCCACTTGGAACACTCCGATGGCGTCGGCTTCGCAGAGCATGTCGTAGACGTTCGGGTCGGCGAGGTCGAGCTCGCCCAGGTCCACAGTGGATCCGTGGTGCTCGGCGACGAGGTCGATCGTGTAGTGCAGCGCGGACAGCATGCCGAGGCCGAGCAGGTCGAACTTGACCAGGCCGACGGTCGCGCAGTCGTCCTTGTCCCACTGCAGCACGCTCCGGTCGGCCATGGTCGCCCATTCGACCGGGACCACTTCGGACACCGGCTGCTTCGAGATCACCATGCCCCCGGAGTGGATGCCGAGGTGGCGCGGGAAGTCCTCGATCCGGGCGGCCAGGTCGAGGACGTCGGCCGGGATATCGCCCGCCGTCTGCTGCTTGGTCCCGCCCCAGCGGTCCACGAGCTTGCTGTAGGCGTCCTGCTGACCGGGGCTGTGGCCGAGGGCTTTCGCGGCGTCGCGGATCGCGGACGGCGCGCGGTAGGTGATGACGTTGGCGACCTGCGCGGCGTGGAAGCGGCCGTGTTTTTCGTAGACGTACTGGATGGCCTCCTCGCGGCGGCCGGACTCGATGTCGACGTCGATGTCCGGCGGCCCGTCGCGTTCCGGGGCGAGGAAGCGTTCGAAGAGCAGGTTCCACTTCACCGGGTCGGCGTGGCAGATCTCCAGGGCGTAGCAGACCGCGGAGTTCGCCGCGGAACCGCGGCCCTGGCAAAGGATGCCGGATTCCCTGCAGAACCGGACGATGTCCCACACCACGAGGAAGTAGCCCGGGAAATCGAGTTTCCCGATGATGGCGAGCTCGTGGTCGAGCTGGGCGTAGGCCTTCGGGTTCTCCTCCCGCGACCCGTAGCGTTTCGCCGCGCCGAGCCGGGTCAGCTCGCTCAGGAACGACATCTCGTCGTGGCCGGGCGGCACCGGGAAGGGCGGGAGATCGGGGGCGACGAGGTTCAGGTCGAACGCGACCTCGACGCCGAGGACGGCGGCCCGCCCGACCGCGCCGGGGTAGCGGCGCTCGAAACGGCGGCGTTGCTCCATCCCGGACCGCAGGAACGCCTGCCCCGACGGCGGCCGCCAGCCTTCGAGGTCCTCGGCCGACCGGCGGGCCCGG
Source organism: Amycolatopsis camponoti (assembly GCF_902497555.1). Classification (NCBI taxonomy): domain Bacteria; kingdom Bacillati; phylum Actinomycetota; class Actinomycetes; order Pseudonocardiales; family Pseudonocardiaceae; genus Amycolatopsis; species Amycolatopsis camponoti. Next base: position 1,286,329 of record NZ_CABVGP010000001.1, on the reverse strand, counting down.
ACGGCGGCGACCGCGTCGGCCACGACGGCGTCCTCCGGGCGGGCGTAGTGCGCGTTGTTCGAGACGACGGTCGGCAGCCGCAGCTCCCTCGCCATCCCGGCGAGGTGGTCGTTGGCCGCGTCGTCGAGGGGCTGGCGGTGGTCGATCAGCTCGACGGCGACGTGCCGGGGCCCGAACCAGTCCGCCAGCCGGCCCAGCTCGGCCCGCGCGGCGGCGGGCCCGTGCTCGGCGAGCGCCCGGCGGACCGGCCCCTTGCGGCAGCCGGTGAGCACGACGACGTGCCCGGCCAGCTCGTCGACCAGCTCCTCGACGTCGTAGACGGGCCGGCCCTTCTCCCCGCCGGCGAGCTGGGCGCGGGAGATGACCTTGCAGAGCCGGTGGTACCCGGCCTGCTGCCGCGCGATCACCAGCAGGTGCGAGCCTTTCGGATCGGGTTCGCCGGCCTGCGGTGCGGGCAGGTCGAGCGAGAGCTCGGCCCCGAACCCGACCCGGACGCCGAGCTCGCGGGCGGCGTCGTTGAACCGGACGGCGCCGTACATGCCGTCGTGGTCGGTGAGGACGAGGGCGTCGAGCTCGAGCCGCGCGGCCTCCTCGACGAGCGTCTCGGGGTGGCTCGCGCCGTCGAGGAAGCTGAAGTTGGAGTGGACGTGCAGCTCGGCGTAGGGGGCACGGATTCGGTCGCCACCGTGGTCCCGGCTCTTGCGGTCCTGAAGGTCTTTCGGCGCCCCGGCATACCCTTCGCGTTTGCGCGACCACGCCGGGGCGTCGTTGCCGTCGCCTCCCGGAGGTCGGCCGGAAGCGATCCGCTCCACTTCGGACCACGGCACATTCGGATTGTTGAACGCCAAGACTCCGCTCCCCCACAAGGAGTTCGCTGTGGGGAAGCCAGCGACTACTGTTCGAACACACGTACGACTACGACGTATCGATCCTGAGCCGGGGAGCGTCCGGTGTCAACCGCTCCGTCGCATCGGTCACAAAGGACTAGTCGTAGACGCCTTCGACTGTCCACTGTGGATCTACGCCGACGGTGGCTTCGAGCAGCAGCGCGAGGTCGTCGTCCTCGCCTTCCAGGACCACCTGCATCCGGGCCGTCGGCCGCGCGCCGCGCTTCGCCGGCAGCGACGGGTGCACCATCCACGGCCCCGCCGAGCCGAGGACCCGGCGCGACGGCCCGTCGCCGATCGTGACCGTGGCCGGCGGGTAGCTGAGCTCGCCGCGCTCGGTGCAGCGGACCGCGTCGCCGATCGCGTCGAGCACCCGGGCCGACGGTGGCCGGGGCGGCACCCAGGCCGGGGAGGGCGCGGGCAGGCGGCCCGGCCACGGCCGGTCCTCGGTCACCACGCGCCGCGGCTCGCCCCACGGGACCAGGCGGACGCGCTCGGCCGGGCCGCGGCCGCCGTCGAGGAGCGGGGTGACGACGGCGTCCGGCCCGAGCAGGCCCTGGATGCGCACCAGGGCGCGGCCGGCGCGCTCGGCGGCGTCGGCGTCGCGGCCCATCGAGCCGAGCTGCAGCTGCAGGGCTTCCCCGCCGACGACCTCTTCGGGGTCCAGGCGCAGCCGGACGATCCCGGCGCTGGGCCGGTCGCGGGTGGTGAGCCAGCCTTCGCACTGCCAGCGCACGCGGTCGGCCGTCGCGCGGGCGGTCAGGGGTTCGGCGCAGCGCCAGACGCGTACGCGCTCTTCGCCGGCTTCGGTGACGGCGACGATGGCCAGGCGGGTGCAGGCGAGGCCGTGGTTCGCGAGGCCGGCGAAGAAGCGTTCGCCGAGGGTCTTCGCGACGAAGGCGGCTTCGTCGATGCGTCTGAGGGGGTCGTCGAAGGTTTCGGTGACGGTCAGGTCCGGCGGGAGGGCGCGCCGCAGCGGCGGGCGTTCGGCGAGGCCGCGGGCGAGGCGGTGGGCGGTGATGGCGTCCTTGGCGAAGCGGCCGGCGACGTCGCGTTCGGCCAGGGCGGCGAACGCGCCGAGGGTGCGCAGGCCGAGGCGGCGGAGGGTGCCGACGAGCTCGCCGCGGTCGTCGCCCGGCTGGTCCAGCTCGGTGATCGGGAGGGGCGCGAGGAAGGCTTCGGTGCCCCCGGGCGCGACAAGGGCCGAGCGGCGGGCGGCGAGGGTCGCGGCGAAGAGGCCGTCGGCGATCCCGACCTGGCACTCGACGCCGGCACGGGCGGCGACCTCGTCGACGAGGAGCTCGGCAAGGGCTTCTTCGCCGCCGAAGTACCCGGCGGCACCGGTGACGGGCACGGCGACGATGCCCGGCCGCACGACCTCGACCCCGACGGCCTGCGCTTCGACAGCGGCGGCGACGGGTTCGAAGAGCCGGGCGTCGCGGTCCGGATCGTGCTGGTGCATCACGAGTTCCGGGCACCGCGACTGGGCATCGCGCCGGCGCATGCCACGTCCGACGCCACCGCGGCGCGCTTCGGCGGAGCAGGCGACCACCCGGCTGCCGGAGAAGACGGCGGCGGGAGCGAGGGGCGAGGTACCGGCAGCGGCCCCGGCGGCGACGACCGGCCAGTCCGGGCACCACAGCACGAGCAGCCGTGGCGGACCGTTCATCCCGCGGCCGCGCCGAGGATGGTGCGGTGGCGGCAAAACACCCGGCCGCTATCGGCGCGAGGGGCCTCTGTTGCCTGCCCATCGCGCGGAACTACGCAGGGGCGAGACACTGTGGCCCGCCGGTCATCGCACGACCGCGGCACGGCTCCCGGTTCGCCAGGCCCCGCCACGCGCGAGCCACGACAACCGCCGCGGGCAAGCACGACACGCCAGGCATCGCGCGATGCGCCCGATCCGCCGCACTTCCCCGCGCTGAAACAACACCCGGCACGACCTGCCTCATCGCCCAGTCCTAGGCCGCGGCGAAACACCGTGGCCCGCCGGTCATCGTGCGGATCCGGTGCGTCCGCGTGCTCCGGCACCGACCTCTGCGGCACCATCGCTCACCCGGCCACCTCGGCCAAGCGCCGCTCTCGCGGCTCCCCCGCCGCCACCACCCCGCCCGGTCCCGGCAGCTGCAACCGCACCGATGACGGCCTCGCCGCCGATCCTCGGCCGTGGCTTGTCGCCGTCACCTCGCGGGTTCGCAGGTGGCCGTGGCCGTCCGGGGTCAGGCCGTGCCATCGGCGGCCCGATACGCGCAGCTCCAAGTCCGCTCCCGGCCACGGCCCCACCTTCAGCAACACCGTTCCCCGGTTGCGCACCCGGCCCGCCAAGCGGCGGGCGAGCTGGGGCTGGACCGCGACCGGTCCGAGGACCACCACGTCGAACCCGTCCACCAGCGCCGACAACACACCCGTCAGCTCCGCGCCGGGGTGGGGCACCAGCGCGATCCGCTCCAGGTCGACGCCCAGCTCCGCCGCCGCGGCCAGGCCCAGCTCGGGAAGCGCCGTCACCGCCGCCCACGAACCGTCGCGCGTGGCCGCCGCCAGCAGGGCCGGTACCAGGGACGTCGCGCCGGCCAGTGAGATCGTGCTGCCGCGGCGCAACCCGCCGCCCGGCAGCAACCGCGCCAGCGGGGGCAGCACCGTCAACAACCCGGCCGAAGCCGGCGACACGGCCGCGGCCGGGCTCAGCTCCGCCGCCGTGCGGACCCCCGGGATCGCCGTGAGCCCGGCCAGCGCCTCCGGCACCGCCACCACCGCTCACCTCCAGCACCACGTACTCGCACCGGAGACACCCGCACCGCGAAGCCACGGGCGAACCCAGGAGAAAGTTATCGAACACTTGTTCGCATAGTGCGAGACGAGCGGGCTCGCTGTCAAGCCGGGGGTCACCCCGGCGGGGCATGGCCGCTCCGGCACACTGGGCGGCATGACCCGCACGAACCCGGGCCTCGACGCCGCGAGCGTCGACAAGCTGACCGACGCGGTCCTCACCGCGTCGCGGCTGCTCGTGGCGGTGTCCGTCCGATCGATCGCCGCGGCCGAGGACAGCCTGACCCTGCCGCAGTTCCGGCTCCTCGTCGTCCTGCACACGCGCGGGCCGCTCAAGCACGCGACGCTCGCCGAACACCTCGGGGTCACGCCGTCCACCGCCAGCCGCATGGTCGACAGGCTGGTCGCCGGCGAGCTGGTCGACCGCCGGCACAGTCCCGTGTCACGGCGCGAGATCGTGCTGGAGATCACCCGCGAGGGCGCGCGGATCGTCCGGCAGGTGACGACCCGCCGTCGCCGGGAGATCGCCAAGATCGTCGCGCGGATGCCCGGGGAAAGCCGGCAGGGGCTCGTCGACTCGCTCACCGCGTTCGCCGAAGCCGGCGGGGAACCCCCGACCGACGCGGCACCCGAAGCCCTCTGGGGCTGACGCTCGACCGTTCGCCACTACAAGTATTGCCGCTGCGATACGAGCACTCCCCGCCCCCTTCAAGGTATAGCCGAACCCGGGGCTTGCCGCAAGGCCGGGGTCGTCCTCCACAATGGCCGCGCAACCAGCGGAAACAGGGGGAAGCAATGCGGGTTTTGCTGACGACGTGGGGTTCGCGCGGGGACGTCGAACCGCTCGCGGGGCTGGCTGTGGCCCTGCGGGGGCTCGGCGTGGACTCGGTGGTGTGCGGGCCGCCGGACGAAGATTTCGTGACGCTGCTGGAGCGCGCCGGGGTGGCGCACGTGCCGCTCGGCCCGTCGGTGCGCTCGGTGGTGACCCGCGAGCGGCCGGACCCGTTCGCGCTCGCGGACGAGCTGGTCACCGCGCGGTTCGACGCGCTCGGCGCGGTCGCCGGGGACTGCGATGTGGTGGTGGCGCAGGGATTGCTGCCCGCCGGCGCGCGCGACGTCGCCGAGCGGGCCGGGATCCCGTACGTGTACGCGTGCTACCACCTGCACGGGCTGCCGTCGCCGCACGTCCCGCCGGGGATGCGGCCGGGCACGCCGTCGCCGGCGGGCGAGACCGACAACGAGGTGCTGTGGCGCCACGACGCCGAGCGCGTCGACGCCTTGTACGGCCCGGCGCTCGACCGCAACCGGGCGGCGATCGGCCTGCCGCCGGTGACGAACGTCCGCGACCACGTCTTCACCGATCGGCCGTGGCTGGCCGCCGATCCGGTGCTGTGCCCGACGGACCTCGACGTCCGGCGGACCGGGGCGTGGCTCCTGCCCGACGACCGTCCGCTGCCGGACGAGCTGGCGAAGTTCCTCGACGCCGGCGAGCCGCCGGTGTACGTCGGCTTCGGCAGCATGGCCGCGTACGCGCCGGAGGGCATCGCGCGGATCGCGACCGAGGCGGTCCGGGCGCACGGCCGCCGGATCGTGCTGGGCAGCGGCTGGGCCGGCCTGACGGCGGTCGACGACGCCGAGGACAGCTTCGTCGCCGGCGAGGTCAACCACCAGGCGCTCTTCCGCCGGGTGGCGGCGGTCGTGCACCACGGCGGCGCCGGCACCACCACGACGGCCGCCCGGGCCGGCGCGCCCCAGGTGGTGGTGCCGCGGATCGCGGACCAGCCCTACTGGGCCGGACGGGTGGCCGAGCTGGGCATCGGCGCGGCCCACCCGGATCCGGTGCCGACCGCGGAGTCGTTGTCGGCCGCGCTGACCACGGCGTTCGCCTCGGCGGGCCGGACCGTCGAGATCCGCACCGACGGCGCGGTGGTCGCCGCGAAACAGCTCGTCGACCTGGTCTGAGCGTCTGAGCGACGGGCCTCGCCGGAACTCCCGGCGAGGCCCGTCCAGCCTCAGCCCGCGAACGGGCTCGCGTCGATCGCGCAGGTCTTGCCCGCGGCGGGGAACGTCCCCGAAATCAGGTAGTCCCGCTTGACCTGCTCGGTGCACGTGCTCGGCACGTACATCGACGAGTGCCCGTACCCCTCGGTGACGAACACGCGGGCCCGCGCCAGCTCCGCGGCACCGTCGCGAGCGCCGGCCAGCGGCGTCGACGGGTCGAAGCGGTTGTTCAGCACCAGGATCTCCGCCGACGTCCGGCGGTTCCACGGGCCGGTGTACCGGTCGGCGGCCTTCGCCGGCCAGAACGCGCAGCTCATCATGTCCAGCACCGCGATCCGGCCGAAGTACGGGACCCGCTGGTCCTCGGATTCCGCGTATCGGCTGTAGATCGCCGGATCGGTCGGCACGTCGCTGTCACTGCACTGGATCGCGTTGAAGGCCTCCGTGCGGTTGGACGTGTACGGCTCGCCCGCCTTGAGCGCGGCAGCCGTGCGAGGAGCGTCGTAAAGGCGTTGCAGCAGCGACGCGATGTCCGGCCAGCCCCGCGAGTCGGAGAGGTCCGCCGCCGCGTTGATGATCCCGGAGTACGTCCAGGTCTCGCCGTCGGTGGTGATCGGGGCCTGCTTGGCCCGCGCCGTGATCGACGCCCACTTCGCCTTCGGGTCGCCCGAGGAGAACGCGCACTTCGGACCGGCTTCGGTGCACAGGCGCAGGAACTGGTCGAACGTCTGCGAGATGCCGGTGGCGACGTCCTGGCGGGTGTCCAGCGGGACGCTCGTGCCGCTGCCGTCGTGTCCGGTGGCGTTGCCGGCGAAGTCCATCGTGCCGTCGAACGCCATCGCGCGGATGCGGTTCGGGAACAGGTTGGCGTAGGTGGCGCCGAGCTGCGTCCCGTAGGAAATGCCGTGGTAGGTCAGCTTCGCGTCGCCGACCGCGCGGCGCAGCAGCTCCAGGTCCCGCGCGGTGTCGGCCGTCGAGACGTGCTCGAGGATCGGGCCGGCCTTCGCCGAGCACCGGTCCGCGAGCTCCTTCGACTTGGCGTAGAAGGCCGCGTTGCCGCTCGGGTCGCCGGGCATCTCCGGGAACGAGCCGAAGAACGACTCCTGCTCGGCGAGGGTGTCGAAGCACCGGACGGCGGTGCTGCTGCCGATCCCGCGCGGGTCCCACGACACGACGTCGAACCGCGCGCGCAGCTCGTCGGAGAACAGCCACGGCCACTTCCCGCGCTCCCGCAGCCGTTGCAGGCCGGACGCGCCCGGGCCACCGAAGTTGACGAACAGCGTGCCGATCTTGTGCGCGGGATCGGTGGCGGGCTCTTTGATGAGCGCGAGGTCGATCTTCGCGCCGGACGGCCGGTCGTAGTCCAGCGGCACCTCGGCGGTGGCGCACTGGAAGCCGTCGTCGCAGCCGGTCCAGGTCAGTTTCGGTGCCGGGACGGTATCGACGGAGGCCGAAGCCGCGGCCGGTCCGGCCACGACGGCCATCGAGACGCCGAGCGCGACGACCAGGCCGCGCACGATGCCTCCCCCAGGAGAACGACGCACAGAAAGTCCTTTCGACGGAACGAAACGATCACCCCTCCAGACGGGCGAGGGGGTGGGGAGGTTGGCAGCCCGGCGAAAAAAGATCACCGGCGCCGCCGTCCACCAGTCATTCGCGGAAACCCCGGCGAAGGTTCCGGATCGGCCTCGCGGAAGAACCTCTGGCGCAGACTTGTGCTGCATGTCTATAGTACTAGTCACCTAGTTAAATGGAGTTGCCGATGATCGAATTCCACCTCGACGCCCGCTCGGGGCTGTCGCCGTACCAGCAGCTGGTCCAGCAGGTACGGCACGCGCTGCGGCTGGGCCTGCTCGACAAGGGAGACCAGCTCCCGAAGGTCAAGGACGTGGTCGCCGGCCTGGCGATCAACCCGAACACCGTGCTCAAGGCCTACCGCGAACTGGAGCACGACGGCCTCGTCTCGGCGCGGCCCGGCGTCGGCACGTTCGTGACCGCGACGCTCAACGGCGGCACCTCCTTCGCCGTGCTCGGGCCGTTGCGGCAGGACCTGCGCCGCTGGCTGGGCAAGGCGCGCCAGGCCGGTCTCGACGAAGAGAGCATCGAGGCCCTGCTGATGTCCACGTTTCGCGACTCCGCCAGAGAGGACATAGCGTGACCGTCCTGCGTGCCCAGGGACTGGGCAAGAAGTACAAGCGCAAGTGGGCGCTGACCGGCTGCACGCTCGAGATCGAGGCCGGCCACGTGACCGGGCTCGTCGGCCCCAACGGCGCCGGCAAGTCCACCCTGCTGAACATCGCGTCCGGCATGCTGGAGCCGACGACCGGCACCATCGAGGTCTGCGGTGGAACCCCCGGCAGCGGCCCGGACCAGCTGGCGAAGGTCGGCTACGTCGCCCAGAGCACGCCCGTCTACACCGGGCTCACCATCGAAGAGCACCTGCGGCTCGGCGCGCACCTCAACCCGCGGTGGGACGACTCGCTGGCCACCAAGCGGGTCGAGCGGCTCGGGCTCGACCCGAAGCAGCACGCCGGGAAGCTGTCCGGCGGCCAGCGCGCGCAGCTCGCGCTCACCCTCGGCATCGCCAAGCGCCCCGAGCTGCTGCTGCTCGACGAGCCGGTCGCCGCGCTGGACCCGTTGGCGCGCCGGGAGTTCCTGCAGGACCTCATGGAAGCCGTCGCCGAGCACGGGCTGTCCGTCGTGATGTCCTCGCACCTGGTCAACGACCTGGAACGGGTCTGCGACCACCTCGTCGTGCTGGTGGACTCCCAGGTCCGGGTGATCGGCGACGTCGAAGAGCTGCTCGCCACGCACCACCGGCTCTCCGGGCCGCGGCGCGAGGTCGACTCGCTGCCGGCCGAGCAGCACGTCGTCTCCGCGAAGCACACCGACCGCCAGACGACCGTGCTCGTCCGCACCGAGGCGCCGATCCTCGATCCCGCGTGGACGGTCGCGCAGATCGGCCTCGAAGACCTCGTCCTCGAGTACATGAGCAACCCCGCCGCCGCCCGCCCCGCCCTGGAGGTCCTGAGATGACCTGGCTGACCTGGCGCCAGTTCCGCCTGCCCGCGTTGTCCGTGTTCGCCGCGCTGGCTCTGATCGGCGTCGTGCTCGCGATCACCGGGCCGGAGCTGGTGGGGCGCACGAACTTCTCCGACGAGGACACCCTCTTCGGCGGCACGATCCTGGTGCTCTACCTGCTGCCCGCGGTGATCGGCGTGTTCTGGGGCGTCCCGATGATCACGCGCGAGCTGGAGAGCGGCACGCACAGCCTGGTGTGGAACCAGACCGTCACGCGCAAGCGGTGGCTCACCACCAAGCTCGGGTTCGGCCTGCTCACCGCGATGGTCGCGGCCGGCCTGCTCGGCTGGGCGGTGTCGTGGTGGGCGAGCCCGATCGACGCGCTCTCCGCGACGCAGACCGACCGCGGGATGCTCTCGCGCATCATGCCGGTGGTGTTCGGCGCGCGCGGCATCGTCCCGATCGGCTACGCGGCCTTCGCCCTCGCGCTCGGCGTCGCGGTCGGGATGCTGGTGAAGCGGACGGTGGCCGCCATGGCCGTCACGCTCGCCGTGCTCGCCGCCGTGCTGATCGTGGTCCCGACCTTCGTGCGGCCCTACCTCATTCCGCCGGCGCAGATGACGACGGCGATCGTCCCCGAGGACATCACGAACATCACCGGCGACGACACCCACGGGATCCTGGAGATCGGCATGCGGAACCCGGCCGGCGCGTGGGTGCTGGCGAACGAAACCGTGGACCCGGCCGGCACCGTGGTCCATCCGCTGCCGGACTTCGTGCAGAGCTGCGCCCCGAGGCCGGGCCAGGGCCCTCCGGAGCGCGGCAGCATGGAACAGTGCATGTCCCAGCTGGGCGCGCACGGCTACCAGCAGCGCCTGACCTACCAGCCGGGTTCGCGGTTCTGGCCGCTGCAGTGGCTCGAGCTCGCGCTCTTCCTCGCGATGGCCGCCCTGCTCACCTGGTTCTCCTTCCGCCGCATCCGTCACCTGTCCTGAACCGATTCCTGGGGGAATCATGCGCACTCTCGCGGTAGCCACCGCCTTGACACTCACCCTGACCGCGTCGCCCGCCGCTTCGGCGGCCACGACGCCCTCCCTGCCCCGCCCGACCGGTCACGCGCCGGTCGGCGTCACGTCACTGTCCCTGAAGGACACTTCGCGTCCCGACCCGTGGGTGCCGACGGTGCCCTACCGGGAGCTGATGGTCTCCGTCTTCTACCCGGCGACTTCGGCGAACGGGCCGAAGAAGCAGTACATGACGCCGCTCGAGTCCGAACGCAACCTCGAACGGGAGAACATCCCGGGGCTGTCCCTGGACGTCCTGAGCACGGTCCGCACGAACGCCGTCGTCGACGCGAAACCGGCCGGGCGGTGGCACGACCTGCCGCTGGTCTTGCTGTCGCCGGGCTGGACGCAGCCGCGGGCCGTCCTCACGGCACTGGCCGAGGACCTCGCCAGCCGCGGCTACGCGGTGGCGGCGATCGACCACACCTACGAAAACCGCGCGACGACGTTCCCCGACGGGCACGTCACCGGGTGCGCCGCCTGCGAAGTCGACGAGCAGCCCGGGATCTGGGAGAAGGTCGCGCAGGTGCGGTCGAAGGACACGTCGTTCGTGCTCGACGAGCTGCTGCACTCGAAGAAGTGGGGCGCGCTGATCGACCCGGGGCGGATCGGCATGACCGGGCACTCCGCGGGTGGCGCGGTCACGACGCAGGCGATGCTGGCCGACCCGCGGATCCGGGCCGGCGCCGACATCGACGGGAGCATCCACGTCCCGCTCCCGGCGTCCGGGCTGTCGAGGCCGTTCCTGTTCCTGGGCAGCATGGACAACTACGTGCCGGGCCAGGAAGGTCCTTACGACGACTGGGAAACCGACTGGACGCACCTCACCGGGTGGAAGCGCTGGCTCATGGTGTCCGGCACGGTGCACAGCTCGTTCACCGACCTCGGCGTACTCGCCGATCAGCTGGGCGTCGACATCGGCGCGTCGATCGACGGGGCCCGCGCGCTGGCGATCACGCGGAACTACGTAAGCGCTTTCTTCGACCAGAACCTGCGCTGCCGTCCGCAGCCGCTGCTGGCCGCGCCGTCGCCCACCTACCCGGAAGTGACGTTCATCGGATGAAGGTCCTCCTGATGGTGACCGCGCTGACGCTGGCACTGCCCGTGCCGGCGTCGGCGTCACCGGCGCTGTCGCTGGCCGCGCCGACCGGCGACCGGCCGGTGGGCATCACTTCGCTGTACCTGAAGGACACCTCGCGGCCGGATCCGTGGGTCGCGACGGTGCCCTACCGCGAGCTGATGGTGTCGCTCTTCTACCCGGCGGTTTCCGCGCAGGGCATGAAGAAGCAGTTCATGACCGAGACGGAAGCGCAGGCGGTGTTCGACGAGGCCGGGATCACCGGCATCCCGGCTTCGGTCATGACCGCCGTCCGCACCGACGCCGCGGTCGACGCGCGGCCGGCCGGGCACCACCTGCCGCTAATCGTCCTTTCGCCGGGGTTCAAGCGGCCCCGCGCCGAGCTGACGTCGCTGGCCGAAGACCTGGCCAGCCACGGCACCGCGGTCGTCGTGGTCGACCACACCTACGAGAACGTCGCCACGACGTTCCCCGACGGGCGGGTCACCGGCTGCGCGGCGTGCGGCAACTACGACGAGGCGTTCTGGAAGAAGCTGGAACGCGGGCGTGCGGCGGACGTCTCGTTCGTGCTCGACTCGCTGACGCACTCTCGCTGGGCGTCGCTGATCGACGCGTCCCGGATCGGCATGGCCGGGCATTCCGTCGGCGGCGCGAGCGCGCTCGACGCGATGGTGACCGACCCGCGGATCAAGGCCGGCATCGACATCGACGGCACGACGGACGACCCGCTGCTCGCGCCGGGACTCGACCGGCCGTTCCTGTTCCTGGGCCGCGCGAACACCTACACCCCCGGCACGGGCGTCGAATCGGGCAGCTGGCAACGGGACTGGGCGCAGCTGACGGGGTGGAAGCGCTGGCTCGTCGTGGCCGGCGTGGCACACCCGTCCTTCACCGACATCGGCCTGGTGGGCGAGCAGCTCGGCCTCGACTTCGGCGCGACGACGCCGGCGGCGCGCGGCCAGGCCGTCACGGCGGCCTACGTTCGGGCATTCTTCGAAGAGCACCTGGAGGGTCGGGCTCAGCCACTGCTCGACCGGCCGTCGTCGCGCTACCCGGAGGTCAGCTTCGCCATGACGTCGACGCCCTACCTGCCCGCGCCGACCGGGGACCGGCCGGTGGGCAGCACGCAGGTGTACCTGAAGGACACCTCGCGGCCGGACCCGTGGGTGCCGTCGATGCCCTACCGCGAGCTGATGGTGTCGCTCTTCTACCCGGCGGCTTCACCGCACGGGCCGAAGACGCGGTACGTGACCGCGGCCGAGTCGGCGGCGCTGCTGTCCGGCAGCGGCCTGGACGTGCCGCCGGACCTGCTCACCCGGCTGGTGACCACCTCGGTGGCCGACGCCCGGCCGGCCGGGTCCCGGCTGCCGTTGGTGGTGCTTTCGCCCGGCTACACGAAACCCCGGGCCACGCTCAGCGCGCTGGCCGAGGACCTGGCGAGCCACGGGTACGCCGTCGCGCTGGTCGGCCACACCTACGAGAACACCGGCACGAGCTTCCCCGACGGGCGGTTCGCGGGCTGCGCCTCGTGCGAGGTGCCGCACGACGCGGCGTTCTCGGAGAAGCTGCAGCGGGGCCGGGCGGCCGACGTGTCGTTCGTGCTGGATTCGCTGACGCACTCGAAGAAGTGGGCACCGCTGATCGACGCGTCGCGGATCGGCATGGCGGGGCACTCGGCCGGCGGCGCGAGCACGCTGCCCACGATGGTCGCGGACGCGCGGGTGCGCGCCGGGATGGACATCGACGGCACCACGGCGGTTCCGCTGACCCCGCCCGGGCTGGCGCGGCCGTTCATGTTCGTGAGCCACCAGCTCGCGGCCACGGCGTGCGCACCGAACGTCCCGTGGGAGCGGGACTGGGCGCAGCTGACGGGCTGGCGGCGCTGGATCGAGGTGGCGGGCACGCAGCACGCGTCGTTCACCGACGTGGGCCTGGTGGGCGAAGAGCTCGGCGTCGACATCGGCGCGACCACCACCGCCGTGCGCACCCAGGAGATCATCCGGACGTACGTGAACGCGTTCTTCGACCGGCACCTGCGGGGCGAAGCTCGGCCGGTGCTGGACGAGCCGGGCTACCCGGAAGTCTCGTTCTGCCGCTGAGCACGGCGGAAGCGGCACTCGTGGGGGTGTGCCGCTTCCGCCGTTCCCGTGCCCGGCGGGCGACGCGCCTCAACTCCGACAAACCGCGTAGATCAGATGTTCGGCGCGATCAAGCCGATACTGGACCGGTGTATGAAGCGCTCTCGCTGCTCGCCGCCCTCGTCAGCGCGGTCGCCGCCGTGGTCGCCACCTGGATCGCCGTCGCGCAGTGGCGTTTGTCGCGGCCGGGTTCTCCGGTCACCGCGCCGCCACGGTCTTCGCCCGCCGCCCCGCCGCAGCTACCCGCCGCCCGGCCCGCCGGACGCGGACTCGCCCGCGCGGCCGCGGTCGCGGTCGCGCTGGGGGCCGTCACCGCGGTGTTCTCCGCGCTGGGCGACCTCGTGTTCTACGCCCAGCAGCAGGAGTCATCGCCCGGTCAGGAAACCTGGCTCTCGATCCTGCTGGGCACCGCCGTCCTGGCCGGGGCGGGCGCGTTGCTGCTCGGGCTGTTCGTGCTCCTCGCGGGCCTGGTCAAGCGCCGCGGGCGCAGCACCCGGCTGGGCCTGCTCGCGATCGTGCTGAGCCAGACGTTCTGGCTGGCGACCTGGCTGACCACCTTCGTGTAGTCAGAGCTTCCCGCCCGCGACCGGCGGCATGTCCGGCGCCTCCGCGGCCTCCGTGGCCGCCTCGCGGAACAGGTGGTTCTCGACCTCGAAGAGGTTGTCGGCGGCGCGCTCGACGACCGTGAGCAGCGTGGACATCCGGGCCACCTCCTCCACCTGCTCCTTGAGGAACCAGGCCACGAACTGCTCGCCGAGGTAGTCCTCCTCCAGCCGCGCGGCCTTCGCCATCGCCTCGATGTCGGTGGTCACCGCCCGTTCCTGCTCCAGCGCCAGCTCGATGGCCTCGTGCGCGCTCGAGAAGTCGTTCCGGACGTCGCCGCTGCCCGGGATCGCCACCGGCTGGCTCCGGTCGAGCAGGTACCGGACCATCGCCAGCGCGTGGTTGCGTTCCTCGATCGACTGCCGGTAGAAGCGCTTCGCCAGCCTCGGCAGGTCACGCGCGTCGAACCAGACGGCGAGGGCGACGTACTGCTGCGCGGCGGTGAACTCGTGCCGGATCTGCTCCCGCAGGAGCTCGGAGAACTTCGAACGCTGGGTGTCGGCCATGCCCCACAAGGTACGGCGCCGGTGCACCGGCCGGCCACGTCACGGGCGGGGCTGGTACTGCTCCACCCGGATGCTGTCCTTCACCGCGTCCAGGAACTCGTTGCGAGCCGTGTGCAGGGCCCGGTACTCGGGCTTCCCGGGGTTGATCAGCTCGTGCCACAGCGAAACGACCACGCCGGTGCGGTCTTCCAGCTCGTGGGCCTTGGCGATCAACGCCGGCGTCCCGATCACCTCCAGCATCGCGACCTGTTCCCGCATGCCCGCGAGCGCGTAGGCACCGGCCTGGTACCGCAGCTGGCGTTCGTCCTCGTCGGTGAGCACCTGGTACCGGAAGGCGGTGATCCGGGCGAGGTGCCGGGTGATCTCCAGGTAGGTGTCGCGGATCTCCCGGTCCCACCGGCGGCGGTCTTCCCGGTTCAGCTTCCGGCGGTCGCTCAGCGCGATCGCGAGGAGCGCGAGCACCGCGCCCGCGAGCAGGAAGGCCCCCGCGATCACGGGAACGCCCCACCAGGGCGCGGGGCCCGTAACCGGTGCGGCTGGGTCGAGTGCGCTCGGCACCGGCGAGATCATGCGGGCACGATACTCGCGAAATCCGGTGAAAACGCCCGTCAATTCTCCCCTGGCTACGATCGGGCAGGTGGCGAGCTCCCTCCCTGACCTCTCCGGCAAGATCACCTGCGTCACCGGCGCGGCCGGCACCATCGGCCGCGGGATCGCGCTGCGGTTCGCCGAAGCGGGCAGCGCGGTGGCCGTGCACCACCGGCGCCCCGGCGCGGGCGACGACGTCGTCGCGGCGATCGAGGCCGCGGGCGGGCGGGCCCGCGCGTTCGCCGCCGAGCTGACCGACGACAACGCTTGCCACGCGATGCTGGAAGCCGTCGCGGACTGGGGCGGCGGGCTCGACGCGCTCGTGAACAACGCCGGCGTCCAGCCGGTCGAACCGCTCGCGGACCTGACGGCCGGACAGTGGCGGGCGATGCTGGACGCCACCCTGACCAGCGCGTTCTCCTGCACCCAAGCGGCGAGCCGGCTGCTGCGCGACGGCGGCAGCGTCACGCACATCGCGTCGATCGAGGCCCGGCAGCCCGCGCCCGGGCACGTCCACTACAGCGCGGCCAAGGCGGCTTTGGTGATGCACGCCCGCGGCGCCGCGCTGGAGTACGGGCCGCGCGGGATCCGCGTCAACACCGTGTCACCGGGCCTGATTTCGCGGCCGGGCCTGGAAGAGGACTGGCCGGAGGGCGTCGAACGGTGGCGGCGGGCCGCCCCGCTGGGCCGTCCGGGGACACCGGAGGACGTCGGCAACGCGTGCGTCTTCCTGGCGTCCCCGCTGGCTTCCTGGATCACCGGGCACGACCTCGTCGTCGACGGCGGGGTCACGGCCCGGCCGACCTGGTAGACTGGAACGTGTTCTAGTTCTGGGGGTGCCATGTCCTTTCCGATCGTCGACGGCGTGCCGCCGGGACGCGCGCTGCTGGGCTCCCGGATCCGGGAGCTGATCGAGGCTTCCGTGTGCACGGGCGACGACGCCGACTTCGCCGCCGCCGCCCGGCAGGTCGAGGCGGTCACCGCCGCCCTGCGCGCCACCGGCGGATCGCCTCCCCTGCTGCTGGCCGCCCTCGACGGCGGCGGCCACCTCAGCATCAACAACCCGCTGGAAGGACCCGGGAACCCGCTGGCGCCGCCGCTGTCCTGGACGCACATCGGACCGGCGGAGGTCCGGGCCGAGGTCCTGCTGGGCGCGGCCCACGAGGGACCACCGAACCGGGTCCACGGCGGCTGGGTCGCGGCGATCCTGGACCACGTACTGGGCCGCGCGACCGCGGCGGCCGGCTACCCCGGGATGACGGCGTCCTTGACGGTCGACTACCTCCGCGGTACGCCGTACGCCGAGCCGCTCGTCGCGGAAGGCCGGCTGGAACGCCGTGACGGGCGGAAGCTCCACGCGACCGGGACGCTGCGCGCCGGGGACACGGTCTGCGCCACGGCGAAGGCGATCCTGGTGCACTTCAGCGCCGACCGCTTCCCGGTCCCGGTGTCCACATCGGACTGACGACGGTCTGCCGAGGCCGGTCGTGAGTGGGAAACCGTGTTCTAACCCTGTTTCTCACTCACGACCTCACGGGCCACCGTCGTGTGGCGAGGCGACTCCGAACTCGACGACGCCATCAGCACCGCGCAGATCGGCACCGCCATCGCCAGCGCCGCCAGGACGAACACCGGGAACAGGAACGAGAACACCTCCGCGCCCGACGGGTCCGGTGCCGCCGGGTCCAGGTGCAGCCGGACCGCCGCCATGCCCGTGTAGTGCATGCCCGTCACCGCCGCCGCCATCACCAGGCCCGCCGCCAGCCGGGGCAGCAGCTTGTCCAGACCGACCGTGAACCACAGCGCCGCCGTCGCGGCGACCACCGCGATCACCACCGACAGCACCACCAGCGTCGGGTCGTAGCCGATCGTCCCCTTGATCTCGACCGCCCACATCCCCGTGTAGTGCATGACGTTCACCGCGAGCCCGGTCAGCAGCCCGCCGAGCAGCAGCCGCTTCCAGGCGAACCGGTTGCGGACGCCGAACACCAGCAGGCCGCAGAACACCGCCACCACCGACAGGATCGCCGACAGCGCCGTGCGCGTGATGTCGTAGCGCACCGGCAACCCGGGCGTCGAAAAGCCGAGCATCGCGATGAAGTGCATGACCCAGATGCCGACGCCGCCGATCGACAGCGCCGCGAGCCCGAGCCAGGTCAGCCGGGTGCGCGCGTTGTCCGTGGTCCGCGCCTGCAGCGTGCAGGCGAGCCCGAGCGCGCAGCCCACCACCGAAGTCAGGTACGCGAGCACGACGAGCCAGTGGCCCATCGCGAAGTCGTCGTGGTCCATGTGCATTTCCGTGCTCCTGTTCAGGCTTGCTCTGTCATCCGGGGTCAAACCCCGGACCCCGGCCGGGGGGCAAGCCCCCCTGGACCCCCCGAAAGCGATTGATGCGGCGCATGCAATGCGGCCAACGCGTACTCGGCCGCCGCGATGAGGGTCTCTTTCGTCGACTCCGGCGAACGCGCGTCGCAGGTGACCACCTGGACCTCCGCCGGGACCTTGAGGGCTTCGCGCACCTGCTCCGGCGGGTGCTGGCGGGTGTCCTGGAACTGGTTGACCGCCACCAGGAACGGCACCCCGCGCGACTCGAAGAAGTCGATCGACGCGAAGCAGTCCGCGAGCCGGCGCGTGTCGACCAGGACGATCGCCGCCACCGCGCCGCAGACGAGGTCGTCCCACATGAACCAGAACCGGTGCTGTCCCGGCGTGCCGAACACGTAGAGGATCAGGTCGTCGGCCAGCGTGAGCCTGCCGAAGTCCATCGCCACCGTCGTGGAGAACTTCCCCGGCACCGCTTCGGTCCGGTCGACACCGACGGCCGCGGCCGTCATCACGGCCTCGGTGCGCAACGGGTCGATCTCCGAGACGGCGCCGACGAAGGTCGTCTTGCCGGCCCCGAACCCGCCGGCGACCACGATCTTGGCCGAGGTGATCCGCTTGTCAGAGTGCGCGTAGTCCACTGAGGACCCTTTCGAGCAGGTCGTTGCGTTCGTCGAAGGAGGCGTCCGCGGTGAGCGTGTCGCGGATCGACACCTGGCCGGCGACCAGCAGGTCGCCGATGAGCACCCGGGCCACGCCCAGCGGCACGCGCAGGTGCACCGCGACCTCCGCCACCGAGCGCTGCTGCAGGCACAGCTGGGTCACCGCGGCCAGCGGGTTGGTCGGGCTGAAGGGCGCCGTGCGTCCCTCCGCCGTCGTTTCGACGAGGGCTTCCACCGCCAGGTCGACCGACGGCCGGGTGCGACCGGCGGTCCACGCGTACGGGCGGGCCAGTGACGCCGCGTGCCGCCCGCCCTCGCGTCGCCGGCCCTCCGTCACCGGCTCGCTCCCGGCGCGGCCGCGGGCCGCGCCGGTGTCTCGACCATCTTCCCGAACCGATCGACGAGCAGCGTCATCTCGTAGCCGACCAGGCCGATGTCGCAGCCGGGGTTGGCCAGCACCACCAGGTTCGAGCCGTCGCCGACGTTCATCAGCATCAGGAAGCCGTGCTCCATCTCGATGACCGACTGCACGACCCGGCCCGCGGTGAACAGGTCGGCCGTGCCGAGGGCCAGGCTCGAGAGGCCCGACGCGATCGCCGAGAGCTGGTCCGCCCGGTCGCGCGGCATCGCGTCGTTCGCCGCCACGAGCAGGCCGTCCGCCGAGACGAGCGCGGCGTGCGCGACGCCGGGCACCTCCTGCGTGAACGCCGACACCAGCCAGTTCCGGGACCGGTCGGCCACTTCCGCTCCTTCCTGCCGCACGCTCATCACTGCCCCTTCGGGTCGGTCGCGACCCGGTGGCGGGCCGCGCGCATGCCGCTGTAGTGCCGGGAAAGGTTGTTCCGCACGGCGGCCGGGTCCCGGAACGACGAGTCGGCCGGCTGCGGCTGCCGCGGGGCGACCGAGCCCGGGACGAGCTGCGCGCCGGGCTGCCGGGTCGGCAGGCCCGACTCGGTGAGCTCGAGGTCGTCCGGCGCGCCGACCGCGGCTTCGGCGGCCTGCCGGACCTCGTCGGCCGGGGTCGCCCACTCGCCGGGCCGCGCCGGCTTCGCGCGGTCGTCGGCGAACCAGTGCGACAGCATCTGGTCGAAGATCGGCGTCGGCATCGGCGCCACGGCGGCGGGTTCTTCGGCGGGCCACCGGGGTTCCGGCTCGGGCCGGGGGACGCCGTTGACCGCCGGCAGCAGCTCGGGCGGACCCGGCCGGGCCGGCAGGTCGACCAGGACCAGCACGCCCGGGACGTGCACGCTGGCGGTGATGCCGGCACTCGCGGTCCGCGTGGTCGAGGGCCGCAGCCGCACGGTGATCCCGTGCGAGGCGGCGAGCCTGCTCACCACGAACAAGCCCATCCGGCGGGTGGTCTCCGGGCTCACCGACGCGCCGGCGGCGAGCCGCGCGTTCGCCGCTTCGAGGTCCTCGCGGGTCATGCCGAGGCCGGTGTCGACGACCTCGATCAGCACGCCGCCGTCGAAGCCGCGGTCGGCGGTGAGCACGACCTGCTCGCCCGGCGGGGACGAGCGGATCGCGTTCTCCAGCAGCTCGGCGAGGATGTGCACGACGTCGGCCGCGGCCTCGGACTGCACCGACCCGCGGGGCGCGTTGCCGAGCGTGACCCGCTGGTAGTCCTTCACCTCCGACGTCGCGGCCCGCAGCAGCTCGACCGTCGCGACGGGCCCGACTTCCCGGCGCACCGGGCGTCCGCCCGCGAGGACCTGCAGGTTCTCGCCGTTGCGCCGCAGCCGGGTGGCGATGTGGTCGATCTGGAAGAGCTCCGCCAGCCGCTGCGGGTCCTGCTCGTCGGCTTCGAGGTCCTCGATCACCGACAGCTGCAGCTCCACCAGCGACTGGCTGCGCCGCGACAGCGTCATGAACATCTCGCTGACCTGGATCCGCATCTCGGCCTGCTCGCCGACGGCGAGCCGCACCGCCTGCCGGTGCATGTCGTCGAAGGCGCGGGCCAGCTGGCCGATCTCCTCCTCGGAGTCGACGGGCAGCCGCTCGGTCGCCCGCCAGTCGACGTCCTCGCCCTCCCGGATCCGCTCGATCGTGCCGGGCAGCCGCCGGCGCGCGGTGTCGACCGCGGCCGCGTGCAGCCGCCGGATCGGGACGACCACCGAGCGGGCCACGGCCAGGGCGATGGCGAGGGCGCCGAGCAGCGACGCGATCACCAGCGCGGCGTCGCGCAGCGCGTCGGACCGGGCGGCGTCGGTCCGCGCGCCGACGGCGTCCGAAAGGGTCTTCACCTGGTCGGCCAGGATGGTCCCGAGCGCCGCGCGCTTGGCCGCGGGTCCGCCGGCGCCGGGGATGGTGGCGGCGGCGAACCGCGCGGCCACCGCACCGGTGGGCAACGCCCGGCGGATCTGCCCGGTGAGCACCGATTCCTCGGCGACGGCGGCCGCGAGCGCGTCCACCGACCGTCCACCCGGGACTTCCTGCCCGGCGAGCGTCGACCTCAGCTGCGTCAACGCTTTGGTGATATCGGCCGCGGCGTCGAGATCGGTATTCCCGGCTTGGCCGACGACCCCGGGGATCACTTCACTGAGCGAGACGACGAAGTCGTGGTAGGCGGGGGTTTTCGCACCGGCCGAACCGTCCTGCTGGCGCAGGCCGGCCAATTTTCCCAATTGATCTTCCAGCGTCCGGGAAAGCTCCGGGCTCAGCTGCGCGAATTCGGCGTCGTGGCGGATGACGGCGGCTTTCGTGTCGACCGCGGCGGTCTGCGCGGCCGCGCCGTCGTGGATCAGCTCGTCGTCGACCAGCCCGGTGAGCTCGGCGATCCCTTGCACGACCGGCATTTGGTCCCGCACCCCGCTGAGCGCGCCCGCCTGGGCGAGCTCGGCCTGCACCCGGCCGCCGGCCAGCAGCAGCGCGACCAGGACGGGCAGCAACAACACGACGGAGATCTTGGTGCGCAGCCGCCAGGTGCCGGGATTCCACGACGCGGCGGAACTACTACGGCGAAGCGGTTCATCTTCTTTCATCGGTGGCGTGGCTCGATTCGTACCGGTGACCCGAGAACGAATTCCTGGATCCTTTTCCCCCGGAATTCAGAACGCAGACATAACTCCGGCGACCACGGTGCTGTCAAGGAATGCCGGGCGTTTCCCCCGTACGCATCAGCTACACAGGGTGAGCTTCGACGAATGCCCGGGATTCGCCGCCATCCGGTGAATTTCCGTCTTCCCGGCCGGCCTTCGTCCACTGAGGACGGTCAAGGGGCGGTGGCCGGACCGACCCCCAGCCGGTCCGCACCCGGCGCGCGACATCGTCGGCGGCCGTGCGGGATGAACGTGCCAGCGGCGCGGCGGTGGCGTCAACCGGCCTTCGGACGTTTCGCGCCTGCCGGAAACGTCGCAGGTCACAGTGCGGCGGGACCCGGTGCCACCGACGGCTATCCTCGCCGGGGAAAGGGCGGTACGTCGATGCTCAAGATTCACTTCACGGACGCGGACCTGGCGAAGGTGACCATCGCCGAGGACGCCGACCCGATGTGGGAGCTGCTGATGAGCAGCTACCGGATCCGGCGTCCGGAGGGCGAGCCGTTCTTCGGCCGGTGGCGCCGGGGGTCGCGCTCCGCGGTCCCGGAGTCGGGCCGGCTGGTGATGTCCGCCGTTCCGCCGTACGGGTACTGCCCGGACTTCCTCACCCCGGCCGCGCACGCCACGATCGGTGACGGCGTCTCGGCGGTGCTCGAAACGCCGCCGGCGGCCCTGGCCACCGACGTCGCCGAGCTGGCGGCGCAGGGGACGCGCGTCGCGCCGTGGCTGCGCCGGCTGGCGGACGGCGAGACCCGTGAGCTGCACCGCCTCGGCACGGCCCTGCACGACTACTACCGCCGGTGCCTGGCCCCGGACTGGGCCACGGTCCGCCGCGCCGTGGCCCGCGACCACGACCGGCTGCGGTCGAACCTGGACCGCGGCGGGCCGCAGCTGCTGCTCTCGACGGTGCACCCGGACATCACGTGGTCCCCACCGGTGCTGCGGGTGCGCTTCCCGATCGAGCAGGAGCTCCACCTGGACGGCCGCGGCCTCCGCCTGATCCCGACGTTCTTCGCGCACGGCATGCCGACGACGTACAAGGACCCGGGCCGCCCGCCGGCGCTGGTCTATTCGATCAGCCACCCCCGCTTCGACAGCGACGCGGAGCCGGGGGCGTCACTGGCGGCGCTGCTCGGCCAGACGAGGGCACGGGTGCTGGTGACGGTGGCGACGACGCGCTGCAACACGAGCGAGCTGGCCGAGCTGACGGGCGTCTCTCTGGCGACGGCCAGCCAGCACGCGTCGGTGCTGCGAGCCAGCGGCCTGATCACCAGCGCGCGGTCGGGGAAGTCGCAGATCCACGAGATCACGCCGCTGGGGCTGGGCGTCATCCGGGCCAGCTGAGGTACCTGGACGGACGACACGCGTGTCGTCCGGCTGGGTACGGGTTAGCGACGTTCCGAATGAGTCATTCGGGACGTTTCGGGCTGGGGTGCGTGAGCCCGGTGCCTTCCCGAGCCCGACCTGGGCCCGCGGCGCTACCGCGACACCGTCGCCACCCTCCGCGATCGGGTGTTGCCCCGGTGAGCGGCGATCGTGTTAGCCTGTCGCCGTGCAGCGCCCGATGACGTCCTCGCGACTCGTAACCCGGCGCGCCGGCTGAACCAGGTCGCCGGCGCGCAGCGTCGGCGATCGCTCTTTTCCGGGACCTGGCCCCGATCTCATTCCTTCTTCAGCTCGGGAGATCCGCCATGTCCACGTCCTTCGCCTTTCCCGCGACCCGCTCGGCCATGCTGCTGCGCCGGCGCATCGCCACCTACTTCGTCGGCGGCGCCGAGCAGATCCCGGCGCTGGTCGGCGCGCTGGACGGCCACCTCGTCCACGAGCTGTCGGTCGACATCAAGGACGGTGTCCGCGAGAGCGGCATGGTCTGCGCCGTCCTACTGGCCGCCGACGAGACCGAGCCCCTGCTCGACCGGCTGCGCGAACTGCCGTCGGTCGTTTCGGCCGAGCTCGCCTGAGCCGAGCAGGCCGCGCACCGCGTTGGCCACCATGCCCACGCCTTCCTGCGTGAACAGCGACTCGGGGTGGAACTGGACGCCTTCGATCGCGTGGCGGCGGTGCCGGATCGCCATGATCTCGCCGGTGTCCGACAACGCGGTCACGGCCAGCTCGGCCGGCAGCGAAGCGGGGTCGAGCACCAGCGAGTGGTAGCGCGCCACCGTCAGCGGGTTCGGCAGCCCGGCGAAGACTCCGCTCCCGTCGTGCGCCACGGCCGAGCACTTGCCGTGCATCGGCTCGGCCGCGTGCACCACCCGGGCCCCGAACGCCGCGCCGATCGCCTGGTGGCCCAGGCACACGCCGAGGATCGGCACGCGCCCGGCCAGCCGGCGGACCAGCTCGACCGAGATGCCCGCGTCGGCGGGGTCGCCGGGGCCGGGTGAGATCAGCACCAGCTCCGGGGCGAGCGCCTCGACGTCGGTCACGGAGATCTCGTCGTTGCGGTAGACCTGGCACGAGGCGCCGAGGGTTCCCAGGTACTGCACCAGGTTGTAGACGAACGAGTCGTAGTTGTCGAGCACGCAGATCACGCGGCCGCCCCTTCCACCGTCACGCCGAGGGCCCGGGCGCCGGACCCGAGCTTCGCCAGGCACTCCGCGTACTCCTCGGCCGGGTCGGAGTCGTGGACGATGCCGCCGCCGGCCTGCAGCCGGATCTCGTCGTCGCACCAGACCATGCTGCGGATCGTCAGGTAGAGGTCCACGTGGGACACCCCGAACGAGCCGACCGCGCCGGAGTACAGCCAGCGCCGCGACGGCTCGAGGGTGTCGATGATCTCCATCGCGCGCACCTTCGGCGTCCCGGTCATGGTGCCCGCCGGGAACGTCGCCCGGATCAGCTCGGCGGTGCCGCGCTCCCCCGACGGCTCGCCCCACACGTCGGACGTCAGGTGCATGACGTGCGAATACCGCTCGACGGCCATCAGCCGCTCGACCGAGACGGTGCCGGGGCGGCACACCCGGCCGAGGTCGTTGCGGGCCAGGTCGACCAGCATCCGGTGCTCGGCCAGCTCCTTCACCGACGAGCGCAGGTCGTCTTCGGCGAGCCGGTCGGCGCGGCCGTCACGGCCCCGCGGCCGGGTGCCGGCCAGCGGGCGGATCAGCGCCCGGCCGCGCCGGAGCGTCAGGCACGGTTCCGGAGACGCGCCGACCGCCTCGAACTCCGGCCCGCCGTACCAGAAGTGGTACGGCGACGGGTTGATCCCGGTCAGGCGGCGGTAGACGCGCAGACCGTCCACAGTGGCCGGTGCGGTCCAGGCGTTGGACAGCACCAGCTGGAAGACGTCGCCGTCGAGGATGTGCCGCTGCGCGCGCCGCAGGGCGTCGACGTACTCGTCGTAGCCGAAGCCGAACGTTCCGGCCCCGACCGCGACGGTCCCGAGCGGGGCGACGGCGAGCCGGTCGAGCGTCCGGGCGACCTGGGTGGCCGCCTTGCGGGCGGCCGCGGGGGTGGTGCCCCGGCCGATCACACGCCCGTCGGAGACCAGCACCTCGGGCAGGAAGAACTCGTACACCGGACGCCCGCCCGCCGGGTGCCGGCTGGGCAGCCGCTCGAAGTCGCGCGCGGCGTCGTAGGCGAGGAACCCGAACCAGGCCGCCTCGGCGTCGGTCACGTCCGGCGGGAGGTCCAGCCCGGCCAGCAGGTCCACCGCGGCCGTGAGCGGCGCGGGCCCGTCACCGCCGGGGTGGGAGAGGACGGCCAGTTCGCCCGCGGCCAGCACCGCGTCCCGGCCGCCCGGCCCGGCGGTCAGCATGACGCGCCCGGCGGGACGCAGGGCCGCGGCCGCCGCCACCGGGTCGAGCGCCGAGGTCAGCGGGACGACGTGGCGGTGCAGCCGGGCCCCCGGCGACAGCGCGGACGTGATCATCGGGCGACCGCCGGCACCCGGAACTGCGTGCGCTCGTGGTCGCCGACGGGCTTGCCCATGGCGTAGCGGAACGCGGCGAGCTGGATCGCCCGCGGCGGGCAGCCTTCGACGAAGATGCCCAGGTCCCGGCTCTCGTACAGGCAGTTGCCGACGAGGACGACCTCCCCGCGCAACGGCGGCACCTCGACCTGCGGCCCCGAAATGACCGTCATCTCCCCGTCCCACTCGCACAGTTCGCCGGCCAGCGCCCGCATCGCCCCGGCGACGAACCGGCTGCACGCCGGGCAGGCGTTGTCGGCGTAGACGTGGATCCCCTCGCGCGGCACGACGATCTCGACCGGCGCCTTCACCATGTCGAACGCCAAGTCCTCGAGCGGCGTGCCGAGCAGCTCGATGTCCTCCAGGGCCAGAGGTCCCATCCCCCGCGCGTGCGCGTCCCGCAGGTAGGCGACGCTCTCCGGGTCGAAGCCCGCCAGCGTCCCGACGGCGACGTCGAGCGCGACGGCGTTGCGGCTCGCGGCCAGGAAACCGACCTCGCGGGCCTGTCCGTCCATCGGGTAGTTGCCCTCGATCACCGTGGTCCCGTCGCACACGACCAGGTCCTGCGGCCGCATCAGGTTGAGGTCCACAGTGGACTCGTCGACGCCCGCCATGTGCACGATCCGGGTGGTGTACCCGGGCAGCAGCCCGACCAGGTTCTTCATCGCGTTCGAGTAGACGACGCTCGCGTGCGTGCGCAGCTGCGGGACGCCGATGAAGTAGTCGCAGTCCAGGATCAGCTCGGGGACGGCGATCGGCACCCGCAGCGACGTCGCACCGGGGATGCCGGTGATGCGCAGCGGCAGGTCGTCGAAGCTGACGACGCGGGCGTACTTCGCGGCCTCGTGGTCGCGCAGGATCTCGTAGATCGCGTGCGTGCGCTCGGCGATGACCGGGCGCGCCCCGTGCTCGGCGACGACGCGGGCGATCGCGGCCAGCAGCGCCGGCCGCACCTGGAACCCGGGTGCCGTCTGGAACAGGTTCGGCTTGATCAGCACCTCGGCCCCGGGCGGCAGCGCGGCCAGCGGGTCGCCGAGCAGGTCGAGCAGCCGGTCCAGGCCGTCCGGCACCTCGGCGTCGTCGCCGGCCGCCGTGAGGGCGACCTGCTCAGACATCGGTGTCCTCCATGGCGATGACGCGCGCCGGGGCCGCCTCGGCGCCGGCCACCTTGGTCGGCAGCGCGATCAGCCGCACCACCTGCTGGGTCAGCTCGTGCATGTTGGTGACGTACTCCAGCAGCGGGATGCCGGCGGCGAGCAGCGCGTGGTGCACCGGGGACTCCGCGTCGCCCGGCCGTTCGGTGAGGCAGTCGAAGCCGATGAGGCACGCGCCGTTGTCGATCGCCCACCGCGCGGCCGACGGCGTCAGGTAGGGCGGACGGTCCCAGTAGTCGGGCCGGCCCCAGTTGTGCCGCAGGTAGTCGGTGCGGATGAGCAGCCGGTCGCCCGCCTGCCACACCGGCCGCAGCGCCTTTTCCAGGTCGTCGCCGGTGACCTCGTCCAGCTCGCCCTTGTGCGACAGGTCGGCGACGCAGGCGCGGCCGATCAGCGTGTCGAGCGGGACCTCGTCGATGCCTTCGGTGCCCGGGTAGAAGTGCAGCTTGTACTCCATGTGCGTCCCGTTGTGCGGGAAGACGTGCAGGTAGGAGAACGTGCGCTTGGTGCCGTACGGGTCGTTCTCCGGCGTCATCGAGCGTTCGCTGACGAACTTCGGGAACCAGTCGGCGGGGTAGGACGGCATTCCGTCGTAGAAGCCGTGGGTGAGGTCGACGAGTCGGGGCACCGGGGTTCTCCTTGCTCAGCAGGTGAAGAGGCAGGTGTTGCGGACGTCGGGGTTGTTGATCATGGTGATGACGGTGGTGCCGCCGGGCGCGATCGCGCGTACGCCGCCGCCGGAGAGGCCCGACGGGGTCATGAACGCCGCCCACAGCGCGTACCACTCGGAGCGCTCGCCGGTCTCGGGGTCGATCACGGTCTCCAGGTTCGGCCGCACGATCTCCTGGACGAGCGAGCCGGTCCGCGAACCGGCTTCGAGCGTCTCCCGCCAGGTCCCGGCGTCCACCTCCCGGCCGATGACGACGCCCTGGCCGCCGTAGAGGCCGGTCGGCTTGAACACCAGCTGGTCCTGACGCTCGATGCACTCGTCGATGCGCCCGGCGTCCGGGCCCGCGCCGGGGCGTCCGAGCATCCGGCACCACGGCAGCACCCGCTCGATCACGGCCTGCTCGTCCGGGGTGAAGACCGCGGCGGACTCCGACAGCATCGCCAGCGTTCCCTTGTTGCTGAACACGTTCGTCGGCGTCCAGACGACCACCTGGCCGGTTTCGTGGGCGCGGAAGACCGGCTCCAGCAGCGCGTCGCAGTCCGGGTGCGCCAGCATTTCCTCGAGGCCGTAGTACCGCAGGACGACGTCGACCGGGGTGCCCTCCAGGTACGGCTTCCCGGACCGGTACTCCAGGTCGCCGATCTCGCCGACACGGCACTCGACGTCGTTCTCCGCCAGCAGCTCCGCGATCGCGCGCCGCTGGTGGCCGTAGGTCGTCATCCCGCCGGGGCCCTCGACGATCGCGACCACCGGCTCGCCGGCGCCGATCGTCTTGCCCGCGTTGCGCAGCGCCTCGGCGAGGTCGGACCCCATGTCCAGGAACCCGAGCCCGTGCTCGGCGGCGAACTCGGCGACGGCCGGCACCCGCAGGTACGCCTTGGGCAGCGTGCCCACCATGTCCAGGCCGCCGAGCGCGCTGCCGATGTTGTACTCCAGCAGCTTGAACGCCGTGCCGTCGTAGTAGACGTCGGCGCGGCCGTACAGCGGCGGCGGCCCCTCGCCGAGCAGCCGGGTCATCAGCGCGGCGTGCCGGTCGTCGATGCCGAGCGCGGTGCGGAACCGCGTGAAGTCGCCGTCGAAGAGCCGCCGCGGCAGCGAGCCGACGAGCTCGTAGATCGTGACGAGGTCCCGGCCGAACGCGCGGTACTCGGCCTCGTCGACCATGATCGGCCGCGGCAGCAGCCGGGGCCAGGACAGGCGCTTGGTCTCCGACAGCTCGAGGCTCGCCCGCGCGTGGCGCAGCGGGCCGTCCGCCTCCTCGCAGCCGGCGAGGTAGGCCTTGGTGATCCGATCGGACCGTGCCGACATGGTTACCTTCCAGGGTTTCAGGCGGAGACCGCGACGCGCGTCTCGCGACGGGCCAGGATCGCCCGGTACTGCAGGATGATCACGACGCCGAAGGCCAGGTAGATCCCGGCCATCCCGGCCATGCTGACGACCGCGCTCAGGCTGATCAGGATCGAGTTGACGATCTGGCCGAACCGGATGTGCAGGTAGTACGCGGCGAGGTAGCGCGGCCGGCCGTCGTCCGGGGCCAGCTCGGCCAGCAGGGCCTGCTGCACCGGCAGGTTCATCAGCTCGCCGACGGTCAGCACGACGACGGCGACGAGCAGCAGCCAGGCGTCGTCGGTGACGGCCAGCACCGCGAACCCGCCCGCGTACAGCGTGATGCCCGCGTAGAGCCGGGTGCGGTCGGGCATCCGCTTCAGCAGCGAGTTGACGACCAGCGCGAACGCGACGACCAGGACGGTGTTGACCGCCTTGAGCACGCCGAGCATCTCCACGCCGGTCACCGCGCCGAACGGGACCACCTCCTGCGTGGGGAAGTCCGTCGACAGCCGGATCCCGATCGCGGTGCTGAGCTGCCCTTCGAGCGTCAGGATCAGCGTGGCGGCGATGATCAGCCGCCGGAACGTCGCGTCGGCCAGCACCACCTTGTAGCCCTGGACGAACTGGGCGAGCCCAGTGAGCTTGACCGGCGGCCGGGGCGTCTCCGGCTTGGTCTCCGCCACGAGCGCCACGGTGACGGCGAGGGCGAACGCCATCCCGGCCGCGCCGCCGAGGATCACCGCGCCGAAGTGGGAGCTGTACAGGAAAGCACCGAGCAGGGCGCCGGTGCCGAGCGCGAGGTTGATCACCCAGTAGTTGACCGTGTAGACGAACTTGCGCTGCTCCGGCGGGGTGACGTCGATGATCGTCGCGTCGTTGGCGGGCAGCGCGAGGTTCGACCCGAACTTCACGATGGCGTAGCTGAAGTAGACCGCCAGCGCGCCCCAGCCCGAGTAGTACGCGACGGCCATCAGCGCGAGGAAGCCGGTGCCGACGACGTCGCCGATGATCAGCACGGGACGGCGGCCCCAGCGCTCGGACAGGTGGCCGCCGACGAGCATGCCGACCACCGCGAACGCGGCGAACACCAGGATCAGCGCACCGGCGACCGCGACCCCGACGTGCGCCGCGAGGTAGATAGCGATGAACGTCAGGATCATCGCGTCGATCAGCTTGTGCACGAACGCCAGCCCGATCCGGAGCCGGACGTTGCGGTGCAGGGCGAAGAAGCTCCTCATCGGACTTCCACTTCGATCAGGGCGCGGACGTGGTCCGCGCGGGCTTGGGCCTCCGCCGCGTCCGCGGAGCCGGTGAGGATGACGAACCCGTGGCGGGTCTTCGAGCTGACGGTCTCCGGCAGGACGTCACCGGGGGCGAACGGGAAGCTGAGGGTGTGCACGTGGTCCAGTGCGCGAGCCTCCTCGAGACCCGTCACCTTTTCGAGAACCCCGGTGGGAAAGGAGAAGTACGCGATGTGCCCGACGAGCCCGCCGCGGTCCGGGAGGGACGTCCGCCCGGCGAGGGCGGCGAACATCGCCCGCTTGACGTCGAAGCCGGTGGCCAGCCCGATGATGTCCGGGATCTTGTCCCCGCCCAGCCGGGCCTGCGACTCCACGATCCGCGGCCCGTCCTCGGTGCAGATGACCTCGGTGTGCGCCGGGCCGCACTGGTAGCCGACGGCGTCGAGCAGCTCGACCGCGAGCGCGGCGACCGCCCGCGTCTCCGCCGTCTCCGGCTCGCCGAAGAGGTGACCCCGCTCGACGAAGTGCGGCAGCGGGCCGAGCAGCTTGCGCGTCACGCCGATGACGTGGTGCTCGCCGCGCACGGTCATCGTCTCGACGCTGAACTCGGGCCCTCGCAGGTACTCCTCGACCAGCAACGGCCCGGAGTACGCCAGCGCGGCCAGCTCGTCGCCCCAGGCGGGCAGCTCGGCCGGGTCGGTGAGCAGCCGCGTCCCGCGGCTGGCCGACAGCGCGGCGGGTTTCACCACCACCGGCAGGGTGAAGCCGTCGAGCAGCCTTCCGACGTCCTGCCAGCGGTCCGCGGTGGCGAACCGGACCGTCGAGATGCCCTTGTCGCGCAACAGGGTGCGCATGGCGAGCTTGTCGTTGAGCAGGAACACCGAGCGCGGCGAATTGACCGCCGTGCCGAGTTCGTCGGCGACCTCGTGGGCGAGCTGCATGCTCTCCTCGCTGCCGACGTGCCAGACGTGGCCGGCTCCGCTGTCGCGGACGGCCGCGCGGATCGCTTCGGCGTAGGCCGCGCGGTCGGTGAAGTCGACCAGCCACAGGCTCTCGGCGAGGCTCTCGACCTCCGCGAGGTACGCGGGCGCGTCCGCGCCGAACAACCGCGTGGCCTCGGCCGGGTCCCAGATCGCCGTGATCCGGAAGCCTTCCGCCCGCGCCTTGCCGAGGTATGCCTTGTAGGGCATCACCATCACGAGGTTCGGCATGTCTGCTCTCCCTGTCCGGGCATCGGGTGGCCCCAGCCTCGCCGACGCGGCCATCAGCGGGCCATCGGCGGCGCATCGGCGCGGGTGCCGACCACGATCTGCTGGGCGGCGGCCTCGGCGATCCGGCCCGCCAGGTAGGCGTCGGACGCCGTCGTGAGGACGTGACCGACGCGGTCTTCGTTCACCCGCAACGGATCGACCCGCCCACCGGGCTCGACCGACACCCCGGCTTCGCGGACCCCGGGGACCGCGGCGGCGATGTCCAGGCCGCTCACCTCGGTGACGATCCCGGGGTCGGCGGTGAGGTACCGGATGGCCGCGCCGCGCGCCGGCTCGGTCACGACGTCGCCGGCGGGCTCCCCGAGGTACTGGCGGATCAGCAGCTCCATCGTGCACCACCCGAAGCTCGCGTCCATCAGCTCGGTGATCCGGTCGCCCGCCGGGCGCGGGTTGATCTCGATCAGCTTCGGGCCCGCGCCGGTGTACTTGATCTCGACGTGCGCGATGCCGAGGTCGAAGCCCACGGCCTCGGTGGCGGCCACCGCGGCCGCCTCCAGCTCACGCCGGACGTCGCCGGGCAGCGCCGTCGGGAAGCTGTGCCCCAGCTCGACGAACCGGTTGCGGCCGCCCAGGATCTTGTCGGTCACCCCGAGCACGCGGACGGTCCCCGCGTCCGCCAGGATCTCCACGCTGACCTCGAACCCGACGAGGCACTCCTCGACGAGCACCTCGGGCGACCGCGGCTGGCCGCGGCGGTTCGTCGCGGCGGACCGGATCGCGGTGAACGTCCCGGTCACCTCCGCCGGCGTCGTGCAGCGGACGACGTGCGCGCCGCTGGTCTCGTCGACCGCCTTCACCACGCACGGAAACCCGATCTCGGCCGCGGCCCGCACGGCCTGCTCGGCCGTCGTGACGACGCGGAACTCCGGCACGGGCACGCCGCGCGCGGCCCACCGCCGCCGTTGCGCGGCCTTGTCGCGAGCGATCCGGATGGCGGCCGGGTCCGGGCCGGGCAGGCCGAGCTGACGGGCCGCCTCGGCGGCCTGGATGACCTCGTACTCGGCCACCGAAAGCAGCGCGTCGAGCGGCTTCGCGGCGTCAACCGCCTTCACCGCCTCCAACAGCGGTTCCAGCTCGTGCGTCGGACAGGACACGAACTCGTCGACGCAGGTTTCGAGCACCTCGGTGCCGCCCGGCGTCGCGTGGTAGCGGTCCAGCCCGCAGCTGAAGAAGGTGACGTGCAGCCCCAGCCCGCGCGCCGCCCGCAGGGCGTCGAAGCCGGACCCGGACCGGTTCGACTCGACGAACCCGATGCGTCTCATGTCCGTTCCCTCACTCGTAGTTCAAGCCCGGCGTCCGGGCCCGCTTCAGCTCGAAGAAGTGCGGGTTGCGCGCGAGCGCCACCACGCCGTCGAAGAGGTCCACCGCGTCCCGGCCGCGCGGGATGGCGTTGAGCACCGGGCCGAAGAAACCGGTGCCGTCGACGTGGATCGCCGGCGTGCCGAGGTCCGCGCCGACCGGTTCCAGCGCCTCGGCGTGGCTCTTGCGCAGAGCCTCGTCGTAGTCGGTGCTGTCCGCGGCTCCGGCGAGCCCGGCCGGCAACCCGACTTCGGCCAGCGCCTGCGCGACGACCTCGGGGAAGTCCTTGTTCCGTCCGTTGTGGATCCGGGTGCCCAGCGCGGTGTAGAGGTCGCGCAGCACGTCTTCGCCGTGGTGCTGCGCGGCGGCGACGCAGACGCGGACCGGGCCCCACGAGCGGTCGCAGAACTCGCGGTACCACGGCTCGATCTCCCGGTCTTCGTTGAGCACGCCGAGGCTCATCACCCGGAACCGCAGCGCGAGGTCGCGGTGCCGGTCGACCTCGAGGATCCACCGCGAGGTGATCCAGGCGAAGGGACAGGCGGGATCGAAGTAGAAGTCGACGTTCACGGGTGCCTCTCGGTACAGGGGTCGTGAGTGAGAAACAGGGTTAGAACACTGTTTCTCACTCACGACCCGGTGGTGACGGCGTGCAGCCAGCCGAACTCGTCGGGCGCCTCGCCGTACTGGACGTCCAGCAGGGCGTTCAGCAGGCGGCGGGTGACCGGGCCCGTGGTGCCGTCGCCGACGGCCCACTCGCCGTCCGGTGTCACGGCGTGCCCGACCGGGGCCACGGCACGCGCGGTGCCGCACGCGAACGTCTCGGTGATGCGGTCCGCCCGGCAGCCGCGCTCCCAGTCGTCGAGGGTGACCGGCTCCTCCGCGACGGTCAGGCCGAGCCGCCCGGCGAGCCGCAGGATCGAGTCGCGGGTGATGCCGGCCAGCAGCGTCCCGCTCAGGGGCGGCGTGACGAGCCGGTCGCCCTCGACGAAGAACAGGTTGGACCCGCCGACCTCTTCGACGTACCGGCGCTCGCGCGCGTCCAGCCAGACGACCTGGTCGCACCCGTGCGCCGCGGCTTCCCGCTGCGCGATGTAGGACCCGCCGTAGTTGCCCCCGCACTTGATCGTGCCCGTCCCGCCGTCGGCCGCGCGGACGTACTCGGGCGACGCCCACAGCCGGATCGGCGCCGGCTCGGCCGTGGCGGGCCGGGCGGGGCTGCCGATCACGGCGAACAGGTACTCCTCGGCGGGCCGGTTCGACAGGTGCGTCTCCGCGGCGATCAGGAACGGCCGCAGGTAGAAGCTCTGGCCACGCGGGCGCGGCACCCAGGCGCCGTCCACGCGCAGCAGCGCCTCGACGCCCGCGACGAAGTCCGCCTCCGCCAGCTCGGGCATGGCCATCCGGCGGGCCGACCGGGCGAACCGGGCGGCGTGGTCGCGGGGCCGGAACAGCGCCCGCTGCCCGTCCGGGCGCCAGAACGCCTTCAGCCCCTCGAAGACCGTCTGTCCATAGTGGAGTGCCATGGTGGCCGGGTGCAGGGTGAACGCGGCGAGCGGGCCGGTCCGGGCGTCGTGCCACCCGCGGCCGGCGGTCCACCGCGCGGTCACCATGTGGTCGGAGTAGAGCGAACCGAACCCCGGCATGCGCAGCAGTTCTTCGCGCTGCTCGGCGGGCATCGGCTCGACCCGCTCGGGCGCGAACTCCAGGGTGGTCATCAGAACTCCTCGCGTTCGAAGCGGGCCAGGGCCCGGTCGGCCAGTGGCCCGGCGAGCCCGGTGTAGGCCGCCGGGTCCAGCAGGCCCGGGTCCACGTCGAGCAGGTCGGCCAGGTCCGCCCCGGTGCGCTCGGCTTCGGCGGTGGCCTCGGCCAGCAGGCGCTTGGCGGCGGCCTTGCCGAGCGCCGGGGCCAGGACGGCGTTGACGCGTTCGGAGACGATCGCGCCCCGGGTGAGCCGCAGGTTCGCCGCCATCGCGTCGGGGCGCACCCGCAGGGTTTCGGCCAGCCTCGCCGCGTTCGCCGCGGCACCGGCCGTGATGCGCAGGGCGTCCCGCAGCGGCTGCCACTCCGCGTGCCAGCCGCCCGAGGAGCGTTCGTCCTCGACGGCCATCGACCCGAACAGCACGACGGCGAGCGGCGGCAGCTGCCGGGCCGCGGTCGCCACCAGCGTCGCGAACACCGGGTTGTGCTTCTGCGGCATGGCCGAGGACGCCCCGCGTCCCGGCGCGCGTTCTTCGGCGACCTCGCCGATCTCGGTGCGCGACAGCACGAGGACGTCCGCGGCGATCTTGCCGAGCGCGCCGGCGGTGACCAGCAGCGCCGACGCGACGTCGGCGATGGGCGTGCGGATCCCGTGCCACGGCAGGGTTTGCGGGGCCAGGCCGAGTTTGCGGGCCACCAGGTCCGGCAGCTCCAGCGACCCGGGACCGTACTCCTCGTAGGCGGCGAGGGTGCCGGCCGCACCGCCGAGTGACACCGGCAGCGCCGCGCGCGCCCGCCGCACCCGCTCGACGGCGTCGAGGACGAGGTGCAGCCAGGTCGCCGCCTTGAGCCCGAAGGTCACCGGCACGGCGTGCTGGGTCAGGGTGCGCCCGGCCATCGGCGTGTCCCGGTGCGCGCGGACGTGCCCGGCGAGCTGGCCGGCCGTCGCCACGAGGTCTCGGGTGACGCGGTCGAGCGTCGACCTGCACAGCAGCATCAGGGCGGTGTCGAGGATGTCCTGGCTGGTGCTGCCGCGGTGCACGTACTCGGCGGCGGCGGGGTCGACGGCGGCGGTGAGCCCGGCGACGAACGCGACCACGGGGTTCGCGGTCTCGCGGACGCCCTCGGCGATGGCCCGCGGATCGAGGTTTTCCGGCACGGCGGCGGCGCGGATGGCCTTGGCGGCTTCCTCGGGGATGACGCCCAGTTCGGCCTGGGCTTCGGCGAGGGCGACCTCGGTGGCGAGCATCGCGGTCAGGAGCGCGCGGTCGTCGACGAGTTCGCCGGCGCCGGTCGCGGCCCACGCGGGGGCGAGCAGCTCGCTCACGCGGTCCTCCCCAGGTCGTCCTGCTCGGCCGCGATCCGCAGACATGACCGGGCGATCGCGTCCGCGTCGCCGAGGATCACCGAATTGACTCCGGGGCGGATGCCCGCCGCCGTCACCCAGTGGACCGCCTCCGTCGGCACGCCGAACGCGAACCGCCTCGGGTGGGGCCGGTCTCGCGTGTCCAGCACGTGGTACGGCCGCCGCGTCACCGCCAGGCCGCCCGTCTCGAACTCGCCGATGCGGTACGGGCGGCACTCGCCGCGGGCGAGCAACGCGCGCAGCAGGGGATCCGTCGTGCGCCGCACGTCGGTGTCCGGCAGGCGGGCCTCGATCAGCGTCTTCGCGCGGACGACCACGTCGGGGCACGCCGCCGACCGGGCGACGAACCGGCCGTCCGCGCCCTCGATCCGCAGGTCCGGGCCCATGACCTCCAGCACGCCCGCGTCCAGCAGCGCGCCGAACTGCTCGACGCGCTCGGCGGGCGGGCCGATCGACAGGTACGCGTTGAGCGGCATGTACCAGCGCCGCAGGTCGTCGCGGTAGGACGCGCCGGAGATCCCGCCGTGGTCGACGACCAGCCGGATCTCGTTGCGCAGGTCGCGAAGGACGTCTGTGGCCGCCTTGAGCGGACCGGTCACGTTGCCCTTGCGCGCCTCGGCCAGCTCGGTGTCCACAGCGGACCGCAGCCACGTCCGGAACGTCGCCGTCGAGGCGAGGTCGGCGGCCATGTAGGGCACCGCGACGCGCCGCCAGTCCCAGCTCCGGTCGAGCCCGAACTTCGCCAGGACGATCCGCTGCGCCTCGGTCTCCCGCACCGCCAGCGGATCGCCGTCGAGCGGCACCTCCGCGGGCCCGGCCGCCGAGAACGCCTCGGTGAACTCCCCGACGTCGCAGGCGCACCCCTGCTCCCGCACCTGGGCCGCGTAGAAGACCGTGCGGACCTCCTGGTCGATCAACGGCCAGACGTCCCGGCGGAAGTCGGCGCCGTCCCGCAGCCGCCCGATCACCGCCGGCGTCAAGAACCGCGGTTCGTGCCGGCCGGACGCGCCCTTCTCGTTGCGGGCACGGGCCTGGTACGGCACCCCGCGCCGCGATCCGGCGACCAGCCGCGGTTCCCGGCCGGACGGCACGTACGTCAGCGCGCCACCCGGCTCGCGGGTGAACTCGCCGCCGCGTCCGAGCGTGAGCAGGGCCAGGTGGTCGAAGAAGTTCAGGCCCATCCCGCGCAGCAGCACCGGCTCCCCCGCGGGCACGCCGGACGGCGACGCGTCGGCCGGGTTGCCCGGCGCGAAGTAGCGCAGGCCGTGGCGCTCGGCGTACCGGCTCAGGCCCGCTTCAGCCGGGCTGAGCTCGTGCGGCTGGTGGCCCAGCGCGAGCACGACGGCGGCCAGCCCGCCGATGGTCGTGCCGTCGGCCAGCACGACGTCCTGCCGTCCGGCGCGGCCGTCCCGGACGTCGACCGCCCGCGCCTGGTGGGCCACGAACCACAGCGACGGCGGCGCGGTTCGCGTGATCCGCCGCCGCGTCCAGCGCAGGTAGCTGCCGTAGAACGCCCGTGACGGGTAGTCGTCCGGACCGAGCGCCTCGGCTTCGGCCCGGACGGCGTCCGGCACGTCCGGGCTGCCGAGCAGGGCGATCGACCGCGCCCATTCGTACAGGCTCGGGCCGCGCACGACCGGGCCCGCGCAGTCGACGGTCTCGTCGACGAACATCGTCACCTGGCCGGCGACGGTGTTCATCAGCAGCACGCGGTCCTGCGTGCTGCGCCACACCTGGCCGCCGTCGGCCAGCCGCGGGTCGACGAGGTGCACCACGAGCCGGTGGTTCCGCGGCACGAGCACACCGGCGTTGGCGCTCAGCCGTTCCGCGACCGACAGCCCGCGCGGGCCGAGCCCGACCACGGCGATCTCCGACGTCTCCCCGAACACTGTCTCCCACTCCCGTACTGGTCGTGAGTGAGAAACTGGGTTAGAACACAGTTTCTCACTCACGACGTCTTGGTCAGCGTTTCTGCAGGCTTCGGCCCAGCCCGGCCGCGGCGCCGGCGAGCCGGGTCATCAGCCCGGCGAACTGCTCCGGCCGCAACGCCTGCTTCGCGTCGCACAGCGCCTCTTCCGGCCGGACGTGCACGTCGATCAGCAGCGCGTCCGCGCCGGCCGCGATGGCCGCGAGCGACAGCGGCTCGACCAGCTCCGGACGGCCGCCCGAGTGGCTCGGGTCCACGATGACCGGCAGGTGGGTGCGCTGCTTCCACAGCGCCACCGCCGTCAGGTCGAGCGTGAAGCGCGACGACGGCTCGAACGTGCGGATGCCGCGCTCGCACAGGACCACCTGGTCGTTGCCTTCGAGCAGCAGGTACTCCCCGGCGGCGAGCGTCTCTTCGACGGTGCAGCCGAACCCGCGCTTGAGCACGACCGGCAGGCCGCTCTGGCCCACCGCGCTCAGCAGCGCGAAGTTCTGCATGTTCCGCGCGCCGATCTGGAAGCCGTCGACGACCTCGGCCAGCCGTTTGACGTGCTCCGCGTCCACGACCTCGGTGACGAACGGCAAACCCGTCCGCTTCCGCGCCTCGACGAGCAGCTCCAGCCCGGAGAACCCGAGACCCTGGAACGAATGCGGCGACGTCCGCGGCTTGAAGACCCCGCCGCGCAGGCCGACGGCACCGTGTCC
This sequence comes from Amycolatopsis camponoti, assembly GCF_902497555.1. Classification (NCBI taxonomy): domain Bacteria; kingdom Bacillati; phylum Actinomycetota; class Actinomycetes; order Pseudonocardiales; family Pseudonocardiaceae; genus Amycolatopsis; species Amycolatopsis camponoti. The sequence continues at coordinate 1,249,086 of NZ_CABVGP010000001.1, read as the reverse complement.
GGCGACGAGCTCCGCCGTCGCGAGCATCTGCTCCGGCGTCTCGACCGCGCACGGGCCGGCGATCACCGCGACCGAGCCGTCGCCGATCGTGGCCGGGCCGAGGGACACCTCCGTGCCGGCCGGGCGGATCTCCCGGCGGCCCAGCCACGCCTCGCCGCCCCGGGTCACGCGCCGGGTCGGGAGGGGCAGGTCCGCGGCCGCGGCGAGCAGATCGGCGTTGTCCACTCCGGACACCGGCAGGACGTGGCTCGCCCCCAGCCGGTACATCTGCGTCGGCGTGCCCGCGGACTCCAGGTACCGCAGCCAGCCGTCGACCCTGGCGCGGGTCACGGTCTCGTCGAACACGAGCAGGAGGTCTTGGTCGGTCACGGCGATCGTCTCTTCCCGGAGGGGTTTCATGCCAGCGCGTCGCTGGTGGCGAGGCTCTTGCCCCGGCGGTCACGGACGTACACGGCGAGGTCCTTGTACTTGTCGCGGAGGAAGCGCTTGAGCGACTTCCCGGTGACACCGAGCGGGAAGTCGTCTTCGCCGCCGGCGACCTCGACGACGGACAGTTCGGGCTTCCCGTTGGCCCGCAGGGCTTCGTTGGCCGCGAACAGCACCTTCTCCGCGTCCACGTCCCGGCCGGTCACGACGGCCACGGCGACCTTCTCGCCGCGGTGGTCGCCGGCCACGACGGTGCAGTCCTCGACACCGGAGACCTCGTTGATGACGAGCTCTTCCATCAGCACCGAGTAACCGGGCCCGGAGGCCGTGTGCACGACGTCGACCGCGCGGTCGACCTGGTAGAAGTTGCCCTCTTCGTCCCGGTAGGCGACGTCCCCGGTCAGCCAGTAGCCGGCGAGCTTGCTGCGGTAGTAGGTGTCCTGGTTGCCCCAGTACCCGACCGTCATCGACGGCGGCTTCGCCCCGAGGAAGCCGTATTCGTAGGGCTCGGCGAGCGTGCCGTTCTCCCGCACGATCGCGACCTCGGCGAACCCGACCGGCTTGCCGACGCAGCGGTCGTTGCGCTCGGTCGCCAGGGTGCGCGGCTGCATGAGCACGCCCCAGCCCAGCTCGGTGGTGCCGAGCCGGTCGAGGAACGCGGCCGGCGGCCGCTCCGGCGAGCGGCGGCCCAGGATGTTCTTCAGGTGCCGCTCGTGGATGGCGTCCGCCATGGACACCCAGATGTTCACCGAGTCGAGGGCACCCCGCGGCGTCTCGATCGCCGCCAGCTCCGGGTAGGCGTGGCCGAACGCCATCACCATGGTCGGCCGGTGCGCCTCGACGGCCTCGGCGAGCTCGGCGCCGGAGACGTCCCGGTGGACGACCATCGGCTGGCCGCCCAGCACGGCGTAGGCGTTGAACGACACGCACCCCTGGTGCGACTGCGGAAGCGCGTTCAGGATCAGCGCGTCGGGCTCTTCCTTGTAGTTCACCGCACGCCACTTCGGACCGTCCAAAATGGTCTTGTGGGTGTGGATGACGGGCTTCGGCAGGCCGGTGGTGCCGGAGGAGTGCATGAGGCCGACGGGGTCGTCCGGGTGGTGCCGGAAGCGGTCCGCGTCGGGCAGGACGGCCGACGGCGGCCCGTCCTGGCGCGTGTGCACCCACTTCAGGTTCAGCCGGTCGAGGTCCGGGGCGATCCGGTCGAGGCGTTCGGAGTCGGTGTAGAGGCCGATGGCCCCGCTGCGCTCGATCAGGGCGACGGCGCTGTCCCGCTTCGCGTTGCTGTTGATGAGCATGGAGATCGCGCCGATCCGCGCGAGCGCCGAAAGGTGCAGGAAGTACTGGATGGAGTCCGGCGGGAAGACCGCGACCCGGTCGTGCGGCCGCACACCCTGTCCGAGGTACCAGACCGACCAGCTCTGCACGAGGTGGTCGAGGTCGCGGAGGCTGAACCAGTGCTTCGTTTCGCCGTCGGTGTACGGGATCGGCGTGAGCGAGTGGATGAACGGCTCGTCCGGGTACGGGTTGAGCTCCAGCATGGCGGGCAGCAGGTTCCCCCCGCCGATGCTCGGATCCGCGAGCACCCGGGCCCGCAGTTCGGGGCTCAGGACGGTCTTGTGCGTGAACTCCATGGCATCACTTTCTGCTGCGGTCTACTCCCACGGCCGAGCGTGCCCGAGCGGGCCATCGGCGCGGCCTTGCCGGTGCATCGGTGCTGCATCGGCACCGATGGCGTTGCGAGGCAACGGATATCGGCGTGGCACTGCGCGTTCGCCCGGTCACCGGCAGACAGCGGAAACCGCCCGGGCCGGCAGGCCGCGGACGGTTTTCCAGGCACCCCAGGAGGTTCAGCCGACGCTGCACTCCAGCTCGTCGACCGCGTGCAGCGTCGTCCGGCCGAACGTCGTCAGCAGCGTCGCGTGCTCCTCCGCCTTCGCCCGCGCGTGCTCCCGGACCAGGTCGTGGAAGTGGTAGCGCCCCGCGGCCCGCTGCCGCAGCACGTGGGCGTCGAACAGCTCTTCCAGCAACCGTTCCGCCTCCGGCACCGGCTGCCCCAGCAGCAGCGCCGCGTCGGCCGCGTCGAGCTCCTCGCCGTCGAACGCGCCCAAGGCCCGGAACAGCCGGCGCTGCCCGGCGGGCAACCGCTCGTACGACACCTCCAGCCGGGCCTCGACGCTGCGATCCTCCAGGCTCAGCTCGGCGAGCCGCGTGCCGCGGTCGCGCAGCCGGAACGCCAGGTCGTCGAGCGACCACGCCGGCCGGTTGTGGAACCGGCACGCCGCGATCGCGACCGCCAGCGGCAGGTGCCCGCACAGGGCCACCACCTCCGCGACGACGTCCGGCCACGCCGCCGTGCGCTCCGGTCCGGCGATCCGGGTGAACAGCGCCGCCGCGTCCGGCGGCGGGAACACGTCCAGCGAACGGGACGTCACCCCGTCGAGGCCGGCCAGGCGACGCCGGCTCGTGATGATCACCTGCGCCTTTCCCGTGCCGGGCAGCAACGGGCGGACCTGCCGCGCGTCGAGGGCGTTGTCCAGCACCACGAGGACCCGCCGCTCGGCGACCTCCGCGCGCCAGCGCGCCGCGCGTTGCCTGCTGTCGCGGGGGATCCGGTCCGGCGCGAGCCCGAAGTCGAGCAGCAGCCGCTCGAGCGCCGCGTCCGGGTCGAGCGGCTCCTGGCCCGCCGTGTGCCCGTGCAGGTCGATGTAGAGGTGCCCATCGGGAAACCGGTGCGCCAGCTGGTGGGCGAGCCGGACCGCCAGCGTCGTCTTGCCGACGCCCCCCATGCCGTCGATCGCCAGGATGCTCAGCGCGGTTCCCGCCGGACGGCTCACGGACAGGAACCGCAGCTCCTCGGCGCGGCCGGTGAAGTGCGCGGTGTCGTACGGCAGGAACGACCGGCCCGGCGCCGGCTCGGGCCGCCGCTTCGGCAGGTCGTCGCGCAGGATCCGTTCGTACAGCTCGCGGATGCTCGCACCGGGGTCGACGCCGAGCTCGTCGCGCAGCATCCGCCGGCCCTGTTCGTACGCGTTGAGCGCGTCGGCCGTGCGCCCGCACCGGTGCAGCGCCAGCATCAGCAGCTTGCGCGTCCCCTCGCGCAGCGGGTGCCGCGAGACGAGCTCACCCAGCTGCGGCACCAGCGCCGACGCCTCGCCGCCGTCCAGGCGCAGCCCGATGAGCCGTTCGGTCGCGGTCAGCCGGTTCTCCTCGAACCGCGCGGCGACGATCTCGAACACCGGGTTGTTCAAGCCCGACAGCGCGGGCCCGGTCCACAGGGCGAGCGCCGCCTCCAGGTGCTCGGCGGCCGCGGTGGCGCGTCCGGCGGAGGCCGCCGCCGACGCCGCCGCGACCATCCGGGTGAAGCGGTGCGCGTCGACGTCCTGCGGGTCGACGGTGATGCGGTAGCCGGGCCCGTCCTTGACGAGGATGTGCTTGGCCGTGCCGAAGCTGCGTCTCAGCGCCGCGACGGCGTTGTGGAGCTGTCTTCGCGCGGTCACCGGCGGCTCACCGTCCCACATGGCCTCCAGCAGCCGGTCGGCGCCGACCACCCGGTTCGCGCTGAGCAGCAGCATCGCCAGCAGCCGCTGCTGCCGGAGACCGCCGAGGTCCACCCGCTCCCCGTCACGCTGGACCCGCAAAGTGCCGAGCAACTCGAAGTACATCAGATCCTCCCCCACCGTACGCGAACGGCTACCGCTCGCAGCGGCCGCGCGCCGAACTCGGGAAACATAGCCGAAAAATGCGCTCGGCAAGACGTAATAACCGACACGGTGTTTTCGGCACGGCATCGGACAATGACCGATGCGGACCGTACACGAATAGTCGCGATTGGCTGCCGAACAAATCCAACGCGAAACCTGCGGGTTCGGTATGTGGTTTTTTCATACCCCGTTCGGTGACGGCATAATTCACCACGGCGAACGCGCGCGCAAATAGCCTAAGGCGGCGGTGCGAGTGCGGGCGCGCGATAGGCCGCGACCACTCCCGGTCCGCTCAGGCCGAGACCGCCGAGCTCGCCCACCACGGCGGCGGCGAGTCCCGGCCGCGCTTCGACGGCCGTGTGCGAAGGGCCATCCACCTCCACCCGGAATCCTCGGCCGAGCAGGCGGACGCGCAGGTCACGGGGGCGGATCCCCGCCTCGGCCAACCGCGCGCCCACGGCGATCTCGGCGCGTTCCACCAGTCCCAACCTTCCTAAAGAGACGGGGACGCCCACGGAGATACGTGATGCCAGGCAGGGCGCCGACGGCTTGTCGGCGACGGGCAGCGACCACGCGGCGGCCAGCGCCCGGACATCGCGCTTGCCCAGCCCGGCCTCGGCCAGCGGCTCGACGACGCGCAGCTCACGGGCCGCACGCAGGCCGGGGCGGTGCAGGGCGCGGTGGTCGTCGGCGTGCGTCCCGGTCGCCACGTGCGCGAACCCGCGCCGCACGGCCAGCCCGCCGATCGCGCCGAGCACCGCCTGCTTGCAGAAATAGCAGCGGTCGCCGGCGTTGTCCCGGTAGCCGGGAACGGCCAGCTCGGTGCCGGGGACCTCGGCCAGCTCGACGCCGAGATCGGCCGCGATCCCCCGCGCGGCACCGAGTTCCGCCCTGGCCAGGCTGGGCGAGTCGGCGATCGCCGCCAGCACGCGCCCGGCCGGCAGCACCCGCACGGCCGCGGCCAGCACGAGGGCCGAGTCGACGCCGCCCGAGAAGGCGACGGCCACGCTCCCGAGCTCGCGGACCCGGCCCAGCAGCCGGTCTTCGATTCCGGTCGTCATTACGCCGTCCCCGCTGGTCGCGCGGTCACGGTGATCCAATTTCGGCAAAAGAACAGCACTTGTCCTCCGCTCGAGGCGTCTTGCGTGCGGTAAGTCGATCGCGACGGGTCCACCCAGTCAACCCATTGCCGTATTCGTGCGGCATCCCCCGGGAGCAGTTTACATACGATGAGCGATAAGGCTAACGTGTCGAAGGTGGTATCGACTGGGGTTACGGCGGCGGCGACCGCCGATCTGGGATTCGCGCGATTGGACCTCGACCGGGCCGCCCGGACGGGGGATCCCGAAGTGGTGTTCGGCGCGGGAAAGACACCCGGACAGATCACGGCGGCGCTGAAACGGCTGCACGAGGCCCATCCCGATCGCGCGGTGCTCGCCACGCGAGTCGGCGAAGAAGCCCGCGCGCTGTGCCGGGACCGCTTGCCGGAAGCGGACATCGACGACGCCGGCCGCACGGTGACGCTCGGGACCGTGCCGCCGCCGCGGGGCCGGGTGGCCGTCGTGTGCGCGGGGACGTCGGACCTGCCCGTCGCCCGCGAGTGCGCGACGACGGTGGCGGTCTTCGGCGCCGAGCCGGACCTCGTCGTCGACGTCGGCGTGGCCGGGCTGCACCGGCTGCTGGCCGAACGCGACCGGATCGCCGGCGCCGACGCCGTCGTGGCGATCGCCGGGATGGAGGCGGCGCTGCCCACCGTCCTCGGTGGACTGTGCGGCACACCGCTGATCGCCGTGCCGACGAGCGTCGGCTACGGCTGGCACCTCGACGGCCTGACCGCGTTCCTGACCATGCTGAACAGCTGCGCCCCCGGCGTGGTGACGGTCAACATCGACAACGGCTTCGGCGCGGGCGTCGCCGCGGCCCGCGTCGCCCGGCAGTCGGTCGCGCCGTGACCGTCGCGTGGATCGACGCCGGGAACGGCTGCGCCGGCGACATGCTGCTGGCCGCGCTGGTCGACGCGGGCGCGGACTTCGGCACGATCGTCGAGGGCCTGGCGCGGCTGCGCGTCGACGACGTCCGGCTCACCGAGCAGGTGGTACGGCGGCACGGGCTGCGCGCGCGGCGGATGGTCGTCGAGGCGCCCGAGACGCGGCACGCCCGCCACCTCCCGGAGATCCTCGGCCTGATCGCCGCCGCCGCGCTGCCCGATGCCGCGGAACGCTTCGCCACCAAGGTGTTCGACACGCTCGCGGACGCGGAAGCCACCGTGCACGGCATCGACCGCGAACGCGTGCACTTCCACGAAGTCGGCGCGCTGGACGCGATCGTCGACATCGTGGGGTGCGCGCTCGGCCTGGACGCGCTGGGCCTGCTGGACGCGACCGTGACGGTGTCGCCGATCGCCGTCGGCGGGGGCACGGTGACCGCGGCGCACGGCCGGCTGACCGTGCCGCCCCCGGCGGTGCTCGCGCTGCTCACCGGGGCGGCCGCGCCGATCGCCACGCACCCCGCGACGCGGGAGCTGTGCACGCCGACGGGGGCCGCGCTGCTCGTCACGCTGGCGGACGCGTACGGCCCGATGCCGGCCTGCGTGCCGGTCAAGGTCGGCGTCGGCGCGGGCACGGCCGACCCGCCGGGGCACGCGAACATCGTCCGCGTGGTCGTCGGCTCGGCTTCGGAGCCGGACCGGACGTGGGTGCGCGCGACGATGACCGTCGTCGAAACGACGGTCGACGACCTCGATCCGCGGCTGTGGCCCGATGTCCTGGCGGCCCTGCGCGAAGCGGGCGCGGCCGACGCGTGGTGCGCGCCGGTGACCGCGCCGAAGGGCCGGCCGGGCATGGTACTGACGGCGCTGGCGGCGGACGACCGCGTCGACGGCGTCTGCGCGGCGGTGTTCGCCCACACCTCGACGCTGGGCGTGCGGCTGTCCCCGGTCGAGCGGCGGTCACTGCCGCGCGACAGCGTCGTCGTGGACTACCGCGGGCGCCCGGTGAGCGTGAAACGCGGGTACCTGAACGGGATCGTCGTGACCGCGCAGCCGGAGTACGAGGAAGTGAAGGCCGCCGCGGTCGCCACCGGGCAGCCGCTGCGCCGGGTGCTGGAAGAAGTGCGCGCGGCCGCGCGGTCCTGACCGGTTTGTCCGCGCCCGGGCCGGGTAGCCGACCGGTTCGGGACAAGCGGAGGTGTCATGACGACGGAAGTCCGGTCACGGCGGAGCGCGGCGCGGACCGCCGCCCTGGTGTTCGGGATCGCGTTCCTGCTGGTGGGGGTGCTGGGGTTCGTGCCGGGGATCACCGCGGGGTACGCGGACCTGCACTTCGCCGGCCATGAGTCGGGGGCGCGCCTGTTCGGCGTGTTCACCGTTTCCGTGCTGCACAACCTGGTCCACCTGGTGTTCGGGGTGCTCGGCGTGCTGGCCGCCCGCGCCAACGGCGGTTCGCGGGCGTTCCTGATGATCGGCGGCGGGGTCTACGTGCTGCTCTTCGTGTTCGGGCTGGCGATGAACCACGACACGCCGGCCAACTTCATCCCGGTCGACGACGCCGGCGACTGGCTGCACCTCGGCCTCGGCGTCGCGATGATCGCCGCGGGGATCGCGACGACGGCGGCCGACCGGAAGCGGGGCCGCTATCCCGAGCCGGAGATCCAGGGGCACTGAACCGGCCCTGCTATCGTCGAAGACGAAGATCCTCAGGAGGAGACCACTCGTGGCAGGTGACGTCGACATCTCCGGATAGCTCCGGAGCGTGCGGGCCCCCGGCAGTGCCGGTGCGGCCGCCTTAGACGTCCCCCTTTCGCTTCGCACCACCACGAGGTCTTCGCCATGCCCGAAATCGTGCTGTCCGGCCTGTCCTTCTCCTGGCCCGACGACACCCCCGTCTTCGACCACCTGTCCGCCACGTTCCCCGGCGGCCGCACCGGGCTCGTCGCCCCGAACGGCGCCGGCAAGACGACGTTGCTGAAGCTCGTCGCCGGAGTCCTGAAGCCGTCGGCGGGCAGCGTCACCGCCGACGGTGTCCTCGGCTACCTGCCGCAGGACCTGCCGCTCAGCGGCGAGCCGTCGGTCGCCGAAGTCCTCGGCGTCGCCCCGGTTCTGCACGCCATCGCGGCCGTCGAGTCCGGTGACGCCGGCGAGGCGCACTTCACCACCATCGGCACCGACTGGGACATCGAGGAACGCACGCGCGCCCAGCTCGACCGGCTCGGCCTCGACGTGGCGCTCGACCGTTCGCTGGGCACGCTGTCCGGCGGTCAGATCGTCTCGCTGGGGCTGGCCGCGCAGCTGCTCAAGCGGCCGGACGTGCTGCTGCTCGACGAGCCGACCAACAACCTCGACCTCGACGCGCGGCACAAGCTGTACGCCGTGCTCGACGACTGGTCCGGCTGTCTCGTCGTGGTCAGCCACGACCGTGCGCTGCTCGACCGGATGGACCGGATCGCCGAGCTCGACCGCGGCGAGATCCGGTTCCACGGCGGGAACTTCACGGCGTACGAAGAAGCCGTCGAGGCCGCGCGGGAGGTCGCCGAGAAGAACGTCCGCAGCGCCGAGCAGGAGGTCAAGCGGGAGAAGCGGGAGATGCAGCAGGCCCGCGAGCGCGCCGCCCGCCGCGCGAGCACGGCGTCGCGCAATCTCGGCAACGCCGGGCTACCGAAGATCTTCGCCGGCACCATGAAACGCAACGCCCAGGAGTCGGCGGGCAAGGCGGACGGCACGCACGCGGCACGCGTGGGCGCGGCCAAGGCCAAGCTCGACCAGGCCGAGCGGGCGCGGCGCGACGAGCGGAAGATCAGCCTGGAGCTGCCACGGACGGAGGTCCCGGCGGGCCGCACGCTCTTCGCCGGCGAGGGCCTGCGGGCGCGCGGCCTCTTCCCGGCCGGCGTCGACCTGGCGATCCGCGGCCCCGAGCGGATCGCGCTCACCGGGCCCAACGGCGCCGGGAAGTCCACCCTGCTGCGGCTGGTGCAGGGCGATCTCGCGCCGGACAGCGGTTCCGTCTCGCGGGCCGACGGGCGGATCGCGTTCCTCTCCCAGCGTCTCGACCTCTTGGACGACGACCGCACGGTGGCCGAAAACCTGGCCGCCGCCGCTCCCGCGTTGCCGCCGTCGCACCGGATGAACCTGCTGGCCCGCTTCCTGTTCCGCGGCTCGCGCGCGCACCTGCCGGTCGGCGTTCTTTCGGGCGGGGAACGGCTGCGCGCCACGCTGGCCTGCGTCCTGTTCGCCGAACCGGCGCCGCAGCTGCTGTTGCTCGACGAGCCCACGAACAACCTCGACCTCGTCAGCACGGGACAGCTGGAGAGCGCGCTGACGGCGTTCCGCGGCGCGTTCGTCGTCGTCAGCCACGACGAGCGGTTCCTCGCCGGGATCGGGATCGACCGGTGGCTGCGGCTGGCGGACGGTGACTTACACGGGTGACGTCGCGCGACGGGCGCCGCGGTCTCGCGCGCTTCCTAGCGTGGTGCCGTCACCCGCTGAAAGGAACACCATGTCCGAAGTGACCTACACCGCCGTCGCCACCTCCACCGCGGAGGGCCGCAACGGCGGCCGCGCGACCTCCGACGACGGCGAGCTCGACGTCACGCTCGCCGTGCCCAAGGCTTTCGGCGGCGCGGGCGACGGGACGAACCCGGAGCAGCTGTTCGCCGCGGGCTGGGCGTCGTGCTTCGTCGGCGCGGTGCGCCGGGTCGCGGGCGCGAAGAAGGTGCCGCTGACCGACCTCGCCGTCGTCGCCGAGGTGACGTTGCACCACGACTCGGAAGCGAACGAGTTCCGGCTGAGCGCGGTCCTGCACCTGGAGGCGTCGGGCATCGACCAGGCCACGGCCGACGAGCTGGTCACCGGCGCGCACCAGGTGTGCCCGTACTCGAAGGCGACGCGCGGCAACATCGAGGTCACCCTCGACGCCACGGTCGCCTGAGCATCGGCGCAAGGGGTCGTGAGTGAGAAACAGGGTTAGAACACTGTTTCTCACTCACGACCCTCACTGCCGGGCGGCGTCCAGGATCGCCTGGGCGAACGGGCGCGGCGCCTCCTGCGGGACGTTGTGGCCGATGCCGTCGAGGATCCGGTGCTCGTACCGGCCGGTGTACTTCGACCGGTAGGCCTTGCCGTCCTTGGCCGCGCCGTCGAAGTCGCTGGCGATCGTGATCGCCGGGACCGTGATGGCGGGGCCCGCCGCCAGCTTTTGTTCGTACGCCTCGTACTGCGGCTCGCCCGGGGCGAGGCCGAGGCGCCAGCGGTAGTTGTGGACGACGATGTCGACGTGGTCGGGGTTGTCGAAGGCCGCCGCGCTGCGGTCGTAGGTCGCGTCGTCGAAGTGCCACGCCGGGGACGCCGTCTTCCAGATCAGCTTGTTGAAGTCGTGGCGGTTGGCCGCGTAGCCGGCGCGGCCACGCTCGGTCGCGAAGTAGTACTGGTACCACCAGCCGAGTTCCGCTTGTGGTGCCAGGGGCTTCCGGTTCGCCACCAGGTTCGTGACGATGTAGCCGCTCACCGCGACGACGGCCTGGCAGCGCTCCGGGAAGAGCGCGGCGATGATGTCGACCGTCCGCGAACCCCAGTCGTAGCCGCCGAGGACGGCCTTGTCGATCCTGAGCGCGTCCATCAGGGCGACGACGTCGAGCGCGACCGCCGCTTGCTGGCCGTTGCGGACGGTCTGCGCCGACTTGAACGTCGTCGGGCCGTAGCCGCGCAGGAACGGGACGATCACCCGGTGGCCGGCCGCGGCCAGGATCGGGGCGACGTCGACGTAGCTGTACGGGTCGTACGGCCAGCCGTGCAGGAGCACGACGGGCTGCCCGGCCGACGGCCCGGACTCGTAGTACGCCATGTTCAGCACCCCGGCGTCGACGTGCTTGACCTCGCCGAGCGAGGTGTGCTCACCCGACCCGGCCCGCAGGTCAGGGGTCGTCGACGGCGCCGCGGCGGGGGCGGTGGCGTTCGACGAGCAGGCCGCCAAGGAGGTCGCCGCCAGCCCCGCCGCGAACGCCTGCCCGAACCTTCTCCTGCTGATCATCTTGACTCCTGTGCGAAAGACCGTGGGACTTTCACGACGTTAGGGAGTTTCGAGTGATCTTCGCGCCCGTCAGGTGACGCAGCGGGTGTAAGTCACCCTTCGAGGGTCTTCAGCATCCCGGCGAGGTCGGCCCGGGAGCTCACGCCCAGCTTGGGGAAGATCCGGTGCAGATGGGTGCCGACGGTCCGGTGCGAAAGGTACAGCCGCTGCCCGATCTCGCGGTTCGTCAGCCCGTCGGCGGCCAGCTGGGCGATGCTCAGCTCGTGCGGGGTCAGCTTCTCACGCGCGTCCGGGCCGCGGTTCGGGCTCGACTCGCCCGCGCCGCGCAGCTCACCCCGCGCGCGCTCGGCCCAGGCCGTCATGCCGAGGGCGTCGAACGTCTCGCGGGCGGTCCGCAGGTGCGTCCGCGATTCGACGACCCGCCGCTGCCGCCGCAGCCATTCGCCGAAGGCCAGGTGGACGCGGCCGCGTTCGGCGGGCCAGCCGGCCAGGTCGGCCCGCAGCGCTTCGGCGAACCGCTCGTCACTCGGGTCGAGCACGGCCCGCGCGTACCGCAGGCCGATGTGCAGGGCGGGCGACGGCGTCCTCAGGCACTCCAGTTCGGCGAGGATGCCGCGCAGGGCGCCGGTCTGCCCGGCCCGGACGGCGGCCTCGGCGAGTTCCGGCACGCAGTACGCGCGCAGGGCGAGCTGGTAGGTGGGGTCGGCCGGGTCGAGCATCCGCCGCAGGTCGGCGAAGGCGTCGTCGAAGCGGCCCTCGCTCAGGGCGATCAGCCCCCGCGTGAGCTGGACGGTGGCGAGCACCGGCCGGGCGCCCGCGGCGAGCCCGGCGCGTTCGGCCTCGGCGGCCAGGGTTTTCGCCTGCTTGTGGTCGCCGCGCAGGGCGGCGATCTCGGCCTGGACGGCGGTGGCCAGGCCGTACATGAACGGCTGGCCGGTCTCACCGGCGAACCGCGCGGCTTCGGCGGCGACGGGCACCGCGGCGGCGAGGTCCCCGAGCCGCACGCGGCTCCACGCCTGGACGGCGAGCGCCCGCGGCAGCGCCCCCAGCCGTCCTTGCGCGCGCAGGCCGGGTGCGGCGGCCGCGGAGAAGCGGGCGGCGAGGTCGAAGGCGCCGACCTGCAGGGCGGCGCTGCCCAGGTACCGGTCGACCTCGGGATCGGCCCCGGTCGCCCCGGCGAGCTTCCGGAGGTTCGTCAGGACGGCTTCGCCGCGCTCGAAGGGAGCGACATAGGCGGTGACGGCCACGACGCGCGGATCGTCATCGGGGACGGGCAGCCGATCGGCGACGTCGAGCAGGGCTTTCCGAGCGGCGTCACCGGGTTCGGTCCAGAAGCACCGCATGGCGGCGCTCCAGAGGATCCGCACGGCGGCATCGGTTTCCCCGTCGTTCGCGGCGTGTTCGGCGGTGACGGCGAGTTCGGCGACGCGCGCGGGGTCTTCGCGAACGCCGTCTTCGAACTCGCTGAGCAGCCGGCTCGCGGTGGCGCGGTGGCGTTTGTTCGCCGGTTTCGCGGCGTGGACGAGCCGTTCGGCGGTCTCGCGACGTCCGGACTCGACGGCCAGCTCGGCGGCTTTGAGCAGCCGTTCGGTCCGGGTGCCGTCGTGTTCGCTGAGCCGGGCGGCCTGTTCGAGAGCGGCGATGGCAGCGGCGGCCCCACCCCGGTAGCGGGCCCGGTCGGCGGTGCTTTCGAGTGCGCGGGCCACGGTTTCATCGGGCCCGGCACTCGCGGCGGCTTGGTGCCAGGCGCGCCGGTCGGGCTGGTCGCGGAGGGCCTCGGCGAGGGCCAGGTGGGCCCGCCGGCGGTCGGTCGGGGTGGCGGCCGCGGGGATGGCCGAGCGCATGAGCGGGTGGCGGAAGGTGACGGTCCCGGCGGAGAATTCGATCAAGCGGGCTTCGACGGCGGGGGCGAGGATTTCCGGCTCGACGTGGGGGCACGAGGTGGGCGCCGGCCCGGCGTCCGTCGCCAGCAGCGAGCCCGTCGCCGCCAAGGTCTCCGCCAGCGATGTCGTCTCGTTCAGCGCCGCCACCAGCAATGCCGTTCGCGTCACTTCCGGCAGCCCCGTCACCCGTGCCGTGAACGTCCTCTCCAGGCGTTCCGTCAGCGGCAGCACCGGATCGAGCCCGTCGAAGCCGGCCAGCCCGGCCGGCAGCTCCGTCAACGCCAGGGGGTGCCCCGCCGCCTCCGTCAGCAGCCGCGTGCGGACCGCCGGTGCCAAGCCCGGCGCGACCGCGTCCAGCAGGTCCGCCGCGTCGTCCGCCCCCAGCCGCTCCAGGACCATCGGTGCCAGCCCGGCCTCGAGCAGCGGGGACGCAACGCCGTCGCGGAGCGTCGCCACCAGGACGATCGGCTCGGTCTCGATCCGCCGCGCCACGAACGCCAGGACGTCGGCACTGGCCCGATCCAGCCACTGCGCGTCCTCCGCCACCAGCAGCAACGGCTTCGCGACCGCCTCCTCGGCCAGCAGCGTCAGCGTTGCGAGCCCGACCAGGTACGCACTCGGCGAAACACCCTCCGCCAGCCCCAAAGCGGTCCGCAACGCGTCGCGCTGCGGCGCGGGCAGCTCCGCCACCCCCGCCCGGACCGGGTGGAGCAGCTGGTGCAGCCCGGCGTACGCGAGGTTCTGCTCGGCTTCGGCCCCCGCCGTCCGCAGCACGCGCAGCCCGGCGACCGACGCCGCTGCCGCCGCCGAAGCGACCAGCGCCGACTTGCCGATGCCCGCTTCGCCGCGGACGACGACGCCGACGCGTTCTTCGGGACCGTCGACGAGCTCGCCCAGCTCCTTCAGCTCGGCTTCCCGCCCGTGCAGCGCCATGGAACCGACTTTACCCAACGGACGTTTCCGCAGCTCAAGGCCGAGTGACGTACATCAACAGCGTCATCCGACGGGCGCGGGCGCAACCCGCCGCCACCTAACTTCGCAGCGTCCACGCAAGCGACCCGAGGAACCGATGAGACGCATCCCGAAGTTCTTGGCGGCCGCCGTGCCGCTCCTGCTGACCGGCCTGGTCCCGCTCGCACCGAGCGCGGCCGCCGCGACGCCGACCTGCGCCGCCGTGTCGGTCCCCGCACCGGCCGGCGCGAAGATCGAGTCGGTGCAGGCGGAACGCAAGACCGCGTACTGCCAGATCACCGTCACCCTGACCCACGACGGCCACGACCACGTCAAGGTCGCCGTGGCCCTGCCCGACACCGGCTGGACCGGACGGCTGCAGGCCCTCGGCGGCAGCGCCTACGCCGCCGGCAACTTCGACGGGCTCGCCCAGGCCGTCAAGGACGGCTACACCGGCGTGACGACCGACGCGGGCGTGTCCCTCGACGGGCTCGACACGTCGTGGGCGCTGACCGCCCCCGGCAAGGTCGACCAGACACTCCTGACCGACTTCGCCACCCGTTCGGTGCACGAAGAGGCACTGATCGGTAAGGCCGTCACGCAGCGGTACTACCACCGCCCGGCGACGTACTCGTACTGGACCGGCTGCTCGACCGGCGGCCGCCAGGGCTACTCCGAGGCGCAGAACCACCCCGGCGACTTCGACGGCATCCTGGCCAACGCCCCGGCCGTCGACTGGACGCAGTTCGCCGTCGCGACGCTGTGGCCGCAGGTCGTCATGAACCAGAGCCACGACTTCCCCAGCACCTGCGTGCTTTCCGCGTTCCGCCAGGCGGCGGTCCAGGCGTGCGACGCGCGGGACGGCGTCACCAACGGCATCGTCGACCGGCCGGACGAGTGCGGCTACGACCCGCGCGGCCTCGTCGGCACGAAGGTCGTCTGCGACGGCCAGGAGTTCACCGTCACGGCGGCGGACGCCGAGGTCATGCGCAAGATCTGGGCGGGCCCGACCGACGAACGCGGCCGCAAGCTGTGGGCCGGGCTCCCCAAGGGCGCGGACTTCACCTGGCTGGCCGGCACGACGCCGGGCCCCGACGGGACGCTCGTCGCGCCGGGCTTCCCGGTGGCCGTCAAGTGGGTGCAATCGTTCGTGGAGAAGCAGGCCGGCTTCGACACCTCGAAGCTGACGTACGCCCAGTACGCCGACGTGTTCCGCCAGTCGGTGCGGGAGTACGACGACGTCATCGGCACGTCCGACCCGGACCTGTCGGCGTTCCGCCGCGCCGGCGGCAAGCTGATCACGTTCGTGGGCGCGAACGACCAGCTGATCCCGCCGGGCGGCACGCTGTCCTACCGCCGGCAGGTCGAGCGGACGATGGGCGGTGCGCAGCGGGTGAACGACTTCTACCGGCTGTTCTCCGCCCCGGGCGTCGAGCACTGCTTCGGCGGTGGCGGCCCGGAGCCGACGAACGCGCTCGGGCAGCTGGTCGGCTGGGTCGAGCACGGCCAGGCCCCGGTCACGCTCACGGCGGCGTCCGCGGACGGCAAGACCCGCGACCTGTGCCCGCTCCCGTCGGTCTCGCGGTACGACGGCCACGGTGACCCGGCGGTGGCGTCGAGCTACCGCTGCCGCTGAGTCAACGCCGTGTGCGCCGGCCTCCCTCCGGCGCACACGGCGAATGGACTTGCGGGTCCAAAAAACGCGGAGCACGGTGGAGTCATGGCACTCGATCAGTACTACCTCCTCGGCCGCTCCGGCCTGCGCGTCAGCCGGCTCGCGCTCGGGACGATGAACTTCGGCACCGGCGGTTTCCACGCCGCCTACGGCAAGACCGAGGACGAGGTCCGCCCGATCTTCCGGAAATACCTCGACGAGGGCGGCAACTTCCTCGACACCGCGGACTTCTACACCGCGGGCGAGAGCGAGACCATCCTCGGCCGGCTCATCGCCGAGGCGAACGTGCGCGAGCGCGTCGTCCTCACCACGAAGTTCACCAACAGCGTCGACCCCGGCGACCCCAACGCGGGCGGCAACGGCCGCAAGCACCTGGTCCGCGCGCTCGAGGCGTCGCTGCGCCGGCTGGGCACGGACTACGTCGACCTCTTCCTGCTGCACACGTGGGACCGGCTGACCCCGGTCGAGGAGGTCGTCCGCACGCTCGACGACCTCGTCCGCGCCGGCAAGATCCGTTACGCGGGCCTGTCCGACGTGCCGGCCTGGTACGCGGCTCGCGCCCAGAGCATCGCCGAGGCGAGCTCGCTCACCCCGATGATCAACCTCCAGCTGCCGTATTCGCTGGTACAGCGGGAAATCGAGACCGAGCACGTCCCGATGGGACAGAACCTCGGCCTCGGCGTCACGGCGTGGAGCCCGCTGGCCGGCGGCTTCCTCACCGGCAAGTACCGCGACGGCGGCACCGGCCGGTTCGATCCGGACGCGCAGTCCTGGACCGAACGCGACTGGCAGCTGCTCGAGCCGCTGGAAGAGGTGGCGGGCAAGCTGGGCGTCACGATGGCCCAGGTGGCGATCAACTGGGTGGCGACCCAGCCGGGCATCGCGTCGGCGATCGTCGGGGCGAGCAGCGCCGGGCAGCTGGGCAAGAGCATGGCGGCGCTGGACTTCGAGATCCCGGCCGAGCTGCGCGAGGTGCTCGACGACGCGAGCGCGGTGCCGCCGGCGTCGGTGTACCGGATGTTCACGGCGCAGTACCAGAACTGGATCGTCACACCGGACACGAAGGTGGGCGACAAGCCCGCGGGGTACGCGCCCGCCGTGCGGAACTGGTGAACGGGGCGCGGAGCGGCCCCGGCCGCTCCGCGCACCCCGCTCAGCCCGAAACCACCTCGCCGCCCTGGACGATGTGGCGGAAGTGCTTCGGCTCCGCCAGCACCCCGAGGTCGTCGAGCGGATCGCCGTCCACCACCAGCAGATCCGCGTACGCGCCCACGTCCAGGGTCCCGATCTCCCCCGTCAGGTTCAGCAGCTCCGCCGCCGTCGACGTCGCCGAACGGATGACTTCCAACGGTGTCTGGACCTCTCCGCGCAGGCGGAACTCGTGGTTCTGATGACGGTGCATGCCCCCCAGCAGGTCCGTCCCGTACACCAGCTTCACGCCGCCGCGGGCCGCGCGCTCCAGGGCCGCCATGCCCGCGCCCAGGACCTCGTCGACCTTGCGCCAGCTCGACTCCGGGAGGCCGTGCTCGCGGCCCTCTTCCTTCAGCGCCCAGTACGTCACCAGCGTCGGCACCAGGTACGCGTCGTGCTCGAGGAACAGCGAAACGCTGCGGTCGTCCAGCAGGTTGCCGTGCTCGATCGACCGGACGCCCAGCTCCAGCGCCCGGTTCACCGCGCGGGCGGTGTACGCGTGTGCCGCCACGTAACGGTTCGCCGCCGACGCCTCCTCGACGATCGCGGTCAGCTCGTCCGCCGAGTACTGCGTCGAGTCGATCCGGTCGGTCGGGGACGCGACACCGCCCGAGGCCATCACCTTGATGTGGTGGGCACCCTTGCGCAGCTCGTCGCGGGCGGCCGCGCGGACCGCGTCGACGCCGTCGGCCACCCGGCCGAGGCCCGCGCAGCACGGGTGGTCGTCCTTGACCTGGGTGCCGCGCGTGCGGCTGTCGCCGTGCCCGCCGGTCTGGCTCAGCGCGCGCCCGCAGAACAGCAGCCGCGGCCCGCGGAACAGGCCGTCCGCCTGGGCGTCCGCCAGGCCGTAGTCGGCGCCCGACGCGTCGCGGACCGTGGTGAACCCGCGGTCGAGCATCCGGCTCATCGTGTGCGCGGCCTGAGCGGCCACGTAGGAGGGTGACGACGACGACAGCGAGCCCAGGTCCGCCGTCGACGCCGTGACGTGCACGTGCGCGTCGACCAGCCCGGGCAGCACGACCGCGCCGCGCAGGTCGAGAACAGGCACGTCGGCCGCGGCGAGACCCGGCCCGGCCTCCACGATCCGGCCGTCGGCGGCACGCAGGTCGCCTTCGGTGTACTCCCCGGACAGCGGGTCGAGCAGCCGGGCGTTGCGCAGCAGCAGGGATCCGGTCACCGGTTCTCCTTCTCCAGGTCGAGCAGGGCGGACACGGCCAGCGGCGCGAGCGATTCGGCCACCACCACCGCATCGTCGTCGTAGGTGCCTTCCGCGTCGAGGATGTTGAGCACCCCGAGCGTCCGGCCGTCGGCGATCACCGGCACGTTGATGATCGAGCCGCAGCCGAGGCTTTCGATCAGGCCGTGGTCGGCGAAGATCTCCCGCACCGCCGCCCGGTCCGGGCCGAAGTACGGCTCCTGCGCGGTGATGCACTTGTCGAGCCAGCCCGCGGCGACCTCGACCGTCTTCTCGCCGCCCACCGGGTACTCCGCCGGGTGGCTGCTGTGCACCCGGCGCAGCGCGTTGCGCTCGGGAACCCACGCGAGCACCGTGAACAGCCGCACGCCGATCGCGTCGCGCACCCGTTCCTCCACAGTGGACAGACTCACTTCGTCATCTCCTTCGCGGCGGCCTTCGGCGCGCCGTGTTCGGTCAGTTCTTCCAGGGAGCGGCCGGCGGTGGACAAGCCGAAGACGAGCACGCAGAGCACGCCCGCCGCCAGTACCGCGGTCGTCATGCCGAAGACGCCGGCGAAGCCGAGGCTCGCCGACGACAGGCCGATGATCGTCGGCGCGAGAATGCTGCCGACCCGGCCGAACGCGCTGGACAGGCCGGTGCCGCTGGCGCGGATCCAGGTCGGGAACACCTCGGGCGTGTAGGAGTACACGCCGGCGTAGGTGCCGTTGAGGAAGAACGACAGCACCGCGCCGGCCAGGGTGATCGACCACGGCGCGCTCGTCTGGCTCAGCCAGAACGCGCTCACGGCCGAGCCCGCGAGGTACAGCGCGATGGTGTGCTTGCGGTCGAGCCTCTCCGACAGCCACGCGGCGGAGAAGTACCCCGGCACTTGGGCCAGGTAGATGATGATCGAGAACTCGAAGCTCTTCGTCACCGTGATGCCGCGTTCGACGAGCAGCGTCGGGATCCACGAGAAGAAGCCGTAGTAGGAGAACGTGATCACGAACCAGACGGTCCAGATCACCGCCGTCCGGCGCCGCATCGCGGGGCTCCACAGGAACTTCAGCGCGCTGAAGAGGTTGACCTTCGGGGTCTCGGTCGCGGGCTGGGCGTCGGCGGGCGGCACCGGCGGGAGCGTCGTGCGGGTGGCCTTCTCGACATCGCGTTCCATCTTGGCGACGACGGTTTCGGCCTCGGCGGTCCGTCCCTTGGCGAGCAGGAACCGCGGCGACTCGGGCAGGGATCGCCGCCACCACAGCAGCATGACGATCGGCAGCGCGGTGACGAGCTGGGCGATCCGCCAGCCGTCGTCGAACGACGGGACGACGAACCGGCCGATCAGCGCGGCCGCGACGAACCCGAAGGAGAAGAAGCCGGCGAGCGCGCCGACGAACCAGCCGCGCCGCTTGGCCGGCACGAACTCGGACAGGAACGGCGCGATGATCGCGCTTTCCGCGCCCGCGCCCGCCCCGGCGAGCACGCGGGCGCCGAGGAAGATCTCGTAGTCGGGCGAGAAGGACGCGATGACGGAGAACACCGCGTAGAAGGCCAGCGCGTACATCATGACCTTCTTGCGGCCGATGCGGTCGCCGAGCAGGCCGGCCGCGATCGCGCCGAAGAGGAAGCCGAACGGCGTCGCGGAGCCGATCAGGCCGAGCTGGCCGTTGTCGAGACCCCACGCCGCCTTGGCGCTGGGCAGCAGGAAGGCGACGACCGCCGAGTCCATGCCGTCGAAGGTGTAGCCGAGCCCGCCGATCAGCAGCAGCTTGTAGTGGGGCCGGCTCAGCGGGAGCCGATCCAGTCGTGCCAGCAGGGTCATGGGGGAACGCCTTCCGTGTCGGGCGCCGGGGAGTGCGGACAACGTATACTGCGTTTTCGCGGTTTTGCAACGTTCATTGCAAGCCGAGATCCCTGCGTTACGGTCTACCCGACCTGAGGGAGGGCACGAAGTGGCGGAAACCGACGACGGTTTCGAGGCGTGGCTGCGGGACCGGCTGCCCGAGCGGGGCCTGCGGCCGAAGTCGGCCGCGGTGCTGGAGGTACTGGTTTCCCAGCCGAGGCGGGCGTCGTTCGGCTCGACGGCCGAGCTGGCCCAGCTCGCCGGCGTCAACGTCGCGACCGTGACGCGCACGGCGCAGGCGCTGGGCTTCGCCGGCTGGCCGGCGTTGCAGCAGGAGCTGCGGGCGCGGTACATGTCGTCGCTGAGCGCGCCGCAGGTGGCCGAGGAGCACCGCGGTGTCGACTCACCGGGCTCGGCCTCGCTGCGCCGGGACCTCGACAGCCTCGCCCTGCTGAACCGCCGCTTCGACGAAGAGGTGCTCCGCGAGGTCGCCCGCGCGATCGCCGCGGCCCGCCGGACGCTGGTGATCGCCGACGGCAGCTACGCGGCGGTCGGCATCGCCTTCGCGCACAACGCGCGTCTCGCGGGCTACGACGTCCACGCGGTGACGGCCGGCGACGCGGAGCTGGCGAACCAGACGGCGAAGCTGACCTCGGACGACGTCCTGGTGGCGATCAGCTTCTGGCGCCTGTACGAGAGCACGGTCCTGGCGGCGAGCGAGGCGAAGAGCCGCGGCGCACGAGTGTTCGCCGTGACGGACGCGGCGAGCCCGGCCCTGGCGGGCGCGGTCGAGCAGGTGCTGATGGTGCCGGCGGAGGGCGTGACGTTCTTCCCGTCGCTGACCGCGGGCATGGCGCTGGTCCAGGCGATCGTGGCGCAGCTGGCGGCGGTCGACCCGGCGCGCACGAGCGAGTCCATCGAGGCCGCGGAGGCGATGTGGTCGCGCTTCGACCTGCTGCACCGCCGCCCGTCCAGCCCGTCGTGAGTGAGAAACAGGGTTCTAACCCTGTTTCTCACTCACGACCGCCGGCCGAGTCGGTGTGACCTGGCTCACTCGGCGACGGTTTTTCGTCCCTCCGGCGGTCTAGATCCGGTCCACACCGCATCGACCGCCGGGGAGTCCCCCATGTCCACCCAGACCACCGCCGTCGTCACCGGAGCCGGCCGCGGCTTCGGGCGTGCCATCGCCGCCGCGCTCGTCGCCGAAGGGCGCACGGTCGTCGGCATCGCGCGCAGCGAGTCCGAACTCGACGCCGTGCGCGACGAACTCGGCGCGGGCTTCGTCCCCGTCGCCGCCGACGCGACCGACGACGCCCTCGCCGAAAGCGTGCTCCGCGAGCACCGCCCGGGCCTGCTCGTCCTCAACGCGGGAACCGTGCCGCACATGGCGCCCGTGCACGAACAGACGTGGGAGACCTTCAGCCGCAACTGGCACGTCGACACCCGGCACGTCTTCGCCTGGACGCGCGCCGCACTCCGGGAACCCCTCGAAAAGGGCGGTGTCGTCGTCTCGATGTCGAGCGGGGCGGCGATCGGCGGGTCGCCGCTCAGCGGCGGGTACGCCAGTGCGAAGGCCGCGATCCGGTACCTGCGCGCGTACGCCGCCGACGAGTCGGAACGCGCCGGGCTCGGCCTCCGGTTCGCCACGCTCCTGCCGCAGCTGACCCCGCTCACCGGTCTCGGCGCGGCCGGCGTCGAGGGCTACGCCGCACGCACCGGCGTCGACCGCGACACGTTCGTCAAGAACATGGATTCGGTCCTGACGCCGGAGCAGGTCGCCAAGGCCGTCCTCGAGATCGTCGACGGAAGTGCGGCCGAGTACCAGGTCAGCGGCACCGGGCTGCGTACGCTCTGAGTGCCATGCCGGACTTCACCGCCGAGACCGAGCCGTTCCGGCCCGAGCTGCTCGCCCACTGCTACCGCCTGCTCGGCTCGATCCACGACGCCGAGGACCTCGTGCAGGAGACCTACTTGCGGGCGTGGCGCGCCTTCGGCGGGTTCGAGGGCCGGTCTTCGGTGCGGCGCTGGCTGTACAAGATCGCCACGACGGCGTGCCTGACGGCGCTGGAGACCCGGGCCCGGCGGCCGCTCCCGTCGGGGCTGGGCGCGCCGGCCGACGACCACCGGGTGGCGGTCGCGGCGGCGGACCCCTCGGTGCCCTGGCTCCAGCCGATCCCCGACGCGCTGCTCGACCCGGCGGCCGTCGTCGCCGGGCGGGCCGGCGTGCGGCTGGCGTTCATCGCCGCGCTGCAGCTCCTGCCCGCCCGGCAGCGGGCGGTGCTGACCCTGCGCGACGTGCTGGCGTTCGGCACCGGCGAGGTCGCCGAGCTCCTCGGCACGACCCCGGCGGCGGTCGACAGCGCGCTGCGCCGCGCCCGCGGCCGGCTCGCCGAAGCGGGCCCGGTGGAGGCGGACCTGGCGGAGCCGGCCGGGCAAGGTCCGGTGCTCGACCGGTACGTCGACGCGTTCGTCCGGGCCGACCCGGGCGCGCTGGTGACGTTGCTGCGCGCCGACGTCGAGCTGGAGATGCCGCCGATCCCGACGTGGTTCACCGGCCGGGACGCGGTCACCGGGTTCCTGGGCCGGCGCGTGCTGCGCCCGGGCGCCTGGCGGCTGGTCCCGACGCGCGCGAACGGCCAGCCGGCCCTGCTCGAGTACACGGCCACCGGCGACGGCCGGTTCGAGGCCCACGGCGTCCAGGTCCTGACGCTGACCGGCACCCGGATCGCCCGCATCACGGCGTTCAACGACGCGACACTGGTCCCGGTCTTCGGCGCGCACGCCATGCTGGGGTCATGAGTCCCCGCATCGGCCTGCTCTACCCGACGCGCGACTGCGGTGAGGACGACTTCGCCGCCTTGTGCCGCCGGCTCGACCCGGCCATCGACCTCGGCTTCGCCTACGTGGACTGGGGTCCGGGCATCGGGCGCGTCGACGAGCTGGACGCCGCGGGCAAGACGGCGGCCGTGCGGGAACTCGGCGCGCCCTCCCGCCTGACGGCGGCCACCGAGGACTTCGCCCCGGCGCCGGACGTGGTCAGCTGGGCCTGCTCCAGCTGCAGCTTCACCCGCGGCCTCGACGGCGCCCGTGAGCAGGCCGACGCGCTGAGCGCGCTCCTCGGCGTTCCGGCGAGCAGCACCTCACTGGCCTATCTGACCGCCCTCGCCCGGCTAGACCTCGACGGGTAGCCCTCGCGTCCGTCTACCACCCGGACCTGACCGCGGTCTTCGCGGGCTTCCTCGCCGAAGCGGGCGTGACGACGGTGCACACGGTCTCGGCCGACGCCGCGTCCGACCGGGCGCTCGCCACGTGGGACGGGCGGCGGATCACCGATCTCGCCGTCGCGGCCGACCACGACGACGCGCAGGCGGTGCTCGTCCCGGAGACCGCGCTCCACACGACGCCGTTGCTCGCCGAGCTGGAGGACCGCCTCGGCAAGCCGGTGCTGACCGCCACCGCCGTCACGGTCCGGGACGCGCTGGAGCAAGCCGGCGCGGCACCGGAGTGTGCGGGGCTCGGGGCACTCTTCGCTAGGAACGCCCGCCGCCCGCGGAGCTCATCCGCTTCGTGAACCGCGCCGCGACGTCGCGCAGCTTCGTGTTCGTGTTCTGGGACTCGACGATCAGGCGCTGCATCGCCGCGTCCTCGCTCACCCGGTGGATCAGCATCAGCATGCCCTTGGCCTGCTCGATCACCGCGCGCGTCTCCATCGCGTGCCGGAGCTCGTCGGCGAGCAGGCGGGCCTCCCGGTAACGGCGGGTCAGCCGCAGGACCGTCTCGACGCACAACGTGAACAGCCGCAGCACCTTCGTGTCGAACTCGTGGTAGCCGTGGGCCCCGAAGCCGAACAGCGTGATCGCGCCGACGAGCGTGTCGTCCACGCGCAGCGGCACCGCCAGGTAGCTGCCGACGCCGAGCTCCTTGGCCGCGAGGACGAACTCGGGCCACCGCTCGCCGGTGTCGCCGACGGCGACCCGGACGACCTCGCCGGTGAGCGCCGCGAGCAGCCCGGGACCGTCACCGGCGGCGTACTGCACGTCGTCGATGCGCCGGGCGCGCTCGTCGGTGAAGGCCGCCGTGGTCGTCACGCCGTCGCGGACGACCACGATGCTCGCGAGGTCGGCGTCGGGCACCACCCGGACGGCCTCGCCACAGACGGCGTCGAGCAGGCCCGGAGTGTCGGAAAGCGACTCGAGGACCCCGACGAGATCGGCCAGGACGGCGTTCAGCTCGTCGACCCGCTCCGCCATGCCGTCGCCAGTGGTCGGCACAGCTCCCACCCCTCCCCATGCGTCAAGCGGCGAGCAACGGGAAAGGGCTCGCCAGCAGCGTCAACCGAGACCACCGCTGGCGTTTCAACGGGTCCGGGAGAACTCTACCGGCCGCCGCGTCCGGTTCGGCGTCGGCCGCGCCGGGCCGGTTCGCGACGGCGTTTGCCGGGGCTCGCGGCGGGTACGCGCGGAGGGCTGAGGGGGCACGTGAGGAGGCCGTCATGGCCGAACAGGAAAAGCACCACGGCTGGGCACCGGACGTCGCGGGCGACGACCCGACGGCGGCCGAGGCCGCCGACAAGGCCCGCGAGGCGAGCGGCTCGCCCGGCTCGGAGGTCGCCGCGGACGGGACGCAGTCCCCGACGGACCTGGAGCCGGACTCGGGTGACAGCGGCCGCCGGGGCGCCGAGGAGATCGCGGCCGAGGAAGGCGCTGAGGCGGAGGGCCACAAGGGGGCGTCGCAGCGGCCGTACGGCTCGGTGGACTGAGCGACCGCGCGCCCCGCGCCCCCGGTATCCACGCTAGCGGAGGGCACCGACAGAAATCGGCGTCGGCCGGGCGGGAGTGCCCAGCTGTCCACGGTGCCGCCCAAGCGGCCCGTGGCGTTGGCTGCGCCCCGCGCCCCCGGTATCCACGCTAGCGGAGGGCACCGACAAGATCCGGTGCCCTCCGCGCGTGGCCGCGTGGGGTTGTCCACAGCGCCGGTCCAGCGCCGCTACCGCGCGACTGCCTGCCAACGCTGGTTCGGGCCGTTCGTCGGGCGGTACAGCCCGATGCGGGCGCCGTCGTCGCGGGACTCGCCGGTCACGTCGAGCAGCTGCCCGTCCGCCGCGTTGACGAACGTCCAGGTCCCGTCGCCCGTGGTCGACACCGTCCACTGGGCCGCCGGGTCCGCTGTTCCCGCCGGGGCCAGCGTCACCGCGCCGCCGCTGGTGCTCAGCACCTGGCCCGTCGCCGCCGACGCGATCGTGTACCGGTCGCGGTTGCCGTAGCGGCCCGTGCGGTCGGTCAGCGTCCAGCGCTGCGCGGCCGCCGACGCGTCCGTCGTGCGCTGGACCAGCGCGCCACCCTCCGCCGACAGGGACTTGCCGCTCTGCACCCCCGTGAACGTGACCGGCTTGCCCGAACCCAGCCCGGTGCCCGCGGCCGTCGACGAGACGCCGTCGACCAGGAACGTCGTCACCGAGCGCGCCGGGACCCGCAGCGTCGCGTGGGCCGACGTCACCCGCACCGCCTTGCCGCGGCGGAGGGCACCCGTGACGTCCGTGACGACCGGCGTCACCGACGCGCCCGGCCGGACGCACCCGAAGCCGGACAGGTCCAGCGTGACGTCCTGCTCGCTCGTCCCCGAGTTGGTGTGGACGACCGTCGCCAGGTCCTCCCCGCGCATCGCGGCCGTCGACGCGGTGTCGTTCGACGCGATCAGCCGGTCACCCGGCCGGATGTAGTGGGTGAAGTTCCGCATCGTGTCGAACTTCGTGTTCGTCCGGATCGGACAGTCGGAAGTCGTGCAGTTGAAAGGAACCTGGATCTCGCCCCAGTTCATCCCGGCCGCGGACTCCCCGCCGGGCTTCATGTTGTCGTAGTCCTCGATCGGCTGCCAGCTCACCCACGCACTCGGTTCCAGCAGCCGCAGGTCGTCGGTGATCTGGCCGGCCAGCCCGAGCCCCGGGTCCATGCTGGTGAAGTCCTGCCGGTCGAGCCAGCTGCCGCCGACCTCGCTCATCCACAGCGGCTTCGACGCGCCCTTCGCGATGTCGCGCGGGATCGGCCGGTTGCCGGTGCCGTAGGTGTGCACGTTCAGCCGCCCGGCCGCCGCGCGCGCCGCCGCGGACCAGCCGTTCCAGTCCGCGGCGAAGATGTCCGGGTTGGTTTCGTCGGGCGCGGAGACCACCTTCCCGGGCAGCGCCGCGGCCATCGCCGGGATCAGCTGCGACTGCACCGCCGGGCCGATGTGCGCGCCCTCCTGCCGGCCGCCGGCCGGGTTGCCGTCGGGGCCGAGGGTCGTCTTCCAGTAGTTCGTGTTGGGCTCGTTGAGCGGGTTCACCGACGAGAACTTGATGCCGTGCGCGCGTTCCAGCGTCCGCACCACCTGCGCCAGGTACGCGGTGAAGTCGCCGACCCTGTCGGGCCGCAGCTGCTCGTCGGTGGCGTTGAGGCCGCCCGAGACGTACCCCGAAACGGTCTGGAAGTACGGCGGCGAGTTGCTGAACGCCTCCCACTTCGTGACGCGCTTCTTGATGCGGTCCACCCACCAGCGCTGGTTCGGGTCCGCGGCGGCGTCGAACTCCGCGGGGTCTCCTGGCGTCCACCAGTCCTTGTCGGCGCGGGTCGTCCCGGCCGGCGCCTTCCACCAGCCCGGCACGGCGCCACCCGGACGCAGGTACGCCGGGACGTCCGGGGCGTTGCCGCCGCCGATGTTGAAGCGGGCGATGTTCAGGTTCAGGCCGTCGGCGCCGAAGACGAGGTCGGCCAGCTTGGTCCGGACCGCGTCCGGGTAGCCGCCGGTCGCCTCGGCCATCCACGCCAAGCTCGATCCCCAGCCCTCGAACGGTTGCTGCCGGTAGGAGGGATCGGGCTTCACGGTGACGGCGGTGGCCGCCTCCGCGGGTGCCACGGCGACCCCGGCCGCGGCCATCGGTACACAAAGGACGGTGAATAAACGCCGGAACGTGCGGTTCATCGTCGAACTGCCCTTCGTTTCGGTGGGGACTCAGGCCTCCGTGTGGCCCAGCAGCGGCCGCGGCACGAACCGGGCCGCCGGGTCGAGCATCGTGTCCAGTTCGAGCACGACGAGTTCGTTGGCGCCGGCGCGGACGACCGGGCCCGGCACGTACAGCGTCCGTTGCGGCCCGCGCCGCCAGTACCGGCCGAGCGGGAACCCGTTGAGCCACACGATTCCCTTGCCCCACTCCCCGGTGTCGAGGAACAGGTCCGCGGACGCGTCGGCGTCGAACGACGCGCGCAGCAGCACCGGCCCGGCCACCGGTCCCTCCACAGTGGACGCCGTGACTGGCGCGGGCAACACGGTCAGGTCGAGCGGCAGCACGTCCCAGCCCGCCAGCGGCTCGCCGTGCAACGTCGCGCCGCCGATGATGCCCTTCGCCTCGCCGATCCGCGGGCCGTAGTCGACGCGGCCCTGGTCCTCGACCAGCACCAGCAGCTCGCCGTTCGCCCGCGGCAGCGCGACTGCGCGGTCGTGGTGCTCGCGCAGCAGCGTGCCGACCGGGCCGCCGTCGAAGAACACCGTCGCGCGGTCGCGGACCTCGCCGAACGTCAGGATGCCCGGCCGGTCGCCGCTCACGCGGGTGCGCAGCAGGGCGAGCCGAGGCATCGGCGTCAGCTCGTCGAACGAGGGCAGCTCCTCGTGAAACTCCCAGGTGCCGAAGCGGTCCGGCGCGTCGAGCAACCGGACCGGGTCGCGGAGGACCGCGGAGAGCGCCGGCGCGGGCCGGGCCGGCGGCGGGACGGAGTCCGGCACCTTGTGGTAGCGCGCGATCACGTCGCGGAAGGCGTGGTACTTCGGCGTCGGGTGGCCGGCTTCGTCCAGCGGCGCGTCGTAGTCGTAGGACGTGACGATCGGCTGGTAGACGCCCTTGTCGTTGGCACCGCTGGTGAACCCGAAGTTGGTGCCGCCGTGGAACATGTACAGGTTGACCGACGCGCCCGCGGCGAGCAGCGCGTCGAGCTCGGCCGCCGAGTCCACGGCCGGGGTCGTGTGGTGGTGCGCGCCCCAGTTGTCGAACCAGCCGTTCCAGAACTCGCTGCACATCAGCGGCCCGGTCGGCTGGTGCTCGCGCAGGATGGCCAGCCGCACCTCGGCGTTCGAGCCGAAGGAGGCGGTGCGGTGCAGCCCCTCCAGGCTGCCCGCTTCGAGCATGTCCGGCTGGTCCACCGTGGTCAGCGGCACCGTGATGCCGGACGCGCGCGTGTGGTCGGCCAGCGCTTTCAGGTACCGCTTGTCGTCGCCGAACGCGCCGTACTCGTTCTCCACCTGGACCAGCAGCACCGGCCCGCCGCGGTCGACCTGGTGCGAGACGACGACTTCGTAGACGCGCGTGAGGTACTCGCGCACCGCGTCGAGATAACGAGGCTCGTACCGCCGGACACCGACCGACGGGTCGCGGAACAACCACGCCGGCAGGCCGCCGTTGTCCCACTCCGCGCAGATGTACGGGCCGGGCCGGACGATCGCGTACATCCCGGCGTCGGCGACGAGCCGCAGGAACCGGTCGAGGTCGAGCCCGCCGGACAGGTCGAACTCACCCGGTGCGGGGGCGTGCGCGTTCCACGGCACGTACGTCTCGATGGTGTTCAGGCCCATCCGCCGGGCCTTGTCGATCCGGTCGGCCCACAGGTCCGGGTGCACCCGGAAGTAGTGCAGGGCACCGGACAAGATCCGGAACGGCCGGCCGTCGAGCAGGAAGTCGGTCTCCCCGATCACGAACTCAGGCATGGCCGCCCGCCTCGGGGCACAGCTGGAGCACGGTCCAGGACAGGGGTGGCAGTGTCACGGTGATGGTCGTCCCCCCGGGGTCGGACGTCGCGGCGGCGCCGGGCAGCGGCACCGGCCGGACCGGTTGGGAAGCGGCGGTGTTGGCCGTGTGGCGCGTCCCGCCGTCGGGTGTGGTCAGGGTTTCGGCGGCGTACACGCCGTAGCGCGCGCCGCGCAGGCGTATCCGGACCTCGGTCGGCGACGCCGTGGACCGGTTGGTGAGGAACACCGCGCCGCGCCCGTACTCCCCCGCGGTGGCGGCGACGTCCACGAGGTCGACCTCGCCGTGCTGCGCGGTGCGGAGGCGCTCGCCCTCGACGGCCAGGCGCAGGCTCACCCCGCTCGCCAGCGCGGCCACCTGCCGGAACGGGTGGAACGTCGTCTGCCGCCACGCCGGGCCGCCGGGCTCGGTGCGGATCGGCGCGATGACGTTCACCAGCTGGGCCTGGTTGGCCATGGTGACGCGGTCGACGTTGCGCAGCAGGGAGCTCAGCAGCGACCCGACGACGACCGCGTCGGTGACGGTGTAGTCGTCCTCGATGATCCGCGGGTGCTCCCGCCAGCCGCCCTCGGCGAGCCGCGCCTGGTCGACCTCGTTCCAGCGGCGCAGGTCCCAGACGTTCCACTCGTCGACGCTGATCCCGATCTTCTTGTCCAGGCCCAGCTCGGCGAGGGTCTCGTCGATGATTCCCGCCGTGGTGCGGATGTAGCGGTCCAGCGCGGCGCCGCTGGCGAGGTAACTGTCGGTGTCGCCGTGCAGCTCCTGGTAGTAGGCGTGCAGCGAGATGTGGTCGACCAGCTCCGCGGTGTGGCGCAGCACCGTGCGTTCCCACGAGCCGAACGTCGGCATGTCCGCGTGCGAGCTGCCCGCCACGACCAGCTCGACGTCCGGGTCGACCATCCGCATGACCCGCGCGGTCTCGGCGGCCAGCCGGCCGTACTCCTCGGCGGTCTTGTGGCCGATCTGCCACGGGCCGTCCATCTCGTTGCCGAGGCACCACAGCTTGAAGCCGAACGGGCGGTCGGCGCCGTTCGCGCGCCGCCGCTCGCTCAGTTCCGTGCCCCCGGCGTGGTTGCAGTACTCCAGGACGTCGAGGGCTTCCTGGATGCCGCGGGTGCCGAGGTTGACCGCGTACATCACCTCGGCACCCGCGGCTTCGGCCCACCCGACGAACTCGTGCAGGCCGAAGCGGTTGGATTCCACGCTGTGCCAGGCCGGGTCGAGCCGGACGGGCCGGGTTGCGGCCGGTCCGACGCCGTCTTCCCAGCGGTAGCCGGAGACGAAGTTGCCGCCGGGGTAGCGGACCACCGTCGGCCCGAGCTCCCGGACCAGCTCCAGCACGTCGCCGCGGAAGCCGCGATCGTCCGAAGTGGAGTGTCCGGGCTCGTACAGTCCCGTGTAGACGGACCGGCCCATGTGCTCGACGAACGAGCCGAAGAGGCGACGCGGGACCGGGCCGATGACCTGGCCCGCGTCACCTTCGATGTGGACGGTCATCCCGCGCTGACCGTGAAGCCCTGCTGGTTGCCGTAGTCGACGATGGCCTGCTGCCAGGCCGCCAGACCGGCGTCGAGGCCGGTGGCGTTCACGTAGGCCTTGCCGGCGGTGTCACTGAAGACGCTGTTGGCGTAGGTCTGGTACGGCAGGTAGGTCCAGCCCGGCGCGACGTCCTTCGACGCCTGGGTCAACACCTGGTTGACTTTCTGGCCGCCGAAGTAGGGCACGGCCTCGTCGACGAACGCGGGCGAGGTCAGGTCGGCCGTCGTGGACGGGAAGCCGCCGCTCTTGATGAACGGCTGGACACCGCCGGCGTGGTTGAGCCAGCGCACGAAGCCCGCGGCCAGCGCCGGGTTCTTGCTCTGCTTGACCACGGACTGCGCGCTGCCGCCGTTCTCGGCGGTCACCGGCTTGCCGTCGTAGGTCGGCATCGGCGCGACCGCCCACTTGCCGGCGCCACCGGGCACCGACGAGATGAAGTTGCCCGGCATCCAGGCACCGGTGACCAGGGAGGAGATGGTGCCGTCGCCGAGGGCGCGGAACCAGTCGTCGGACCACTCCTTGACCGGGGCGAGCAGCTTGCCCTGGATCATCTGGTCCCACATCGCGGTCCACTTCTTGGTGCCCGCGTCGGCGAAGTTCACCTTGACGTTCCGGCCGTCGACGGCGAACGGCCGCCCACCGGCCTGCCAGATCATGCTCAGCACGGCCCCGGGATCACCGGTGTCGGAGGTCATGTACTTGGCGGGGTCGGCGGCGTGCAGCTTCTTCGCCGCGGCGAGGTACTCGTCCCAGGTCTTCGGCACCGTGATGCCGTTCTTGTCGAAGACTTCCTTGTTGTAGAACAGCGCCATCGGGCCGGAGTCCTGCGGCAGGCCGTAGATCCCGTTGCCGTTCTTCACCTGCGCCCACGTGGAAGCGCTGTAGTCCTTTTCGAACGACCCGAAACCGAACTGGTTGAGGTCGGCCAGCGAGTCGGTCAGCGCGAACTGCGGAAGGGCGTAGTACTCGATCTGGGCCACGTCCGGGGCACCCGAGCCGGCCTTGATCGCGTTCTGCAGCTTGGTGTACTCCTCCTTGTTCGTGCCCGCGTTGACGTAGTTGACCTTGACGTTCGGGTAGTCCTTCTGGAACGCGGCCACCTGGTCCTTGGCCGACGGCGTCCAGCTCCAGTACGTGATCTCGCCGCCCGCCTTCAGGGCGGCGTCGACGGAGTCCTGGGTGCCGGTGGCGGCGGGCGCCGTGGACGAGCCGCCCCCGGACGAACAGCCGACCGCGAGGGCGGCGGCCAGCGCGAGGGCGGCGGCCGCCTTGGCGCGAGTGCGGATTCTTGACATCGGATGTCCCTTCACGGCGGTGTGACGGTGGAAATTCACTGCTTGACGCTGCCGGCGCTCAGGCCCGATTGCCAGAACCGTTGCATGAGCAGGAAAGCGACGACCAGGGGGATGATGGTGAGCAACGACCCGGTGAGGACCAGGTTGAAGATCGGCTGGGCGCCGGCCCCGTTGGCCTGGGCGCTCCACTGGTTGAGCCCGACGGTCAGCGGGTACCACTTCGGTTCGCTGAGCATGATCAGCGGCAGGAAGTAGTTGTTCCACGTCTGCACCATCGTGAACAGCGCGACGGTGATGATCCCGGGAATCAGCTGGCGCAGCGTCACGGTGAGGAAGATCCGGAGCTCGCCCGCGCCGTCGATCCGCGCCGCTTCCAGCAGCTCGTCCGGGATGGCGTCGGCGGCGTAGACCCAGATCAGGTACAGGCCGAACGGGCTGATCAGCGACGGGATGAGGACCGCCAGCGGCGTGTTGGTCAGCCCGAGCTTGCTGAACATCAGGAACGTCGGCACGGCCAGCGCGGTCGGCGGCACGGCCACCGCCCCGAGGACGACGGCGAACACCGAGCGGCGGCCCGGGAAGCGGTACTTGGCCAGCCCGTAGCCCGCCGCCGTCGCGAGGATCGTCGCGCCACCGGCGCCGACCACGACGTACAGCAGGGTGTTCCCGAGCCAGCGGAAGAAGATCCCGTTGTTGTAGGTGAACGTCTGGCCGATGTTGTCGAACAGCGCGAACGGACCGCCGAAGGACAGGCCCGACGTCGAGAACAGCGCGGGCTGGGTCTTGCTCGCGTTGATCACCAGCCACACCAGGGGAACCAGGGTGTAGACCAGGTACAGCGCCATGAAGCCGGTGAGGACACGCGACTTGCGGGGTTTGGTCACCGAGAACCGGGTCATCGAAGAGACCGCCACGTCACATCTCCTTCCGGGAGCCGCGCAGCTGCACGACGTAGGCGATGACCGCGGTGATCACGCCCATCACGATCGCGACGGTGGCGGAGTAGTTGTACTGCTGCCCGTTGAAGGAAAGGTTGTAGGCGTACATGTTCGGCGTGTAGAAGGTGCCGATCGTGTTCGGTACCAGGTTGCGCATGATGTTCGGCTCGTTGAACAGCTGGAAGCTGCCGATGATCGAGAAGATCGTCGCGACCACGATGGCGCCCCGGATCGCCGGGAGCTTGACGGACAGGATGGTGCGGAACGTGCCGGCGCCGTCGATCGCGGCCGCCTCGAACAGTTCCTTGGGGATCACCTTCAGCGCGGAGTAGAAGATGAGCATGTTGTAGCCCGCGAACTCCCACGTGACGACGTTCCCGATCGACGTGAGCAGCCAACTCGGCGACAACGGCGCCACCGCGGTGCCGAACAGGTGGTTGAAGTCGGCCGCGAGTCCGAAGTGGTCACCGTAGATGAAGCCCCACATCAGTGCGGCGACGACGGCGGGCACGGCGTACGGCAGGAAGATCACGACCCGGAAGAACCCGGCGGCGTGCAGCCGGGCGCTGTCGATCGCCAGCGCCGCGACCAGCGCGAGCAGCAGCATGATCGGCACCTGCACGGCGAGGAACACCAGTACCCGCTGGAAGGCTTCCCAGAACTTCGGGTCGCCGAGCACCTGCGCGTAGTTGTCGGCGCCGACGAACACCGTGCCGCCGAAGAAGGCCTGGTCGCGGTAGAGGCTGAGGACGAACGCGTAGACCACGGGGGCGATGAACGTCAGCGCGAACACCAGCATGAAGGGGGCGACGAAGAGCCAGCCTCGCCATTTCCGCCGCGGACGGCGGACCGGCGGCGCCGGACGGGCCGGCACCGGGACGGGCGGAGCCGCTGTGGACGTCATCGTCTCTCCGGTGTTGCAGATGTTTACGTCAACATGGACGGTCGGAGGGTAACGTGTTGACGTAAACATGTCCAGGACACCCTCTGAGGAGTACTCGTGCCGGCTGCAGCCCCGCGTCGAGGACCGTCGATGGCGGACGTGGCCCGCGAGGCGGGCGTGTCCGGCCAGACGGTCTCGCGCGTCGCGAACGGCAAGACCAATGTGGACGACGCGACCCGCGAGCGCGTCCTCGCCGCGATGCGCCGGGTCGGCTACCGCCCCAACAGCGCGGCGCGCGCGTTGCGCAACGGCAAGTTCCGCAGCATCGGCGTGATCATTTCGGCGCTGCCGACGTTCGGCAACAGCCGCACGCTCGACGCCATCGCGGCGGCGGTCGTCCCGGAGGGGTTCTCGATCATCCTGATGCCGGTGACGCGCCCGACGCAGGGCGAAGTGGCGGGGGCGTTCAGCAAGCTGAACGAGCAGGCCGTCGACGGCGTCATCATCCTGATCGAGCAGCACCAGCTCGACCAGAGCGAAATCGAGCTGCCGCACGGGCTTCCGGTGGTGGTCATCGATTCGAGTGCCCGCTACGACTACCCGGTGGTCGACACGGACCAGGCCGACGGCGCGGCCACGGCGACCCGGCACCTGCTTTCACTGGGGCACGCCACGGTGTGGCACATCGCGGGGCCCCCGCAGTCGTATTCGGCCGAGCGCCGCCGCAAGTCCTGGCGAGCGACACTGGAGCTGGCGGGCGCGTTCGTCCCCCCGGTGTTCGTCGGCGACTGGTCCCCGGCGTCGGGCTACGAGGCGGGTCTGACGCTGGCGGCCGACCCCTCGGTGACCGCGGTGTTCGTGGCGAACGACCAGATGGCGCTGGGATTGCTGCGCGCGTTGCACGAGACGGGCCGGGCGGTCCCGGGCGAGGTCAGCGTGGTCGGCTTCGACGACATGGAGGAGTCGGCGTGCTACTGGCCGCCCCTGACGACGATCCGCCAGTCGTTCGAGGCGGTGGGCCGGCACGCGGTGGCGGCCCTGCTGGCGGAGATCGAGACGGGCGCGGAGGTGGGCGAGCCGGTGACGGTGCCGACGGAGCTGATCATCCGTTCGAGCACGGCACCCCCACCGGCCTGACCACGGGCCGTGCGGCGGCGGACCGAAAGTGTCGGTGCCGGCCGGTAAAGTAGAAAACGGGGGGGCGCCCCTGCGGCGGGCGCTTCGGATGCCGTCGGCGATGGCGGCCCTCCAGGTACGCGGGCCGACCGTCCAGGCACGCGACCTGACTCGCTAGGTACGCAAGCCGACCCGTCTCAGTACGCGACCCGACCCTCCCGGCACGCGATCTCCGGGTACACGACCCAATCCCCCCAGTGCGCGAATCGGCCTTTTCGTTTCAGCGGGCGGAAGCCGGGGCATTACTGGCCACCAAGCCGGGACCGCCGGTCCTGCGAATGTCGCAGTGGTGTGGACCATTCGGCGCACCACCGCAGAAACGAGGCGTCATGCTCGCCATCCTCGCCGCCGTGCTCTTCGGGCTCGCCCTGCTCATGGAGCTGGCCGGGTTCGGCCTGGGCCCGATCATCACCACCGGCACCCTCACCACCGCCGGGCTGCTGTGCGTCGCCCTGCACCTGGCCGGCGTCGCCACCGACCGGTCGCGGTTCAGCCGCAGCCGTCGCCGCCGCTAGCTCGCCGCGGACTCCAGCGCGCGCTGCAGCACCTGGGTGAACACCTCGGGCGACTGGGCGCCGGCGACGCCGAACCGCTGGTCGACCACGAAGAACGGCACCCCGGTCGCGCCGAGGGCCCGCGCCTGCTCGCCGTCCGCCTCGACTTCCGCTTCGTAGGCGTCCGACTCGAGCACCGCGCGGGCCTCGGCCGCGTCGAGCCCGGCTTCGGCGGCCAGCTCCACCAGCGAGTCACGGTCGAACAGCGAGCGGCGTTCGGTGAAGTGCGCGCGGTAGAACCGGTCGACGACGGCGTCGGCCAGCCCGCGCTCGCGAGCGAGGTGCACCAGGCGGTGGCCGTCGACGGTGTTTCCCATGTGGACACCGTCGAGGTGGTACTCGAGACCGTCGGCGGCCGCGCGCTGCTCCATCTGCGCTTCCATCGCGTCGGCTTCTTCGAGCGTCCGGCCGTACTTTTCGGACAGCACCTCGCGCGTCGGCCGGGAGGCCCCGCGCGGGAACGACGGGTCGAGCTGGAACGAGTGGTGCACGACCTCGACGTCGGCCCCGAGCTCGGCGACCGCCTGCTCGAAGCGGCGCTTGCCGAGATAGCACCAGGGACAGACGAGATCGGACCAGATGTCTACGCGCACCCCACCACGCTAACCACGCGGTGGCACGCACTTCAAGGTAACCGTCGGCGACCTGCGCCGCCCCGCGGCTAGGGTGGGCCGGTGACCGTCTCGACCGACGACATCGTCCGCCACGCGGCGCGGCTGCTGGTCGCCGGAACCCGCCTCGACCTCGGCCGGATGGCCGCCGAGCTGGGGATCTCGCGCACGACGTTCTTCCGCCGCGCCGGCAACCGCGACGACGTGATGGGCGCGGGGCTGCGGTTCCTCTCCGACCGGACGTGGCAGCGCGCGCTCGACCGGTGGCGCGCGGCCCACGGCGACGCGGTCCGCACTCCCGAAGGCCGGCTGCGGTGCCTGTGGGTGATGGAGGAGTACCGGCGCGAGGTCGCGGGCAGCGAGGGGATGCGCAAGCTGATCGAGGCCGAGTCGACGGTGGCGTTGCGCGTGCTGACCGACCCGCGCGGCGCCGTCCAGCCCGCTCTCGTCGACGCCCACGTGGAGCTGTTCCGCGCGGACGCCACAGTGGCGGGGCTGACGCCGCTGGTGGGACTGCCGGACCTGGCGTTCGCGGTGGTCCGGCTGGGCGAGTCGTTCCTCTACTCGGACGTGCTCGCGGCGCGGACGGTGGACCTCAAGGTCGCGACGACGTTGCTGGACACGTTGGTGCGCGGTGCTCTGGAGCCGGCCGCGGTGCGCTGACTCGCCACCCGCAGGGACGACCCCGGCCCACTGAGCAAGCGCACAGTCGGTCAGCTACTCACCCGTTCGGGTGTTGTGGAACATTTGCCCGAAGTGTTTCATAGCAGCACGGGAAAGCGTTACCCCGCATCCCGCACGCGGCACGTCCTTCGTTGCCGTGCAACGGTTCCATCGATCCGCCCGCCTGTGTCCGGGCGCGCTTTCGCCTGCCCGGGGAAAGAGAGCGATCCATGTCCGTACTCACCAGCCCGCCGACGTCGTCTGGCTCGGGTGAGAAAGTTTCCCGCCACCGGGGGTGGCGCGCCAAAGCTGCCGGGGTCGTCCTGGCCGCACTCGCGCTGACCACCGGGGTCGCCGCTCCGGCGCCCGCCGCCGCGAACCCCTACGAACGCGGCCCCGACCCGACCACCGCCAGCATCGAAGCCTCGCGCGGCAGCTTCGCCACCAGCACCGTCACCGTGTCGCGGCTGGCCGTCTCCGGCTTCGGCGGCGGCACCATCTACTACCCGACGAGCACGACCGCCGGCACGTTCGGGGCGATCTCGATCGCGCCCGGCTTCACCGCGCTCCAGTCGAGCATCGCCTGGCTGGGCCCGCGGCTCGCGTCGCAGGGCTTCGTCGTCTTCACGATCGACACGCTGACCACCAGCGACCAGCCCGACAGCCGCGGCCGGCAGCTGCTGGCCTCGCTCGACTACCTCACCCAGCAGAGCAGCGTCCGCTCACGCATCGACAGCAGCCGCCTCGGCGTGGTCGGGCACTCGATGGGCGGGGGCGGCACGCTCGAAGCGGCACGCTCCCGGCCGTCACTGCAGGCCGCGATCCCGCTGACCGGCTGGAACCTCACGAAGAACTGGTCAACGGTCAGTGTGCCGACGCTCGTCGTCGGGGCGCAGTCGGACACCGTCGCCCCGGTGGCCACGCACTCGATCCCGTTCTACACCAGCCTGCCGTCCTCTTTGGACAAGGCGTACCTCGAACTGCGCGGCGCCAGCCACTTCGCCCCCAACTCGTCGAACACGACGATCGCGAAGTACACCCTGTCGTGGCTCAAGCGGTTCATCGACAACGACACCCGCTACGAACAGTTCCTCTGCCCGATCCCGGGCACCAGCCTGTCCATTTCGGACTACCGCGGCACCTGCCCGCACCACGGCTGACCGGTCAGCCGGGCACGCCGAGGGTGACGATCACCTTTCCCTTGGCGTGCCCGGCTTCCTGATAGGCGAACGCGGCACGCAGGTCGTCGAACGGGTAGGTCCGGTCGACGACGGGCGTGAGCGCGCCGCGCTCGGCGAACGCGGCCAGCTCACCCAGGACCGCCGCCTTGTCCCGGCAGCCCACCGCGTCGGCGAGCACCACGCGCCGTCGCGCGAACGGGCCCGAGGCCAGCGCGGCGAAGACGTGCCCGGCGGGCTGCAGCCAGCGCCCGGCCGGACCGCCGACGGCGACGAACGTCCCGTCGCGCTCCAGCACCCGGCGGCAGGCGAAGACCGACCGGCCACCGGCGATGTCCAGGACGAAGTCGTAGCGGCGCCCGCAGCGGGTGAAGTCTTCGGTCCGGTAGTCGACGACGTGGTCCGCCCCGAGCGAGCGGATCAGCTCGGCGTTGGCCGCACCACACACGGCGTCGACGTGGGCGCCGAGCGCCTTGGCCAGCTGGACGGCGAAGGTGCCGACGCCGCCGGAAGCGCCGTTGACCAGCACCCGCTGCCCGGGTTCCACCCCACGCAAGGAGACCAGCGCGGTCATCGCGGCCATCGGCAGCGTCGCCGCCTGCTCGTGGGACAGGTTCGCCGGCATCGGCGCCAGCAGATCTTCGGACACGCAGACGTACTCGGCGTGGGCACCCCTCGGCAGCAGCGCGTAGACGTCGTCGCCGGGGGCGAACTTCGCACCCCGCGTCTCGACCCGGCCGGCCAGGTCGCAGCCGAGGACGCCGACCGGAGGGCGGCGCAGGCCGAAGCCGCCGGTCATCAGGCGCGCTATGCGGGGCTCGCCTCTCATGAAGTGCCAGTCGTACGGGTTGACCGAGGTGGCGTGCACCCGGACCAGCACCTCGCCTTCGCCGGGCACGGGATCGGGCACGTCTTCCCAGGTCAGGCTGTCAGCCGGGCCGTACACACGCTGGACGAGGGCCTTCATCGCGTCTCCCTTACGTTGTAAGTCGTACGTTGTAAGGTAGCTCCGCGGCGGTCGCCTGGTCAAGGAGGCCTTACGTTGTACGATCTTGGGCGTGACCACCGACGCCCGAACCCCGCTGAGCCGGGAGCGCGTGCTGCACGCGGCCGTCGCGCTCGCCGACGAGCACGGCCTGCGCGCGGTGACGATGCGCCGCCTCGCGGAGGAGCTCGACGCCGAGGCGATGTCGCTCTACTACCACGTGGCCAAGAAGGAAGACGTGCTCGACGGGATCGTCGAGGTCGTGGCGCAGGAGATCAACGAGACCGTCGCGCGCCTGGAAAAGGGGCCGGACTGGCGGCAGACGGCCCGGCGGCGCATCCTCGCCGCGCGCCAGGTGTTCCTCCGCCACCGCTGGGCGCCGGCGCTGTTCGAGACGCGGTCGTCGACCAGCCTCGGGGTGCTGAAGTACTACGACTCCCTGGTCGGCCTGATGCACGAAGGCGGGTTCTCGCACAACCGGATCCACCACGCGCTGCACGCCCTCGGCAGCCGGGCGCTCGGGTTCAGCCAGGAGCTGTTCGACCCGAGCGCGGGGGCATCGGCGGAGGTCCCGCCGGAGCTGGCCGCCCAGCTGCCGAACCTGGTGGGAATGCTGAGCGAGATCACCCACGACGACCCGGATTCGACCCTGGGCTGGTGCGACGACCAGGCGGAGTTCGAGTTCGGCCTGGACCTCATCCTCGCCGGCCTGGACCTGCTGCGAGAGCGGTAGTCCACCAGGTGGGACGCCCCGCTGCCCGGGGCAAAATCGGGGTGTGTCGCGACCACTGCGGAAGCTCGGCTTCCTGACCATCGGCCTGTTCGACCCCGCTGACCCGCGGCGGGGGCACGAGTCGATCCTCGAGATCATCGAACTGGGTGAACAGCTCGGGTTCGACAGCGCCTGGGTGCGGCACCGGCACCTGCAGCACGGCATTTCGTCGCCCGTTGCCGTGCTCGCCGCCGCCTCCCAGCGGACCCGGCGGATCCACCTCGGGACCGCCGTCATCCCGCTCGGCTGGGAGAACCCGCTGCGGCTCGCCGAGGACCTGGCCACCGTCGACCTGCTCTCCGGCGGCCGGCTCAACCCCGGGATCAGCGTCGGTCCGCCGATGCGGTGGGACGACGTCAAGCAAGCCCTCTACCCGGACACCGCCGACGCCGAGGACTTCTCCTACGACCGCGTGGAACGGCTGCTCGGTTTCGTGCGCGGCAAGCCGGCCACCGAGTTCAGCGGGACGCAGGGCTTCGAGGTGTTCTCCGACCGGGTCCAGCCGCAGGCGCCCGGGCTCGGCGACCGCCTCTGGTACGGCGGTGCGAGCCTGCGCTCGGCCGAGTGGGCCGGGGCGCACGCGATGAACTTCCTGACCAGCAGCGTGGTCAAGGCCGAAGGTGAAAGCACCGACTTCGCCGAGATCCAGCTGTCGCACATCCGGACGTTCCGCGAGCACCACCCGGCCGGTGAGGCGGCCCGGGTCTCGCAGGGCCTGGTCGTCATCCCGACCGACACCGCGACACCGGAGCAGCGCGCGAAGTACGAGGCCTACGCGGCGAAACGGCTTCCCCGCACCGCGGAACCCCAGGGCCCGGCGCGGATGTTGTTCTCCCCCGACTTCGTCGGAACTTCCGCCGAGATCGCCGAGCGGCTGCACGCGCACGCGGCATTCCGCGAGGTCGACGAGGTGGCTTTCGCCCTGCCGTTCACCTTCGAACACGAAGACTACGTGCAGATCCTCACCGACCTCGCGGAACGGCTCGGCCCGGAACTGGGCCGCAATTCCTGAATTACTTGTTGGTGCCCGGGGTGAGCACCTTGTCGATCACGAAGACCGTGGCGTTCTTCGTCGGGATGTTGCCGCACAGGATCTTCGCGCCGTTGACGGTCATGTTCTCGCCCGAGCCCTCGATCTTCAGCGGCCCACCCGCGGCGTTGAGCGAGTCCAGCGTGCCGGCCGACTCGAGTCCCTTGGCGTCGTACCGCTTGCCGACCACGTGGTACTGCAGGATCGGCGACAGCTCCGCCGGCTTGCCCGCCAGCTCGGCGAACTTCGCGTCACCCAGCGCCGCGAACGCCGGGTCGGCCGGCGCGAACACCGTGATCGCCGGCGCGCTGTTGAGCGTGTCGACCAGGTTGGTCGCCTTCACGGCCGCGACCAGCTTGGTCAGCAGCGGGTTCGTCGACGCCGCCGACGCGACGGGCTGCGGGCCCATCGAGTCCAGCGAACCCGGCGCGGAGCCCTGCGGCAGCTGCGAACAGGCCGGGCCGAACACGTCGGCGTTGGTGGTCACGCCGGTGGACGCGGCCGAGTCGACCGAAGACGACGGGGCGGCCATCGACGAAGTCGGGGCGGGGGCGCTGGAGCTGCCCGAAGAAGCGGTGTCGCTGCCGCTGCACGCGGTCAGCGAAAGGGCGGCCACGGCGGCGAAACCGATACCGGCGACACGAAGCTTGGTCACGAAAATCACTCCAAAGAAAGCGGCTGTGAACTTCTTCTTGCGGATGATTCGGGGCTGCAGTGGAACCGGATTGCCACTCGATCGAGTGATTCAGGTCACCGTTTGATGAATTGATTCCGCCGGCAATTGCCCACCGCACCGGAAAATCTTGGTCCTCGCGGCAGTCTCGTCGGATCGCTAGGTCAGGGAGATCCGGCTGACCGCCGGCGTCGTCGGGCTCGCGGACCCGCCGGCGGGCTCGACGGTGATGCCGATCCGGTCGGTACCGGGCGGGATGTCGGACATCAGCATCCGCGGTTGCAGGACGCCGGCCGACTGCGCTTCACCGGACCGGATCATCCACACCTGGTACACGTGGCCCGCGTCGAGCGCGGGGAGGTCCGAGGCGAGCAGCACCGCCTGGTTGCGGCTGCGTGAGACGACCAGGGTCGCGTGCCCCTCGCCGACGCCCTGGATCGCGGTCGCGTCCGGCGCGGACAGCACCGAGTCGACCGGAGCCGGCGGCGCGGACGTCGTCACGACGCCGACCCCGACCGCGACGACGGCGGCCGCGGCCGCCCCGAACAGGGCGACGCGCAGCCCGAAAGCCTTGCCACGGCGAGGCTTTTCCCCACGCCGCGCCGGAACTCTCGGCGGCAGCTGACGCGTGCGGGCGACGCCGGCGAGCACCCTCGCTCGCAGCTCGGGCGGCGGCCCCACGGTCTCGGCCGCGCCCAGCCGGGCACCGGTCGCCCGCAGCTCGGCCACCTCCTGGCGGCACGCGGCACACTCCCCGAGGTGCCGTTCGAACCCGGCACGCTCCACATCGGACACGGCATCCAGCGCGTAGGCCCCGGTCAGCGTGTGCAGCTCGGCGGTCATCGATCCACCCCCAGGCAGTCACGCAGCCGGATCAGACCGTCCCGGATGCGGGTTTTCACGGTCCCGGGCGCCACCTTCAGCACCTCGGCGACCTCGGGATAGGTGTAGCCGTTGTAGTAGGCCAGCACGATGGACTCGCGCTGGAGATCGGTGAGCTCGGCGAGGCACTGCCGCACGCGCTGCTGGTCGAGAGTGGCCAAAGTGGACTCGGTGACCTCGTCGAACGGCCGCCGGACGTCCATCCGGCCCGCCCGCTCCTCGCGGTCGAGCACGGCCTGGTGCGAGCGCACGCGGTCCACGGCCCGGCGGTGGGCGATCGTCAGCACCCACGACAGCGCGCTGCCGCGCTCCGGGACGTACCTCGTGGCCTTGCGCCACACCTCCACCAGCACCTCCTGCGCCACTTCCTCGGCCTGGGCGTGGTTGCGCAGGACGCGCGTCACCAGCCCGAGCACCGGCCCGGCGATGAGGTCGTACAGCGCCGCGAAGGCGGGTTCGTCCCCGGCCGCGACGCGCCCCAGGAGCTCCTCGGCGCTCGGCCCCGGCACCGGTGCCTCGTCCGGATGCAGCCGTAGCCGTCCACGCTCACCCATGCCCGGCACCCTCCACCTCACCCTTGCTTCCAGGAGGCGTTCGCGGCTGGAAGGCGTCGCGGACTGGTGTGGGGTGGCGCTTCCCACCCGGACGGTGCAACTCCGGCGTCTCGACCCATCCGCGAGCCGGACGGCTTCGAAAGCCTGGCGTCGAGTTCTGAGTCGCGGGGGCAAGCGGCCAGTCGGTGGGTGCCACGGGCGCTCCGGGCGCTCAGAGCGCGCAGCGGCTCAAGTGTCGGAGTGACTCCAGTCGCGTATCGACTCCGAAAGTTGAGTCACTTCAGTAATGCAGTGGGTTCACCTGACGCTGGCCGCGAGGTGTACCTGCATCAAAAGTGAAGCGCTGCCAGAAGTGGAGTGACTTCACTTATTGACCGACTTGGGGAACGTCGTCTCACCCTCCGTGAGAACCTGCCCGTTCGGCCACGCCGACGGTGACCTCCGACACTTCTTGATCACCCCAGAGTGTGAAAGTTTTTCGGAACGCTGGGCGTTGAACTCACTATGGGTTATCCCTGGAACAAGACGAAGTTAACCGACGAGTAGCAAAGGCGGTCCCCATGGCCGACCCGCACAGCGTGACCAGTGCCAGCTTCGACTTCGCCCTGCGCACCTTCGGGGCGGCGCCGCGGCCGGTGCCGGCCGAGCTGGAGTACGACACCCGCGATCCCTACGCGGTCGCCGTGGTGCTGCACGCCGGCCCGAGCGCCGTCCGGTGGCTCTTCGGGCGCGACCTGCTCGCCGACGGCCTGCTCGCCCGCTGCGGCGACGGTGACGTGCGCGTCGGGCCCGCCGGCGACCCCGCGCTGGTCGTCGTCGAACTCAACTCCCCCGACGGCGCCGCCGTGCTCGAGGCGCCCGCCAAGGAGATCGCCGCCTTCCTCGACCGGACCTACGAGGTCATCCCGGCCGGGAGCGAGACGGACTGGTTCGACTTCGACGAGGAACTCGCGAAGCTCTCCTACCAGGACTGAGGCCCGCCCGCCGCAGGCGAAGTCCAGCGACGGTGACGGCCGGACCAGCCTCACTGAGTACCGTCGCCGAGTGAGCTTCTTCCTGACGAAAGCGCTCGCCGCGCTCGACGACGGCGGTGACCGCCCCCTGTTCCACCACGAGAACGGCGTCACGACCTACCACCAGGCCCGCGCTCGGCTGCGCCGGCTGCACGGCGGCCTCGGGCACGAAAAGCCCGGGCACGAAAAGACCGTCGCCGTCGACCTGCGCAACCGGCCCGAGACACTGCTCGTCCAGCTCGCCGGACTCCTGCGCGGCTCGACCGTCCTCATGGTCCCGGCCTCCGCGCCGAAGCCGGACCGGCTCGCCGCAGCCGAGGGCGCCACCGTCGTCACCGACCGCCCGGACGACTGGCCCGGCGGCGACGTCCGCACCCTCGACGACCTCGACGGCGAACCCGTGCCGCTGGACCCACCCGAGACCGTCCATCTCCTCTTCCCCACCGGCGGCACCACCGGCGCTCCGAAGCTCATCCGCCACAGCGGCATCTACGACGGCATGGCGTACATCTTCACGCCGGACCCGGCCGGCCCCGGCCGCATGCTGCTCGTCGCCCCGATGACGCACATGACCGGCAACGCCGCCGTCCTCGGCGCCCTCCTGCGCCGCGACACCGTGGTGCTCCAGGACGGCTTCGACGCCGGCGCGGTTCTCGCCGCGATCCAGGAACACCGCATCGACACGCTTTCCCTGACGCCACCGCGCCTGGCCGCCGTCCTCGACCACCCGGCGCGGGACAGCACCGACCTCGGCAGCGTCCGCTCGCTCTCCCTCGGCGCCGCGCCGCTGCCGCCGCATCGGCTCGCCCAGGCCCTCGACGTCTTCGGCCCGGTCGTCGGCCAGGGCTACGGCCTCACCGAAGCCCCGATGATCGCCAGCATCTCCGCGGCCGAGCTGATCGACCACCCGGAGCGGCTGGGCTCGGTCGGCCGGATCGTGCCGGGCATGGAAGGGCGGATCACCGAAGACGGCGAAGTCGAGGTCCGCGGACTGTCCATGATGGACGGTTACCTCGGCGGCCCACCGATCGGCGCCGGCTGGCTGCGCACCGGCGACCTCGGCCGCTTCGACGACGACGGCTACCTCTACCTCCTCGACCGGGCCGACGACGTCGTCGTGGTCGGCGAACACGGGACGAAGGTGCCCTCGACCGTCGTCGAGCACGCGCTCGAGACCCACCCGGCGGTCCGGAGTGCGGCCGTCTTCGGCCTCGCCACGGAGGACGGCCAGGTGCTGCACGCCGTCGTCGTCACCT
This sequence comes from Amycolatopsis camponoti, assembly GCF_902497555.1. Lineage (NCBI taxonomy): Bacteria > Bacillati > Actinomycetota > Actinomycetes > Pseudonocardiales > Pseudonocardiaceae > Amycolatopsis > Amycolatopsis camponoti. The sequence goes on along the minus strand of NZ_CABVGP010000001.1, from coordinate 1,204,451 downwards.
CGAGCGAAGTCACCGAAGACGCCCTGAAGGCGCACGCGCGGGAAGTCTTCGGCCAGGAGCACTACGTCCCGGCGAGCGTGGACTTCGCCGACGCGCTGCCCCTCACCGAGGTCGGCAAGGTGGACAAGCGCGCTCTCATGACGTCCAGAACTCGCTGAGCGCGCGGGCGGCGCGGCCGGGATCCTGCACCATCCACCAGTGCCCGAGCCCGGGCAGGGTCAGGACCCGGGCCCCGGCCCGCTCGGCCGATCGGCGGCGCAGCGCTTCGGAGCCGACGAAGTGGTCGTCCGTCCCGAGCACGGCGAGTCCGGGACGCGCCGCGGCGGCCGGCAAGGCGCGCCCCAGCTCGGCCATCACCGGCTGGGCGGCGGAGCGGTAGAACGTGAGGATCGCGCGGCCCATCTCGGGGCCTTGCCCGGCGGCCAGCCGGGCCGCGACCGGCTCGGCGATACCGCGGCCGACCATGCGCGCGGTGCGGCCGGCGAGCGTCCCGCCGAGCAGGTCCGCGACCGATCGCTCGCCGTCGCCGGGCGTCTGCCACTGCCGGGCCAGGTCGTGCCAGACGTAGTCCGGGTCGAAGACGCCCAGTGAGTCGCTGACCCAGGTGCGCAGCAGGTCGAGCCGGGTCATCGCGACCGAAACGACGATGCTGCCGCCGATGTCGTGCCCGACGAGGTCGACGGGCTCGCCGAGCGCTTCGAGCTCCGCGATGAGCCAGTCGCGGGAGCCGGTCACCGTGCAGGCGAACCCGTCCGGCACCGGCGCGCCGAAACCGGGCGGGGACAGCCGCAGCACGTCGGCGCGGTCCAGTTCGGCGCACAGCGGGTCCCAGACCGCGGCGGTCTCGGGGTTTCCGTTCACGAGGACGACGGTCATGCCACCACTGTCACATACTTGTTGGTCGTCACGCAAGTTAGGAAGCTACGCGTCACCGGCCCGCAGGGCATGCTCGCGCCCGCTTGGGTCGACAACGCGGTCCCGGCGCGGAAAGTCGCACCGGCGCGTTCAGCTCATGACGAAGCCATAGAGCGCGCGCCAGCGGCGAACCCCCGCACTCAGCTCGTCACGGCGCCGTAGGACGACGACCGGACCAGCTTCGCGTACTTGCCCAGCACGCCTTCCGGGAACTTGTTCGGCAGCGGCTCCCAGCCCTCGCGGCGCCGCGCCAGCTCGGCCGCGTCCACCAGGAGGTCCATGCTGCGGCCCTTGATGTCGACGGCGATCCGGTCGCCGTCGCGGACGAACGCGATCGGGCCTCCGTCGACCGCCTCCGGCGCCACGTGGCCGATGCACAGGCCCGTGGTGCCGCCGGAAAACCGGCCGTCGGTCAGCAGCAGGACGTCGCGGCCCAGTCCGGCGCCCTTGATCGCCGCGGTGATCGCGAGCATCTCGCGCATCCCCGGCCCGCCCTTGGGGCCCTCGTAGCGGATGACGACGACGTCGCCCGCCGAGATCCGGCCTTCGTTCAGCGCCGCCATCGCCTCCTGCTCGCGCTCGAACACGCGCGCCGGGCCCTCGAAGTTGGCCGTGTCGAAGCCCGCGGACTTCACGACCGCTCCCTCCGGCGCCAGCGAGCCGCGCAGGATGGTGATGCCGCCGGTCGGGTGCAGCGGGTTGTCCAGCCGGCGCAGGACCTCGCCGTCGATCGGGTCGGGGTCCAGCTCGGCGAGGTTCTCCGCCACCGTCCGGCCGGTGACCGTCAGCGCGTCGCCGTGGAGCAGGCCCTCGTCCAGCAGCGCCTTCATCAGCACCGGGATGCCGCCGTGGCGGTCGATGTCGTTCATGACGTACTTGCCGAACGGCTTGAGGTCGCCCAGGTGCGGGACGCAGTCGCCGACCCGGTTGAAGTCGTCGAGGGTCAGCGAAACCTTCGCCTCGTGCGCGATGGCCAGCAGGTGCAGCACGGCGTTCGTCGAGCCGCCGAGCGCCATGATCACCGTGATGGCGTTCTCGAACGCTTCCCGCGTCAGGATGTCTCGCGCGGTGATGCCCTTCTCGAGCAGCCCGACCACAGCTTCCCCCGAAAGGTGCGCGTAGTGGTCGCGACGGCGGTCCGCGGACGGCGGCGCGGCCGACCCCGGCATGCTCATCCCCATCGCCTCGGCCGCCGACGCCATCGTGTTCGCCGTGTACATGCCGCCGCAGGCGCCCTCACCGGGGCAGATGGCGCGTTCGATGCGGTCCAGGTCGGCGGTCCCGAGCCGGCCCGCCCGGCACGCGCCGACCGCCTCGAAGGCGTCGATAAGCGTGACGTCCTTCTCGGTGCCGTCGGTCAGCTTCACCCAGCCGGGGGCGATCGTACCCGCGTAGAGGAACACCGAGGCCAGGTCGAGGCGCGCGGCCGCCATCAGCATGCCCGGCAGCGACTTGTCGCAGCCGGCCAGCAGCACCGAGCCGTCGAGCCGCTCGGCCTGCATCACGGTCTCGACCGAGTCGGCGATGACCTCCCGCGACACGAGCGAGAAGTGCATCCCGTCGTGGCCCATCGAGATGCCGTCGGACACCGAGATCGTGCCGAACTGAAGCGGGTAGCCACCGGCCGCGTGCACGCCTTCCTTGGACGCCTGCGCCAGCCGGTCCAGGGACAGGTTGCACGGCGTGATCTCGTTCCACGAGCTGGCGACGCCGATGATCGGCTTGCGCCAGTCGCCGTCGCCCATCCCGACGGCGCGGAGCATGCCGCGCGCGGGCGCGGCCTCGATCCCGTCGGTGACCGTGCGGCTGCGGGGCTTCGGGTCGATCGTCATGGCGCGCCCTCCGATACGACGTTCGGACGCACTGCAGCCTACCCGGCTTCTCGTGGTCCGCTGGCCGGAACGAATCCCTTTCCGGACCCGGGCGAACCGGCGAAAACTCGGCGAAATGATCGCCACAGTGGTGTGGGGTACGGGCAACGTCGGCCGGGCAGCGATCCGGGCCGTCGACGCTCACCCGGCGTTGGAACTGACCGCGGTGCTCGTCCACGACCCGGCGAAGGTCGGCAAGGACGCCGGCGCGCTGGCGGGGGTCGGAGACCTCGGGGTCGCCGCGACCGACGACATCGAAGCCGTGCTCGCCGCGAATCCGCGCGCCGTCGTCTACGCCGCGTCGGGAGACGTCCGGTTCGACGACGCGCTCGCCGACATCGTCCGCGCGGTCGGGACGGGCGCGGTCGTCGTCACACCGGCCCTCTACCCGCTCTACGACCAGCGCAACGCGCCCCCGGAACTGCGGGATCCCGTGCTGGCCGCGATCAAGGAGGGCGGCGGCTCGCTGTTCGTCTCCGGCGTCGACCCCGGCTGGGGCAACGACGTCCTGCCGCTGCTGATCAGCGGGCTCGGCACCGACGTCGACGTCATCCGCTGCCAGGAGATCTTCGACTACTCGACCTACGAGCAGCCCGACTCCGTCCGGTACCTGGTCGGCATGGGCCAGCCGATGGACTACGACCCGCCGATGCTGATGACCGGCGTGCCGTCGATGGTCTGGGGCGGGCAGGTCCGGCTGATCGCGCGCGGCCTCGGCGTCGAAGTCGACGAGCTGCGCGAGACGCTGCAGCGGCGTCCGCTCGAGGAAACCGTCTCCACGCGGACCATGGGCGAGTTCGAGAAGGGCACCCAGGGCGCGGTGCGGTTCGAGGTCCAGGGCATCGTCGACGGCGAAGCGCGGATCGTCATCGAGCACGTCACCCGCATCCACCCGTCGTGCGCGCCGGACTGGCCCACGCCGCCCAGCGGCGACGGCGCCCACCGCGTGATCATCGAAGGCCGGCCGCGCATCGAGGTCAGCGTCGAAGCTTCCGACGAGGGCGAAAACCGGTCGGCGGGCGGCAACGCGACCGCCGTCGGCCGGCTCGTCGGCGCGATCGACTGGCTGGCCGAAGCGGAACCCGGTCTCTACGACGCACTCGACGTCCCGCTGCGCCCGGCAGCCGGCAAGCTCGGAAGGAGGCGCTCGTGAACATCGACATCCCCGAGGGCAAGGACCCGATCGGGTACGTGTGGGGCGAGATGGTGCCCGGCATCGGGATCGCCGCTTCGCAGTTCTCGCTGGCGGTCTACGCGCACACGACGCTGGGGCTGCGGGAGTTCGAAGCCGCGCGGCTGCGGATCGCCCAGATCAACGGGTGCATCTTCTGCCTCGACTGGCGCACCGAGCGCGACGGCGTGAAGGTCGAGCCGGAGTTCGCGGACGCGGTGACGGAGTGGCGCACGACCGAGCTTTTCGACGAGCGCACGCGGCTGGCGGCCGAGTACGCCGAGCGGTACACGCTGGACCACCACAACCTGGACGACGACTTCTGGAAGCGGATGGCCGAGCACTACACGCAGCAGGAGATCGTCGAGCTGAGCATGAGCCTCGGCGCGTGGCTCGCTTTCGGCCGCCTCAACCACGTCCTGGGCATCGACACCGTCTGCGTCCTGCCGTCCCACCAGTCGTGAGTGAGAAACAGTGTTCTAACCCTGTGTGCT